>JACPRK010000211.1 GCA_016190005.1 Candidatus Wallbacteria bacterium | reverse complement strand
GTCGTGCACCCCGTCAGCAGGAGCTCTCCCATTCCCACCATCGCCCCGATCTCGACAGCCTCCGGTGTCAGGTTCTGCCAGACCGTGTAAAGGTGCGTGAGCCAGCCGAAGAGCGCCTCGTCCTGGACCGCCGGGAGCGCGCGCGTCAGCGTCTGGAACATGTGGTGGTGACAGTTGACGAATCCCGGCAAGACCACGCACCCCGCCGCGTCCACGATGCGGTCCGCCGGTCGCGACAGCGATTTGCCGACCTCGACGATCCGGTTGCCTTCGATGTAGACGTCACCGCCCGCCACCGTCCGCGCCGCGTCGTCCAGCGTCGCCACGAGCAGGGCGTTCTTCACCAGCGTCGTTCGTGTAGTCACGAGCACCTCCGTCGAGTGGCCCATCTTCGCACTCTGGCCCGCAGAATGGAAAGACTCAACCAGGCCCGAGGGCGAGCCGTTTGCAACCGACCGCCGCCGCTCGTGCAAGGTTGCGCGTGGCCGTCAGCGCCCGGCCGAGAGCGTGCGCACCGCAGGGCCCCCCCCAGACACTCTCCTCCCGCTCCAGCTTCCCTCCCTGCAGCGAGTGCACGGCCCGGACCAGCTCGTCGAAGAGCCCGAGGTGCGCCGAAGCGTAGCCGGGGGAAGCGCACAGGAAGACCAGCTCCGGCCACGGGCGCGGCAAAGCGTCCAGAAACTCCTGCATCCTCCGGCGCGCCGCCCGCTCCGAACACGGAAACGGCGCGAAATGGTCCCAGTCGAGCCCCAGCCCTTCGCCCGACCATCGATTCAGAGCCGACGGGTCGTTCCACTCCGAAAGCTCGAACGGGCGCCACTCGCTTGGTCGGCTGCCCCCCATGAGCCGCCAGGGCCACCGGCCCGATTCCTCGACCGTCAGGAACGTGCCCAGGTCGTCCTCGCGCCCCGCGTCCGGTTCGTGCAGCCAGTCGACTCTCTCGATCCATCCCTCCGCCACGGCGTGGGCCAGCACGTTGCCGCTGTCGACCGCACCGCTTCCGTGGAGCCAGCCGCCCCGACGCCCCGCCCGGTCCACGACCCATCCCCGCATGTCGCAGTGCCGGTCGACGTGCAGGAACCGCATGCTGCGCCGTCCGTGGCGCCGCAGGCAGTCGAGCATCGCCTCCTGTTCGCGCGCGACGCAGAGCACTCGGCCGCTCATCCGTCCTGCTCCAGTGCCGTCTCGAGGGGCTGCAACGCCTGCTCCCAGCCGAGCTCCCGGGCCACCCACTCCCGAGCGGCAGCACCCATTCCCTCGCGCCGCGCGGCGTCCCTCAGCAGCTCCGAGATGGCCTGCCGCAGTGCCCCCGCATCGCCCGGCGGCACCAAGGCCCCGGTCTCGCCGTCCCGCACCAGCTCCTCGATCGCCGGCTGTCGCGTCGTGAGCACGCACCGCCCGCATGCCATCGCCTCGAGGATCGCGTTCGGGTAGCTCGCCGTTCCGTACGAGGAGACGCGCGGGAACACCAGCAGGTCGCAGCCGCGGAAAAACGCCCTGGCATCGCAATAGCCTTCGATCCGCACGCCTCGCCCCACGCTCCGCCGCAGCGCCTCGGCCTCGGGGGAGTCGCTCAGCGCCAGTCGCAGCTCGAGCTCCCCTCGCTCCGCGAGCGGCCCGGCGGCTTCCAGCAACACCTCCAGCCCCTTCGCATGAGTCGCGTGGCCCAGGTAGCCCACCACCGGAGGACCCTCGGACCGTGGGCCCGAGTCTACCGGCGCGAACCGCTCGAGATCGACCCCGTGCCCCCCCGCGAAAACTTGCCGCGCCCCCGCCGCTCGCATCCGCCCCGCCAGGTAGCGGCTGGTCGCCACGACACAATCGACCCGTCGAATCGCAATGCCTGTGGCCAGCTCGCCATTGAACAGCAGGTTAGGAAGGTGCTCCGTCAGCCAGATACCCGCCGGCGCCGCCTGCAGCGCATACGAATCAGTCCAGACCACCTGGATGAGCCGCGCCTCGGGCGCCAGCACGGATCGAAGCCACGCCGCGGGCAAGGCCGTGGTCGCCGTTTCCCAGAAGCAAACAATACGCTCGGGTCGAAAGCCACCTAAGAGCCCGCGCGCCCGGCAAATCAGGCGGGCATAGCCGAGCGCGTACAAGAGCCGCTTCCAGCGACTCCGGTAGAGCGGGCTGGCGCTCCGAATCACCCTCAGGCCGTCGATCGTCTCCTCTGCGTCCCTCTCGCCCAGTCCCAGACAGACGACGTCGTGGCGCCGCGCGAGCCTGCGCGCTGCCTCGCGGGCGTTGTTCTTCCCGGCCTCGTCCCACGGCGGACCGAAGTCGTTCACGAGGACGACGACTCTGCGCCGGGCACTCACCTCAGCGAGACCAGATAAAGCCCACCGATGACCATCAGCGCCCCCACCATGTTGGCCGTCGTGAACTTGTCGCCGAACCAGAAGATCGCGATGGCCAGCGTCAGCAAGTGATTGGAGCTGAAGTAGAGATTTGCCCGGCTGAACGGGAAACGCGAAAGCACCGCCAGCCAGAGGTAGCTGCCGAGGAAGTAGCAGACGAACCCCCCGATGATGATCGGGTGCGTGAACGTCCGCCAGATCTCCGCCACGCCCTTGGCCAGGTGGACTCCGCCCAGGGCGTCGACACCCATTTTCAACAGCGTCTGGGCCGAGACGCTCACCAGGATGCAGACCACCAGCAATCCGAAATCCGCCACGCCGCACGCTCCTCTCGCGCAAGGCCACGGGACGCTTGCCCGGCTGCGAAGCTCCGCGCCGCCGCGGCCGTCCGGATCGCCGGAGTGCGCCGCGGGCCGCCTGGCCTGGCGTATTATACGTCGCACTCCGACCACCCATCTCGTGCGCTCCGTCTCCGACAAGCTCCACCGGTTCTGGCACCTTGCGCGCGCCGCCGAGGGGTTCCTTCGCGCGCGCGAGCGCCTCGGCTACCCCCCGACGCACCTCTGGATCGAGCCGACCAACGGCTGCAATCTGAAGTGCATCCACTGCCCGACCGGCATCGGGCTGGAGCGGGAGAGAGGCAGCATCGACTTCGCCCTGGTCGAGAAGCTCATCGCGGAGGCCCGATCGTTCCAGCCGCTGGTCTACTTCCACCTCGGCGGCGAATCGCTCCTCCACCCGCGAGTGCCCGAGATGATCCGGCTGGCAGGCGCCTCCGGGCTGCCCACGGCCATGTTCACCAACGGCACGCTCCTCGATCGCCGCCGCGGCGAGCTGCTGATCGAGAGTGGACTCCAATGGCTCGGCATCTCCTTCGACGGGCTAGACGCTGCCACTTACGAACGCATTCGCCGGGGCGCCAGCTTCGAGCGCGTTCTCGGCAACGTCGTCGACTTTCTGGCGCTGAGGCGGGAGCGCAGCTCCCGGACGCCCTACACGTACATGAGCGTCGTCGACCTTTCGAGCACCGCCGGTGACCAGCTGCAGTCAGTCTGGGACGCCACCCGCACTCGATTGCGCGGAGCCGGGCTCGACCATCTCGAGCTGGCCGCGCCCCACACCTGGGCCGGATTGGCGCTCGACGCCCCCGATGCCGCGCCGCCCCGGCCGCCCACCCGTTGCCCGGCGCCTTGGAGCGGGCTGGCCATCCTCTGGAACGGGACGGCCGTGCCGTGCTGTATCGATATCGAGGGCCGCTTGCCGGTCGGGGATCTCAATCACAGCACCATCGAGGAGGTCTGGAACGGCCCCGCGCTAGCAGAGCTGCGCCGCGCGTTTCTCACCGGCCGCTGGGAAGCGCTCCCCCAGGTGTGCCGCGAGTGTCATGTCCCCCGCGAGCCGACCTGGGCCGGCATTCCCGTCAAGGCCTGGGTCGAGCTGAAGGAGGAGCTCCTGGGCGTCGGATGACGGCCTCTCAGTGACCCGCACCCGCCGGCGCCGCATGCTCCCCCGACCGGCCGTCCGGTCGCTCGTTTCCAGGGACTGCGTCGGCTCTTCCACGGCCGCCGGCCAGCAGCACGAGCGGCACGACCACGAAGCCCTCGCGCAGCAGGGGAAGGACCTCGAGCTTCGTGACCATCGCCGGGCTGGCCAGCTTGTGTTCCCGGACGAACGAGTAGGCCCAGTAGTAGTTGGCGGAGCCGTCTCGCGTCCGCCACTGGTGGGCGATCTGCTCGAAGGGCAGGTTGTGGCGCACGCTCCCCCGGGTCTCAGGCCTCAGCGCCGCGCCTTCGGCGGTGTCCTCGCCGGCTCGCAACGTCACTTTCTCGGTTCCTCCGCCTTCCAGCTCCAGCACGATGTCGGCCACGGGCTCCCCGTTTTCGATTCCCTCGGCGCCCAGCAAGTGGCTCACGAACTGGACCCTCTCGTAGGTGCTCTTGTCGGGCGGTCCCAGCGGGCGCGGGCCCGTGCGCCTCGAGAGCGGCCTATAGTCCAGCACGGCGGAGTGCCCGACCGAGGAAATGCGGCTCCACGTCTTGACTCTCGGGACTCTTGCGGCAGCGGACCATGACCAGTCTACGGCCCCCAGGTAGGCCCCCAGCAGCCAGACGATTCCCCGCGCGGGCAGCCCGCCTGGCAAAAGCAGCGGGGCCACTGCTCCGAGTGCGACAGCTCCCGAGACCGCCGCCATCGGCACGGCGTCTCCGCCCCGGCAGAGCAACTCCCGCACGGGTGCGCCGAACTCGCCGGAATTGAGCCGCAGGTGGCCCGGTTCGATGGCCGGCGAGAGGAACCAGAGATGGCGGAGCTTCTCGGCCGTCGAAGTGTTCTCCGGCCTGGGCATCTGCTCGAAGGCCTGCTGCTTGATCATGAAGCGCATGTTCCCCAGGCAGGCGAGGACGAGCGCCGCGAGAGCAAGCTTCCGGTATCCCAGGTCCCGAGCTACCCACTGCAGGGCTCGTGCAAGCCCGAGAGCCGTGATCGCCGCGCAGTTGGCCAGGTAAACGGAGCCATAGAGCAGCTTGCCCCAGTAGACTTCGTAGGAGGAGACGATGGCGAGCTGTGCGGCGAGCATCAGCGCTAGCCAGCGCTCCCGGGCCCCCAGTCGAGTCCAACCCAGGAGCAACGCGAGCCAGGCCGGCGCGAGCAGCGGCATCGTCACGAAGATCCCGTCGGTATCGCCGAAAGACTTGCGGCCGAAAAGCAGTCCCACGAATCGCGACAGCGTCCTCCCGAAGCGGTCCTTCGTCACTCCGTAGTTGTCGACGAACGGCCGGCCCTCGAGCAGAGTCCAGAGCAGAAGCTGGGCCGACAGCCCCAGCAGCGCTCCTCCCGCGTATCCGTACAGCGCCGCAATCCCGAGCCGGTGCCGAGCTTGGGCCCCACGTTCGCTCCAGACGAGCCAGGCGCTGTCCATCAACGGCAGCGCCAGGAACGGGAAGTTCTGGTAGCGGGTCTGCACCGCCAGACCTCCCAGCAGGCCAAGCAGCGTCCAGCCGGATGCGGAGCGATCCAGGCGCGTCGTCCACCAGAGTCGCAGGAAAGCGGTCACCAGGAAGAAGGACGGCGCGTGGGTGCTGGCATCCCAGAAGCTCGTGACCAGCATCAGGTTGGTGCCGAATCCGACGGCCAGCGTGGAGGCCAGCGCCAGCCTGGGGCCGACCGTCTCCCGGACCATGCGGTACGTCAGTAGCAGCCCCCACGTGACGTACAGGAAGCTACCGGCCCCGACAGCCGCCACGTAGGGCCAGGAAAACCCGTTGGCGGGATAGCTCCAGCCCGCGGCTGCCAGCGCGTTCCTGAGCGCCACCCCCAGCAGGAAGAACGGAGCGAGCAGCACCGAGGCCCCCGTCGGCCCGACCGGCTCCAGCGGATTGGGACTGTAGATGCCGTACGAATTGTGGAGCTTGTAGTCGTTCAGCATGTCGAGGTCGCCGTCGAACCACCAGCTCCGCACGTAAGCCAGGTAGCTCATGTTGTCCTCGAGCAGCATGGGCTGGAAGAAGAGGAAGAACTGGATGGCCATCGCCAGGAGCAGAGCCGGTTCGTGGAGCCTGGGCGGGCCGCGCCAGGCGACCCAGAGAACCGAGAGCGCGGCCAGGAAAACGAGGGTGGCGGCGGCCAGGAGCGTGGACGGGGCTGCCGGGATGTTCGCTGGCAGAACCGTGCCGGTACTGCCGAGGTCCAGCGACACGCCCACCAGCTCGTCAGCGACGTGGCTGCTCAGGTCGTTCCAGCAGACCGTCAGGCCACCGGGAGTTCGGGCCAGCAGGTCCCACGGCAGGCCGGCCGGCGCGACCTGGGCGGGCTCAACGCCTTCCGGAAGCCTTAGCAAGAGCGACGACTTCGCGCCATGGCTGACGAACTGCCGGACCCGCAACTCCAGCCTGGGCCGTCCGGAGCTGTCGTAGGGGGTCCGCAGGAGGCCGCGGACCAGGGTCTCGATGGTCAGTCGCCGGGTCTGGCCCGTGGCGATCGGCGGGGTCGGGTTGACGAAGAGACGCAGGCCGCGGCTCTCCAGGCGGGCACTGGAGCGAAGGATGCGGTCGGCCTCGTCGGTGACCACGAAGGGCGAACAGGCAAGGACCGGGAAGTTGCTGAGGACTTCCACAACGGTGGAGGTGCTCGCGTTGTCGATGGTCAGGCGGCGCTGCCAGCGGCACGAGCCGTCCCGGGCCAGCGTCAGCACGTCCATCTGGACATCCGCCTGGCGGCTGCCGCTTCCTCTGCTGAAGGTCGGCTCTCCCAGGCGTCGGCTGCCCTGGAAGGCGTGGGAGATGCCCAGGAACAGGCCCAGGAGCACCAGCGCGAGGACTAGCCCGCCCGCAGCCAGGCGCCCCCAGGTCAGGAGGCCGCGAGGAGCTGTTGGAGTCGATCGCTCCACGCAGTCCGAAAGCGGCGCCACGCGGCATGCCAGCAGCGTCTTGACGGCGATGAAGCCGTCCTTCCATCGCATCTTCTTGCCCTCGGCCACCGTGCGGGGGCGGTAGTCGATCGGCACTTCCAGGATGTGCTCGCCCGCGCGGCGGAGCTTGGCGGTCAGCTCCGGCTCGATCTCGAATCCGCGGGCGGCCAGCTTGAGGGGTGCGATCGCGTCGCGCCGCATGACCTTGTAGGCCGTCTCCATGTCGACGACGACCTGGCCATAGAGGACGCTGGTGAGGAGAGCCAGGACGCCGTTGGCGACGCGGCTGGTCCAGTGGCTTCCGGCCACGCTCCAGTAGTTTCGCCGACCATAGACGACCCTGCTTCTGCCCGCCAGGATGGGCTCCAGGAGCTTGGGGTACTCGGCGGGGTCGAGCTCGAGATCCGCGTCCTGGAAGAGGATGATGTCACCGGTTGCCGCCTGGAGACCCATGCGGATGGCGCTGCCCTTGCCGGCGTTGGCGGTGGCGTAGCGGACCAGGACCCGAGTGCCGTTGCCGTTGGGGAGAGTGGGCTCGAGGCCGTGGAGGAGCTCCGCCGTGCCGTCGGTGGAGCCGTCGTCGACCACGATGATCTCGCGGTCCATCTCGACGGGCGACGACGCGGCCCGCCGCACGACCTCTTCGATGGTCCGGACCTCGTTGAAGACCGGGATGATGATGGAGAGCTTCAAGTCAGGCGGCGGGGTTCACTTGTGGGAAGACCTCTTCGATCGGGGCGAAGCTCCATCGCCCGAGAATGCTCTCCAGGACCCGGGCGGTGCGCGACAGGTTCAGATAGTGGATCGCGGTGGACATCGGCCCCATCCAGACGCGCGGCTGTCCGGTATCGAGCTCCCATGGATGCAGGTAGAGCACGGCGGGACGGCCCAGGCTGGCGAGGCGATCGATGCCCCAGTTGAGCCACGAGAAGGGTAGCAGACGCCAGTAGATTCCACCGGCGATCGGCAGCCGCAGCGGGCCCAGCTCTACAGCGGACGGCGGGACTTCAAGGAGACCGCCGGGGAGGCGATGGACCTCGAGGGGGGCTCCGGATTCGCCGTAGAAGGGGTTCCAGACGGGGAAGAGGCTGCTGTCGTAGGTGAAGCCTGCCTCCTGGATGACGGCCTGCGCCCAGGCGGTGCGGCTTCGAAGTGAGAACCAGGGGGCGCGAAATCCGAGCACTGGCTGGCCCGAGAGATCCTGGAGCAGCTTGCGGCTGTCGGCCAGATGGCGTGCGAGCAGCGCGGGGTTGGAATCGTCGAGGCATCGGTGCTCCCAGCCGTGGGAGCCGACGCGGTGGCCGGCGGCAGCGATTCTGCGGACGACCGCGGGTGTCCTGGAGGCGACGGTCCCGAGTACGAAGCAAGTTGCCTTCGCCCGGTGCCGCTCGAGCAACTCGAGCAGGCGATCGGATGCCTGCTCGATGCGCGATTCGGAACCTTGCAGGCAGGCGGGGAGACCCTGTCGACCGAAGGCCTCGTTCCAGTCCTCGACGTCGACGGACAGCGCGTGCTGGCGAGGAGCAGTCAAGGGGGCGAAGGTGGCGCGCCGCCGAGCGATTCCGGCGGCGCGCGGACCGGGCTCAGTTGATGAGGTGGACCTTGGCGCTGTCGCCGGTGTCGGCCTCCACGACCTGGACGCAGCCGCCCAGATCCTCGTCGTAGTGGAAGCCGATGTTGCCCTGGAGCTGGATCTCTTCAGCCATGATGCGGCCGTGGTACTGGCTCACACCGTTGGTGTTGACGTTGTAGCCGGGGGCGTAGATGTCCATGAAGACGGTGGAGTTGCCGGCGAACTTGATGCTGTGGGCCGAGCCGTTGCTGTGGCCAGGGCCGTCGTCGCAGGGGCCGGCCTCGGAGTGGTGGTAGTGGCCGTCGGCGTGACCGCCGGGGAGGCCGTCATCGTGGCCGTCGTGGGAGCCGCCTCCGGCGCCCCCGTCGTCGCCGTCATCGTCGCCGTCGCCGTCAGCGAGGTTGAGTGCTCCGGGCCGCATCCACGCCGGCACTTCGGGATTGGGCATGACGCCCAGGGTTCCGAGGAGGCGCCACTGAGAGCCGGGGCCGGGAAGTGCGCCTAGCTGAGTGGGCTCCTGGCCAAGGAGACGCTTCAGGCCGGGCAGCATCGCATCGTGATGGCCGTGGCCGCCCCGGTGGCCCACGCCGGAGGACTGACAGCCTACGCAGCACTGGGTACAGCCATTGATGCCCGTGAGCTTGAGCCAGCCCGGTCGCATCGGCTGGATGTCGCTGGTGATGTCGCCGTTGAACTTGGCATCGCCGTCGAGTGTGATCTCGACGGGGCCCGCCGTAGCCGGGTTCCCGATGATCCGGAGCTTCGAGGCCCCGGCCATGTCGATCTCCTTGAAGTAGTACTTCTTGCCTGCGGTGAGGAGGATCTCCTTGTTTGAGCCGCTCTGCTTGAGCTGGAAGTTCGGAGGCAGCAAGGCATCGCCATCGAAGCCTCCGGCAACGGTGCCGTTGTCGTTGGAGGTCGCCGAGGCAGAGCCGACTGCGGGGTCCAGATTGAAGTCAGCGACTGTTTCGATCACGACGCCGTCGGTGACCAGGTCGCTATCGCCGTTGAAATACTCCGTGGTGACGCGGCCGTCGACGAGTCCCGAGCCGACGATTTCGGTGTCCAGGCTCGACTGGGTGTCGCCGTGGTAGCAGAAGCTGCCGGTCAGGTCGACCAGGCGATTGCTCATGCCGAGCAGGTTGCGGCGGGCGTAGAGGCTTTCGCCGTGACCGCCGTGGCCGCCTTGGCTGAGGTGGCCGTGGGAGCCGGAGCCGCTGCCGTCGTGGCCGCCGTCGTCGTCGCCGTGAGAGCCACTTCCGGACCCGCTGCCGCACCCCGGGTTCACGGCCTGGCTCGCGTAGCTGCCCAGGCCGGACTTGTAGCTGTCCACCAAGGGATTCCCTTGCACCTGCAACCGGACGCAGCCGAAGAGGCCCAGGTTGCCAGGGCAATCGGGGTTGATCTTCTTGTTGATGAACCCGCGGACGGCGATTGCCTCGAGACCGACGTTGACGGTCCCGATCCCGATCAGGTTCATCATCATCGTCTTGATCGGATTCGGCGCGTTGAGGATGAGCTTCACGACGTCGCCCTCGGTGTTGGACTCGGTGCGCCGCGTGTAGAACGGCGTGGGAAGGCCGTTAGCCGCCTCCAGCCGGTTGACCTGATCCTCGATGTAGGCGATCTGCTGATCGTGGGTAAGGGCGCGATCGGTGCTCCCCAGGACGATCAGGGCAATGATGTCCTCGGTGAGCTGACCCATGCCCTTCTGGGTGTAGAGGTAGCCCGCGTCCAGAGCCAGGCCCATGCAGAGCATGAGGGTGAACATCGCGATGGCGTAGAGGACGATGGCCACGCCGCCGCGGTTTTGACGTCTGTACATGGTGCGACCTCCTTGGTGCGACCGGTTGGGAGTGCCGGCGACTAAGACGCTGGCTTGCAGAGACTGGTAAAGCAAAGATCGGGCCAAGAGAAGATGTGGATCATGCGCCCCGGATGAGGCCAGACCGAAAGCCCATCGGGCCGAGTGTGGTAACTTTACCTCAATCGTTCAGGAACTTCGACCTGTCATGCGGAATTCGACCCCACCTGTCATGACGTCAGATTCCGGATAGCCCTGGAACGCAGTACGCCTTGACGCGGGACTTGATCAGGATCGTCTCTCCGAAGGGGATCATGACTGGCATGATCCAATGGTGGACGTGATGCACCGTAAGGGTGCGTACCGTTCGGGCGGGGGCTCCGAACTCCATCGAGCTGGGCGTCTCCGCCAAGGTAATCTCGGCGTCGAGAATCGGCATGATCGAGCCGTGGGAGGACTTCACGATGTTCCTCAGTTGCGTCAGGTCGTAGATGGGAGTCCCCGAGGAGTGCGCCTGGACCATCGCGCGGGCACCCTCGCGGCAGGCTGCCTGGGTCGCCACGTGATCGTAGAACAGGAACCCGAAATCGACGATCACCGCGATGATCAGCACCAGCAGCGGCAAGAGTATCGCGAACTCCACCAGCGTCTGGCCTGTTCTCGACGGCGACCGTCCCGTCATTCTCTTTCTTGTGTGAGCCATTTCGGCGCCTCGCTTCCGGGAGCTACCTTACTCCCTGCGAGGACACCCGGGCAAATGCAATGTTGCGGCCAACCTCTCGTCAGCTCCGGTTAATCGGCAGAGCCGAGTTCACGTAGTTGACCCGACGCATGTCCGTCACGCCCTCCAGCACGGCCTTCATGATGTGGTAGCGGCTCATGTCGAGCTGATGGCCGGCCGGCGCTCCTGGCTCGACGCGGATCTCGGAGACTTTGCCCTCCGCAAGCGCCACAGTCACTCCCAACGCATCGTCGGAGAACCGGGCCAACCCGGCGCTCGACTCGAGCTCGAGAAGGTACTCCCGGCCGTCGATCCGTCCGTACATCCTCCGTGCGGATGCGGAGGCTTCCGGAGCGGTCACGAAGAAGCCGTCGCGATCCGCGTGGCGTCGCCAAGCCTCCATGCTTCCGAAGAAGCGCGGCTTCACGACGTAGGGCCCCCCATCCTCCGGGCAGAAGGTGTCGCAGTTGCCACACTCGTTGCAAAAGTCGCTGAAATTGGCTATCTGGTGGGACTTCTCGAGCCGGAACGTGAAGATGCCGACCTCCTCGACACCTCCGGGGCCAACCCTCAGGTTCCGGTACTGCTCCTCGACCGGCCCGACCTCGTAGCTGAAGTTGGCGTCATTGGGGCAAACCGGGATGCACTTGTCGCAGTTGATGCAGTCGAACAGGTAGAGGCGTGAGCCGATCTTTCTCGGCAGCGCTGTGTTCTGGGCCTTTCGATAACGCGGAGCGGCCTGTGTCCGGGCAACGATTGAGCGCATGTTCGCCAGGGATGCTTGTCGCGCAGCGCGGTCGAGCAGGCCGTCGAGCGCCGGCCGGATAGTGCTGTTCCATCCTTTTGCCGCCACCAGTGACTCCAGGGCCGCCCGAGCGGTCTGCAGCTGACCATCGAGGGTCACGCTGTCCGAGTCGAGCGCCGCGCAGAGCCCTTCCTTGAGTGTTTCGAGCGCGCCCTTCACCGCCGCGGCGTCCTTGGAAGCTACTCTTCCGTGCTCCGGCCCGAGCTCGCGAGCCAGCTCGTCAGCGCACGCCTGCAGCGCTCGCTTGCCCTCGCCTTCCGCCTTGAGGATGAAGTCCCTGACGTTCCGGACACCAGCGGACTTCATTCGCCGTTCCAGCTCCGCCATGTACCCCGACAGCCGTCCATAGCCGCCCGTCTTGAGCAGGTCGGTGCAGGTCGTGATGGGGGTGAATCCGCACGCGACGGCATCCGTGAAGTTGGTCCGGTCGATCCCGGCGCTGAAGCTGACCGGCAGGTCGAATCCCAGGGCCTGCCGGAACACCTCCGCCAGGGTGAGGCTGATGACGTGAAGGGGAGGGCCGGACAGGTACATCACGGGCTCGGAAAAGACCTTCCCACTGTTCTCCACGACCAGCGTGTTCGTGAACTTCACGCCGACGGTACGGCCGGCCTTTGCGGCGTCAGCGGCCAGCCGGCGAACCATGTCGAGCGCGTCGGTGAACTGTAGGTCCTTGTCGAAAGCGTCCTGGGGCGTGAGGATGTCGGTGTAGCCTAGTTCCTCGTGGAGCAGGTGATCGACCCTGGGCTTGCCGAGCAGGGTCGGATTGAGTTTGATGACGGTGTCGATGCCGAGGTCGAAAACGAGGTAGCGGACGATCTTCTCGATCTCGTCGGCCGGGCAGCCATGGAAAGTCGAGAGCGTCAGCGTGTCCGCGACCCGAGTGGCGAAGGGGTGATCGCGGAAGCGCGCCCACTCGGGAGGCAGGTGCGAGCGCAGCTCGTCGACGATTGCGCTTGCGTCCAGAAGGCTGCGAATCCAGCCCGTCACCTCGGGGGACTGGATGCCCTTCAGGTCGTATCCGACCGACATGTCGAACACAGTCGCGTGCTTGTCCACCGCGGGGCGGGGCCCCAGGGTGCCGGCGCTCCGCAGGAGATCGAGGATCATCGAGGCCTTTACATACTCCCGCAGCGAGTCGGCCAGACGTAGCTCCTGAGACCACTCGACGTTGTAGCCGACGTTTCCGGCCGAAATGCAGGGACGCGGGATTTGCAGTCGGTCGTTGATCTGGACGGTTTTCAGCTCCACCACGCGGGCGCCTGCGAGCCAGGCGAGAACGATGTATTGCGCAAGCTGGCTCTGCGGTCCGGCGGCTGGCCCGACGGGAGTCGCTGCGGGGCGCCCCAGAAAGCGGATCGACGTGTCGAGCCCGGAGTCTCCCCGGTAGAAGTTTTTCGACTTCAGGTCGAAGAGCGAGTCTTGTGCAGAGAGCTCGCGGTGGATGCGGGTGAGAAGCGTGCCCAGCGAGGCGGGGTACAACTCGGCCATTGGTTCCTCCCGGCCGCTGCTAGAGCGGCCAGCCTCATCTTAACAGTCGCGGCGGGGCGGCGACTATACTGCGGACATGGCGGTCGAAGGTCCCGGGAAGCTGAAATGCCTTTCGCTGGAGGCCGCCACGCGCCCGGCCTGGGAGGGCTATGCGAGGGGCAAGCGGGAGGCCTGGCTGCCGCACTTGGCAGATTGGTCGCTCAGGGTGGTTCCCGCGCTGGGTCACGAATGTCGCTCCTTCATGGTGGTGGACGAGCAGGGTGAAGTGCGGGGTCTGTTGCCGCTGGGGCTCCGGCGCAGCCGGCTGTTCGGAGATTCCCTGGTGTCCGTGCCCGGCGCCTCCTGGGCAGGCCCCCTGGCTCAGGACGAGGTCGTGCTCGAGGCGATGATGCAGGAAGTCATTCGTCAGGCGTGCGAGTGCCGGGTAGGGTTCGTCGAGATACGGGATGGCGAGCGGCTTCCGGAGCCGTTTGGGGTCACGTCCGCGTATCTGCGCTTTCCGATCCACCTGGAGTCGGGCTCGGGTCTGCCCGTCCCTGACGAGCGAACGCGAAGGCGCCTGAAGAAGGCGCACAAGGCGGGTGTACGGCCGGTACTGACCAATCCAGACTGCGGCGAGCTCCACGAAATCTACTCGACGGCCATGGCGCGGCTCGGGTCGCCTGCCTTGGGGCGGGAGTTCTTCCGCGCGCTCGCCAGCTCCTTCGGTGACGAGTTGCGGGTCGTGCTGGTCGAGGCAGGCGGAGTCGCCGTGGCGGCCGATCTCGTGGGGTTCTGGAACGGGCTGGGATGCAGTCTCTTCGCGGGTGCCACTGACGCCGGCCGGAGCGCCCACGCAGACCTGATCGCCATCGAGGCCGGCC
Organism: Candidatus Wallbacteria bacterium; assembly: GCA_016190005.1. Lineage (GTDB taxonomy): Bacteria > Muiribacteriota > UBA6191 > JACPRK01 > JACPRK01 > JACPRK01. The sequence continues at coordinate 3,113 of JACPRK010000211.1, read as the reverse complement.
TGCGTGCGGCCGCGGATCGCGGTTGTCACACCTTCGACCTGGGCCGGAGCCCGGCGAGTTCCGGGGGGCAGACGTTCAAGATGCACTGGAACCCGAGGTCCGTGCCGCTGGGCTATCAGTATCTCCGGAGCGGTTGCGGCGACCCTCCCGATCTCAATCCGGATCGGATGCTCTGGCGAGCTGCCCGGACCGTCTGGAAAGTGATGCCGTCGTGGCTCCAGGCGAGGTTGGGCCCCGCCGTTGCCCGGCAGCTTCTTTGAATGGGGCGCGGCGCCAAGCGCGATCGACCGCGCACGTAGGGAGCAATGCCGCACCATTCCGCCCCGTCACCGGCCGGTTCCGGCCCCTCGGATCGGCTCCTCCCATGGAAGGAGGAGCTGGCAGGCTCATCAGTTCGGCAGAACTCTTGCTTGAACAGGGTTCGTGCAGTTCGAAACCTCACAGCCGGTCCGGACCTCGGATGTGGTTCGGCTGCTGGGCGGCTCAGGGGGCGAGGCCCGGAATGCGCGCCACGGTGACCTTCGCCTTGATCTTCAAGCCGTCGCCCGCCCAGAAGAAGAAGGGGAACAGTAGCTGATGCGTATGCTCGATGTAGATGGTCACCGACCCGAAGTCGCCGTCGAAGTTCGTGTCTGCGGGCTGGGTGAAGATCGTGATCTCGTTGGTGTCCGAGATGCTCGCGGCGCCGGCTGTCCACTTGATTGGGCTGATGGGACCGTGGCCGGTGGCGATGATCTGCTTCACCTGGTCATTGGTGTAGACCGCTGTGGCGTTGTCGTCGTTTCGGGCCTGCATGGCCGCCCGGGCGCCGTCGCGAAGCCCGGCCTGGGTCGAGATATAGTCATAGAGGTAGAATCCGAAGTCGATGATGGCGATCAGCAAGAGCAGGAGAAACGGCAAGACGATGGCGAACTCCGCCAGCGTCTGACCCACGGACCGGCTGCCGCGCATCGCCCGCCTTCTCTCGAGGGCTGCGCCCCACCGATTACTCATTACATCCTCGCTTCGCATCGAACCCGCCCCTCTGAATCCACAAGCAAATGATACACCAGCACAGCACGCCTCGTACCCCACTCACAGCCCGTCCGGCCTCGGGATCGCTCTCGGCCTGGCGTTGCCCATCGCTGCCCGATGACCGTCAGGGCGGCATCTTGATTCTGATGCTGCTGGCCCTGGCCGCCTTTCTGGCCGTGGCGACCCTGGTCATCGACATGGGTGTTCACTATCAACAGAAGGCCTCGTTGCAGATCCTGGCCGACCTGTCTGCCGTGCAGTCGCTGGCCTCGACCGACCCCGACCTGACTTACACCGAAGAAGATACGAGTATCCGGCGGTTCATCTCCAACATCTCCGACGCCAATGGCTACTCGCGGGAGTTTTTCCGCGTGAAGACGTACGCGTGCAACTCGGAAGGAGACCCCTGCGGCTACGCGACGACGGACCATAGCCACACGAGCACCCACGACTCGGAGCATATCGACTGCTCGAGCTCCTCGAGCGAACATTCGCACGACGACAGCCACGACGATTCTCATGACGACAGCCACGACGAGCACAGTAGTCTGCTGCCCCTGCTGGAGCCCGACGGCGGCCCGATGGTGCTCTCGAGTCTTTCGCAGGGCCGGCCGGGCGCTGCGATGCTACTGAGCGGCATCGGCGCGATGCCCGTCCCAGGCCTTCCGGCTTGGCAGCAACCAGGGGCCCTCAACCTGGCTGACGCTCACGACGGTCACGGCAACGACGACACCCATGCGGGCCACCAAGGGCACGGCATGACGACCACAATGTCGACGCCCTCATCAGCCGACATCTGTCGGGTCGAGGTGAGCGCCACGGTCGAGAGCCCCTCCTTCTTCGGCCACATCTTCAATCTTCAGTCGCTCAACATCGGCGTCTACTCGGCCGCGCAGCGCAACGTGAGCGTGGCAGCCTCCGCGAGGCCGACCTGCGCGTTCTGGGGACGCACCGAAGTCAAGCTCAACGGCACCCCCTTCCTCGACAGCTACAACACCAACAGTGGCGCCAGCTACACGGATCAGAAGGTCCACACTGACCTGAGTGGCGCCGGCTACGCACGCGAGATGGCCGTCGGGTGCAGCGACAACACCTTCGATGTCAACGGCAACATCAACCACCACGGCGGCGCCTCCGCGGTCGGCCAGCTGACCATCAATGGCTCCACGTTCGACATCTACGGAGACGTCACCACGGGCGGTCCGGCCTCCCCGACCATCTTCCCCGACAAGGTCCACGACACGCTCTATCCGGCCGACACGAAGAACATCCTCGCGGGACAAACCGTCACCGCGCTCAATCCGACCGACGTGGAGTACACCGAGGCATGCAGTCTGCCGCGCGTCACGCAGTACTGCCCCAAGGCGACCGCCACGGCCAACGACAACTCGGACCACATCACCGGCTGGTACAACTCCACGGAGCTGAGCTCGAACAAGAAGCTCACCAACGGCACCGGGAGCGGTTCGGCCACGTCCTGCGACGGCACCAGCGATCGCAAGAAGATCTGCCTGGATGCTGGCTACACCTACTACTTCAAGGAGCTCGACCTCAGCAACTCGTGCACGCTCGTCATCAAGAACACTTCGACTTTCAAGACGATCGTCTATCTCGATGCCGAGAACAGCTGCAGTCGCACCTTCAAAATGGCGGGCCAGACGTCGTTTGCCTCTGGAGCCAAGCCAGCAGATCTTCTGCTCTACATGGGCTCCAGCACGCAGAACCTCCCGGAGGCCTGCGCCGGAGGCAAGCCGTCCATCCAGATCACGGGCGGCGGTTCGCTCTACGCCGACCTGTACGCTCCTGGTTACGACATGAAGCTCACTGGCAATGGGGGCATTTACGGCCGCGCCTACGCCAACACGCTGGAGATCGGCGGCACCACCTACTTCCACTACGACGAGGCGCTGGGCCAGGTGGGCGGCGGCTCCTCGTCCTCGACGACGAAGCAGCGTGTGATTCTGGTCGAGTGAGGCTTGAGGCCAGGCTTCAGGAGTCAGGCTTCAGGAGTCAGGCTTCAGGAGTCAGGCTTCAGGAGTCAGGCTTCAGGAGTCAGGCTTCAGGAGTCAGGCTTCAGGAGTCAGGCTTCAGGAGTCAGG
>JACPRK010000208.1 GCA_016190005.1 Candidatus Wallbacteria bacterium | reverse complement strand
CGCGGGCGGCGGGGGCGGACTGGCTCCGGCCGCGGGCTCCGTCTTCGCAACCATGTTCTTGAGCCGTGCTGCCAGACCCGACGGTCGTCCATCGGACATTTCGAAAACCTCCCAGTCCGCCCGGCCCGGGCCGGGCAACTCGAGTTTGCCGCTCCGTGACAGCTGCCATCATACTGCATACTGGCGTTGGGCATCTGCCCTCCCGCAGACGGAGGCGTCGCCTGAAATGACGATTCTCGACCGCTACATCTTCCGCCAGCTGGGGGCGCCCTTCGCCTTGGGGATGGTGGGCGCGCTGACGATCCTGATGTTCGGGCAGTTCATGCGGGCGCTGAAGTACCTGTCGGAGGGGCGGGTGGAGCGGTCGCTGGTGCTGAAGTGGTTCGTGTTCCGCGTGCCGGAGGACATGCAGTACATGTTCCCTGCTGCGGCGCTGATGGCGACGCTCTTCGTGTTCGGCCGGCTCTCCAAGGACAGCGAACTGGCGGCCATCCTGGCGTCGGGAATCTCGCTGGCGCGGCTGATGGTGCCCGTCGGCGTCTTCGGGCTGCTGGTGTCGACGGCGGTCTATCTCTTCAACGACTTCGTCGTGCCGCCCTGCATGCGGGTCAGCCAGCGCATCTGGGAGCAGAAGCTGCGCGCCGCGGGGCCGCCCAACACCACCTACAAGGACAACATCCTGGTGAAGTCCGGCCAGGGCCAGCTCACCTACGTCGGACGGTTCTTTCTGCGCGACGAAAGCTTCCGCAACCTGGTCGTGCGCAACTACGGCCCGCGCGGGCTCGACAGCATGCTCAGCGCCCCCAGCGGCAAGTGGAAGGGGGGAGGGCAATGGCGGCTCGATCAGGCCGTCGAAACCCGCTTCCACCCGGGCGGCCAGGTGACCTGGGAGAGCAAGCCGGCCGGCGACTATCGTCTGAACGAGACCCCGGAGTCGCTCAAGGAGAAGGAAAGCGACCCCAACGAGCTGACCATCCGCGAGCTCTTCGAGAAGATCCGCCATCTCGAGAAGCGCGGACTGGCCAACACGCGTCCCCTCCAGGTGGAGATGTACCTGCGCACCTCGTTCCCGTTCTGCGTGCTGATCTTCTCCTTCATCGGCGCCGCGATGGGGATCTCCCCGGGCCGCAGCGGCGGCTTCATCGGCTTCGGCGTCAGTCTCATCCTCACGTTCCTCTACTACATGGCGATGAGTCTCTCGGCCAGCCTGGGAAAGACCGGCGCGCTCACTCCCTTCGTGGGCGCGTGGCTGCAGAACTTCCTCTTCCTGGGGATCTGCGTCGCTCTCTTCCTGCGCGCACCGGCTCGCTGAGAGTTTGACGGACACGGCGCCATCGGCCTGGCAGCGCCCGCCGTTGGCAGCCCAAGCGTGTGTCCGCGGGTCTCTCCCAGGTGCTATCATCCTGTTCCACGGATGGGTGAGTACTGGAAACCGCTGGTGCTGGGGCTCCTGGCCGGGGCCGCGGTCTTTGCGTTGCCCTTGGTCAACCCGGGCGGCGACCAGGCGACCGGTCTGGCGGTGGCGGGCGTGACGGTGCTGGTTGTGGCCGGTATGGGGGTCGGGTTTCTCTCGGCATCGGGGCGCGAATCCGAGATGGTCGTCGAGACCGTCAACAAGGACATGGAGCGGCTCAAGAAGGAAGTGAAGGGCCGCGAGAAGACGATCGACGAGTACAAGACCAAGCTGGTGGAGAGCACGAGCCTGCGGCGGGCACTCTCTTCGATCGCTCGGCTGACCGTGCAGTCGCTGGAGGTGTCGCGCGTTCTGGAACAGGTGATGAATGCGCTGGTGAGCGCGCCGATCCGTGCCAAGCGGTGCGCCCTGTGGCTGGTGAGCGATCAGGGAATTCGCCTCGAGGCCGCGATGGGCTACCCGGGTGATCCCCGGCGAGAGAACCCGCGCGCCAGCGAGGTCGTGTCGCAGGTGGCGCGCACCGGCAATCTCATCGACAGCGAGAACGCGGGGCGCGATCCGTCGCTGGCCGCCATCAGCCGCGGGCGGAGCCACGCCTTCGTCTGCGCGCCCCTGGTGCACAACCGCGAGATCCTGGGCGTCATCGACATCGAGGAGTTCGCCGAGGGACGTAAGGAGAAGGAGAGCCTGCGCGACGACGTCGACGCCCTCGAGTTCGTGGCCTCGCTGACGGCCATGGTCATCAAGAACGGCCGCATGTTCGAGGAGGCCAAGGAGCGCGCCAACACCGACGGTCTGACGCGTCTCTTCACGCACCGCTACTTCCAGGACACGCTCGACACGGAGCTGAAGCGGGCCGGCCGTTACGAGGACCCGATCAGCCTGATGATCACCGATATCGATCACTTCAAGAAGTTCAACGACACCTACGGCCACCAGATCGGAGACCTGGTGCTCCGTGAGACCGCGGGCGTCTTCAAGGAGCTGCGGCGCGAGAACGACGTGGTCGCCCGCTACGGCGGCGAGGAGTTCGCCGTGGTGATGCCGCATACCCCGAAGGATGCGGCGCAACAAGTGGCGGAGCAGCTGCGCAAGGCGGTCGCGGAACGCACCTACCAGAGCGAAAAAGGCGACCTGAAAGTGACGATCAGCATCGGCGTCTCGACCTTCCCCGACGACGCTCGCGAGAAGAACGTGCTGATCAAGCGTGCCGACGCCGCGCTCTACCGCGCCAAGGAAGGCGGGCGTAACCGAGTGTGCGCCGCGTCGGCCGAGACCGCGGCGAAGACCGCTGGCGGGCACTAGGCAGTCCGGCGATGCTCGACGGCAGCCCCGATCCCACGGCCGAGGCCAGACGGGCCACGCGGCTGTTCCTCTGGCTGGCTCTGTTTCTGGCCGTTCTCGGCGCGATGCCGCTGGCGCGGCGGATCAAGTTCGACCGGATCAACACCCGGCTCGAGGTCATCGCAGACTTGCAGGGCTTCCGCGAGGTGGCCCGCGCCACTTCGATCTCCGACGACAGGCTGCTGGCCGACCTGGCCGCGGCGGGTGTCTCGGCCGTGGCGATTCGCCCCTGCAGCACCGATCAGCTCGCCGCCGACGGCATCCTGGAGATCCAGGCAAGCGCCCAGCCCGGTCGCACCCGGTTGAGGCTGGCCTATCCCGACTGCTTCAGCGTGGCGTCGACGACGGCGGCGCTCTTCCCGGGGACCCGGGTCGAGCTCGATTCGGTCGATGTCCCGGTCGCGGGAGAGCTCTTCCGCAAGACGCCGATCTTCCTGGACCGCGAGATGGTGCGCAAGGCCCGGTCGGCGGGTCTCGAGGTGGTCTACAGGCTGCCGAATGTGCAGTGGGCCGGCCCAGAGTTCCTGCGCTACTTCATCTTCATGGTCCCGGAACGTGCGACGGTCGTCTTCGACGAGGACTCGGCGCTGGGCTGGCCGGGGAGCATCGGCCTGGTCGCCAAGGCCTTTCACGTGCGGAACCTGCGCGTGGGCCAGGTGGAGTTCAGCGGCCAGGATGGAGTGGCAGAGTTGCTGTCGGCCCAGCCGGTCAAGAGCGCGTTCCTCCACTCGATCCCCCCCAGAGAGATGGCGAAGCTGCCGTACTCACGGCTTCTTCCCAGGTGGCGGCGGGCCGCCGAGGAGCGCAACGTTCGCCACTTTTACCTGCATCCGCTGGCGCCCGGGCAGAACCCGTGGGACCGCAAGGACCTCTACGAGGCGACGTTCGCGTATGTCCGGGAGCTCTTCGGGTCGTTGGCCGCGGCGGGCTTCGTGAAGGGCGAGCCGGTGGCCGCGAACGCCTACCTGAGCGTGGCGCTGGAAGGTCTCCACGGCGATATCTATCGCGCGGCGGCCGCCCTGGGGGCGGCCTGTCTGGTGCTGGCCTTCCTGGCGATGCTGGAGCCGTTTCCCGTCGGCTGGCTCCGAGTGGTAGCCGTGCCGATTGCCGCCGTCTGTCTGGCGTCGCCACGCGTGGCGGCACTGGCGGCGGCAGTGGGCGCCGCGGCGTTGTCGGCGGCGGTCTTCGAGCGTCGCACGCGCTGGCCGCTGGGGCTGCTGGCGACAGCGCGCGAGCTCGCGCTGGTCCTGGGACTCAATTACGTCGGTGGAGCGCTTCTGTATGAAATCCTGAGCGACCCGGCCTACGTGATGCACCGGGCGGCCTTCAGCGGCGTGAAGCTCGTCTACCTGGCTCCGATCGCGCTGGCCTGCCTGGAGCTGCTGCGGCGAGAGCGCGTGCGGCTGCTCTCCGTGAGGCTCGTGGCGCTGGATCTGGCGCTGGTCGCGGCCGTCGCCGGCGGCGGGGCGCTCTATCTGATGCGCTCCGGCAACTTCAGCGCCGTGCCGGCCACGCAGGCCGAGCAGGGCCTGCGGGACCGGATGGAGGAGACGCTGCCCGCGCGGCCGCGGACCAAGGAGTTCCTGATCGGCTACCCGGCGCTGGCACTGCTGGCGTTCCTGGCCCACGGCGGCAGTGGCTGCAGCCCGAGCTGGCGGGCGCGGCTGCTCTTGCTGATCGCCGGCACCGTCGCGCCGGTCTCGATCGCCAACAGCTTCTGCCACTTGCACTCACCGGTGCTGTTGACGGCCAAGCGCGGGCTGGTGGGGCTGGTCTTCGGCTGGGCGGCGCTGGCGATCCTCTGGCCGCTGCGACGCGCCGTGGCGATCGCCGCCGGCGGGCCCTACGTCAGCTTCTCGGGATACTTCGGTTACGGTAACCTGGGCGATGAGTGGATGCTGGCCAACGAGCTCCGCGCGGCCCGGGAAGCCGCGCAGGGACGCGCCTCGCTGCTCGTATTCCTGCGCCGTCCGGACCATCCCGGCGTCGCCGTGGCCGACCGTTGGTCCCCGGCCGACATCCTCGCCGGGATGGCCGCCTCGCGCGTCCACGTGAGCGGCGGCGGGGGCCTGTTCCAGGATTCGACGGGCCCCTTCACCTTCCCGTACTACCTGACGTTCCCGGCGCTGGCGAGACTGCTCGGCACCTGCGACACGGTCTTCGCAGGCCACTCCTTCGCGGGACTTTCACGGCCGTGGTACCGGAGCTTGCTCGCCTGGTACACGATCCGCGCGGAGCTCACTCTGGCCCGGGACCCGACAAGCGCCGCGGCGCTCAAGCGGTGGGCAGGCGACTCCGGTCAGGTCCCCCACGCCCTCGAGTGGCCCGAGCTCGGTGTCGACCCGGTCTTCTGGTACGAGCCCACGAGTGAAAGGCGTCACGAGAGCTCGCGCATCCTTGGAGTCAATTTGCGCCCGACGTCCGCTTTTCCCAAGGAGGTCCTCGCGCGCGTGGCGGACGGCCTGCGCAGCGCCGCCGCGAGTCGGGGGCTGACGGTGCGCTTCCTGGCCCTCTTTCCCGAGCAGGACCTGCCCTTCCTGGAGGGTATCGCCACGCCCGCCGAGATCCGGGAGGTCGATCCCGGGAACGCCGTCCGCGTCTTCTCGGAGCTCCACGCTGTCGTCGCCATGCGCTACCACGCCATGCTGCTGGCAGCCCTCACCGGCACGCCGCTGCTGGCGCTGAGCTACGACCCCAAGACCGACGCCCTCCTGGCCGAGTGCCGCCACGACCGGCGTCTCGACCCGGGACCGGTCACCGAGAGCGCCGCCAACTCCGAACGAGCACTGGTCGCCTTGCTCGACGACCCTGTGGCGCCGACCGAACGCCTTGCGGTCTGGGCCCGCTCACAGCTCAAGGAAGGCGAGAGGTCCCGTCAGCGCTTCATCGAGGTGCTGCGGGATCGACTTCAGGATCGATGAGCTCCACCACGGGCTCCATGTCGTAGTAGTTCTCCTGCCAGCTTTCGAAAGCGGCTTCCGCTGCGGCACGCTCCAGCGGTAGCAGGATCTCGAACCGCGCGGCCGGATCGGGAGCTGCCGACTCTGCGGAGCAGACCACGCGAACGCCGGGGACGATGTTGTCCGGCGGGTGAAACCCCACTTGCGAAAACCTCCCCAGCGGCATCGGCCGGCCATTGCGGCTGATCTGCCCCGTGGCGCGCTCGAAGCGATAAACCACCGGCTCCGTCCAGACCGCACTGGCGTCCGCATCTTCTCCCACCGCGCCGGCCTTCGGCAACGCGTAGGCGCGGAACTTGTAAAGCGTCAGCCGAGCTCCGTCGACGGCGTTCCCCTGGCTGCCCGCTGGCGGAACGTAGACGGCCTGGGCCAGGTCGTCGGAGAGCGCCTCCAGAAGCCCGACGATCCCCTGCAACCGCGCCAGCCGCAGGTCGAGCTTCACGCTCTGCCGGCTGCCGCTCACGAACATCCACCACGCGCCGGCCAGCACGAAGGCCGAGAGCAGCGCGGCCACCAAGAGCTCGACCAGCGTGAATCCGCGCCGCCTCATCGCTCGCCCCCGGCCACGAGCGGCCAGTCCGCCCCGAGCGACTGCTCGCTCTTGTGCAGGAGTCGCTGGAGCTGGTAACTCCTCTCGCCCCCGCCCCCGTCCTCCAGCGGCGCCGCCCATTCCACCACCGCCGTCACGACCCAGAGGCCCTCGAAGCCTCGCACCGGCTCAAAGGAGATCGTCTCCCGGCCCTTGCTGCCGTCGGAGGCCGGCACACTCTGGTTCTCGGGAAGGTCGCGGAAACCGGTCCTCACGGCCATGTCGATCGCCTGCCCCAGCAATGCACGGGCCCGCAAGTGCGCCCGCAGGTGGGCCTCCCCGAACGCCGACCGTCGCGCCCCCGAGGGGAACAGGAACAGCACCGGCACCATCGCCGCCGCCAGCACCAGCACCGCGATCAGCACCTCCGCCAGCGCCATCCCGCCTCGCCCTCGCCGGGAACCTGGGCTCACCGGTGCGCCACCTTGGGAGAAATCCGTGGCGTCTACCTGTACCGGGTTTTCCCGGAAAACCCGGTACAGGTAGACGCCACGGATTTCTCGGCGGCCTTCTCGCGCGAAGGCACCACGACCCCTTCGCCCTGACCCCCGGCTCACCGGTGCGCCACCTTGCGGTAGACGGCGAGCGGACTGACGAGGACGGCGTACCGATCGGCCAGCGCACCGCGGCCCGCCGGCCCGGAGCTGTACTTCTCTTCGCGGAAGAGGCTGCCCGCCAGCACACTTCCCGCGCCGAGCCGTTCGATCACCAGCCCCCCGCGCAGCACGGCCCCAGGAGCAAAAAGAGCTTTCGAGTCGGGTGGTCCCGCCGCGGCCTCGCCCGGCAGTGAAGCGAGCACCAGCGCGGCGTGGACTTCGCCGCGGACCTCCACTGTCCCGCCCAGGACCACCACCGTCAGCAGGTCCTGGGGGCGAGCCCCGCCGTTGGTCCCGTCCAGGACCACGTGTCCGCCGCTCACGACCAGCACGAGCTTGCCCGGGAGGTTCCCGCTCAGCGTCATCGTGCCGCCGGGAGATTCGCAGAGCACCACTCCGTTCAGCGTCCCCAGCCGCCTGGCAAGCGAATCGAACCGCGACTGGACCGTCTGTCCCCCCTCTTCTCTCAGCACGAACCCCGCCACGCGCCGCCAGTGATCGAGCCAGAGGCCGGCATGTCGGCGGACCAGCGCCTGGTACTCCGGCTGCTCCACTCCGACGACGCGGTACCCCTCACCGAAGGCCCAGATGCGGCTCATCAGCCCCTGGAGCAGCTCGAGCGATTGCTCCAGCGTGGAAAGCAGCGTCTCGTGCGCGCTTGGGCTGGCCGGCGCCGCGTCGAGCGCCGCAAGCGCCCCCTGCACTCGCGCCTCGGAAGCGGCCGCATCCACCTCCTCGGCAGCGAGCTTGCGCGCCAGATCGAGCGCGTCGAGCGGAAACTCCTGGCCCTGGTGGCCGCTGGCAACCAGCAGCGCGGGCCGGGTCACCGGCAGCACGGGCACCCGGCCTGCCAGTTCGGAGCCGGACGGGATCGCGCTGCGGGCCTCGGAGTAGCGCTCGGCCAGCTGGGCTGGCGCCCGCGCCATTGCCTGGTCCAGCCACCCCCGGTGACGCTCCACGGCAGCCAGGTATCGCTCGCGACGGCGGTTCACGTCGGCCGGGTCCGTGAGGCTCCAGAGGTCGCCCACGTAGACGGCCGCCTGATCGAAGGGGCGCGGCACGGTAGCCGAGACCACCTTGAATCCCTGGCCGACTTCCAGCTCTCGCACCAGGCGCGGACCGGGCGATCCGTCCACCGAAACGCGTGCGCGGTACCGGATCAGGCCGAACCGCTCCCACGGGTTCTCCTCGAACTGCCGCTGGTAGGCGACCTCCGCCGAGCTCCAGTCGATCTTGGCTCCCGGCGCCGGAGCTTGTTCCAGGAGCCTGGGGGCCACGTCCAGCCGGGTGGAGTCGAGGATCGGCATGGCGCCCATCTGCCCCGCCAGCACGTCCTTGCGCAGCTGGTGGAAGAGCGCGCGTGAAGGGTCGGACGCGTCGCTCTTGACGCGGTGCATCAGTTCTTCGACGGCCGATTCGGCAACCGCGAGCGCCACGTCCCCCCAGGCCCCGCGCACCGAGCCCGCCTGAACGTGCGAAGCGAAGTAGAGCTGGTGAAAGCCCAGGAAGGCCAGCAGCACCAGCAGGGTCAGAACGACGAGCAGCGGAAGTCCGACGCCGCCAGTTTCGCGAGCACGCAGCGCCCGCAATCCGTCACCTGTTCTTCAGGCCGTCGGCCAGGAGGGGCTGCAACTCCGCCACGACCGTTGCGGGCGGGCTATAGAAGGCCATCTGGCCCGGCCGTGCGATTTTTTCGGCCCAGGACGAGAGCGCCTCGGCCATCGCTTCGGGGACCTTGGAGCGGGCGTAGGAGCTGGGGAAGACCGCCGGGTTGTTCCACTGGGCCGCGATGGCGTTGCCCAGCCGCTGGCCGGCGGCCGGATTCACCTTGAGGGTGAGGTCGTGGGCCAGCTCGTGGTCGGCCACGTGGGGCATCTGGGGCTGGTAGAGCTCCGTCTGGGCGGAGTAGCCATTGGACCACCAGACGCCCGCCACGGGCAGCTTGCTCGGGTCGCGCTGGATGACGACCAGAAGCTTGTGCTGGCGAGGCTGATAGAGCTGCGCGGCAGCCGTGACTATGGAGACGTTCTGGGGCGACGCGTCGCGGCCGGTGATGACGAGGTTGTAGCGATTGAGCACGGCCTGGGTGTCGGCGTCGAAGTTCAAGTCGCCGGTCGGGGGCCGGGTCGCGGTCACGTTCGGCGGCGGCGAGGCTGGAGCGGAGGGTCCACTTCCCAGGTTTGGGACGTTGCCTGTCTCCCGGGAGCCGGCGCCGGGGGCGGGCGGCCGTCTCTGGTGGCGGACGACGCGGACCTGCGTGCCCTGCTGCCGGCTGGCGGTGGTGCGGGTGGTGGGCTGGCTCGTGAGGACCGTGATGTCGCCCGCGCCGCAACCGGCGAGAGCCATCGAAACGGCGACCAGGCTACCGATGAGGGCGGACCTGCGAGCGAGCATCGCGTCTCCTTGTGCCGGGTTGGGGCGATTCGAGGCCGTCCGGGTCAGCCGCAAGCCCCCGCCTTGCGGGCCTCTTCCTCATGATGACACCGGGCCGGGCCCAAATGTTCGAAGTTTTTCTCCGACCGCCTCCGGCGTTGCACGGCGGTGCCCCGCGGCCGCATAATTGGGACCGGCGAGGCTAAGGTCATGGTCGTTAGAATACCGATACGAGATACCGGAAGGTGCTGTCGGGCGCCGGCGTCGCCGGTGCCCGCCCGACGCGACCGGCCTTGCAAGCTGCCAGCAACATACGGTACCTCGATCGCGCGTTTCACGAACCGGTCCGGGAGGACTCGTCCGTGATCAAGCTGATCGTCGTCAATCGGGACTCCGAGGCTACGGAGTTCCGGATCAAGGACCGCGTCACGACGATCGGGCGGTCGAGCGACAACCACATGGTGCTGCCGGGCTCGCACGTGTCGCGCAACCATGCCACCATCGAGCGCACCGTCAAGGGGTTCGTTCTGACCGACCTGGGAAGCAAGAACGGCACCCTGGTCAACAACAAGGTGGTCAAGACGGCGGTCCTGAGCGTCGGCGACAAGGTGAAGATCGGCGAGAACTTCCTGTTCGTCGACAACGCCCAGGCCGACCGCGAGAACGCGATGGATTACCTGCTGGAGAAGCTGGAGGACAGCGAGAAGAAGTTCCTGCAGGCTGGCATCGAGTTCCTGAAGATCGAGCGCAAGGACGTCTTCCTGAAGGAGGTCGCCAAGGCCGCCTTCGAGGTCAGCCTCATCGCCATCCCGCTGATCGTGGTCGCTGGGTTCTTCATGGGCCTCATCAAGTTCCGGGACATCTCTCAGGCCCTGGTGAACCTGTTGAAGAGCGTCACCGGCGAGAGCTAGCGGGCAGAGCCGACCCTGTCCCTGGCTCCAGCCGGCAGCCTCTGGACGGTGATCTCGTCGGGAAAACCCGGAAAACCCGTGGCGTCTACCTGTACCGGGTTTTCTCGAAAACCCGGTACAGGTAGACGCCACGAGTTTTCCCCACGGGCTTTCCGCGGGCTCGACGGGCGCTCGGGGCCCGCGCGCCTCTCGGGGCGTCGTCTAGCTGCTCACTCTCCCAGAATTTCGATTCCCCAGATCTGGGCGGAGGCGATGGGCGTCACGCCCGGGCTGGTCTTCATCTCGATGTCGAGCGTGTTATCGCCGGGGCGCATGAAGCGGATGGGCAACATATTGCCGATGTCGGTCTCGCCCGACAGGGGATCGTAGTTCCAGCTCTCCGTGGGGCGGAAGGCCAGCTTCAGACGGCCGTTGAGGGTGACTTCGAAGTAGCTGCGCAGGACCAGGGCCGAGATGCGGAAGACGAGCGCGACGCGGCGGCAGTCGGCCAGCTCGGCCGGTGCGATCGGCACGCGCACACTGTGGCGGTCCCGCAGCTTTGTGGCGAACTGGTACATGTTGCGCCGGATCCGGTCCAGCTCCGGGTCGTTGCCGCTGGGGACCCAGAATCCGTCGCGTTTCATGTCGAAATCGGCCTTCCAGCGGTAGCGCGGTTTCAGGGGAGGTTTGCCGACGAAGCGGCCGACGAAGGACTGGGTGGACGCCGCGAAGGCCACCGCGGGCGGGATCCTGTAATCGAGTGCCGCGGCGTCGACGACCTCGAGGTCGACCAGGCGGTTGTAGACGTCGAGCCGCTCGGCATCGGGAATCTCGGGAGGGCCCTTGAAGAAGGCATCGGCCAGCGGCCGGAAGTGGGCCCAGTACGGGTAGAACGGGAGGAGCTTCACCTGTGCAAACACGCGCTCGCGGTCCTGCTTGGTGCGGACGCTGCGGCCGTAGAGCTCGGTGAATAGGCGGCCCAGGGCCTGCATGTCGATGCGAGTGACCAGCTCGCGGGGGAGCGAGCCGACGGGGGGAAGGGGCATCTCCACCTCCCGGCCGGCCTCGGACTCGATCGCCAGGACGGGGCGCTCGATGCCGACGAGGACATCGGAGGCCTCGAGCGCGAACGTATGTTCGACGGCAGGCGTGGAGCGGGCGGACGGGATTCTCCTATCTCCGATGCGCAGGGCGGCGACGAGCGGCTCGTGGGTGCGCAGGTCGAGGAACGCGGAACGCGGGCCGGTGACCCGGAAACGGGGGCGTTCCAGGGGCGCCGTTCGCAGGGGGCGATCGAGTGACACCGACCCGTCGGCGCACGCGACTCGCACGCGGTAGGCCGTGCCCGCGAGCAAGCCCGAGAGCGCCTGGGACTGGTCGAGCGCGGGCTCGCGGGCTGGGCCGGGGACCGGCTCGAAGGCGCCACCCTCCTCACCCTGCGCCAGCTCGAGCCACGACTTGACGGCCAGGGAGGTCTTCCAGGCAACGACGGCGGTCGTTTGCCCGGGCCGGACGTCCAGCGAGAGCACGCGCGACGGTTCCGTCCTGAGCGCCGAGATGGCGGCGCCGAGTGCCAACAGAGCCACCGCGGCCCCCGCCGCCGCCAGATACGGCCGGGCGCGCCGTGCCCTGGAGGATTCGCCCGGACCGGCGGGGCGCAGAGTTGCCAGGGTTCGCTGCCCCAGCCTGGGCACCTCGTCTCCCGAGAGGTGTGTTTGCACGAGCGGATCGGGTGCCCGCATCGAGATCGTCGGGTGCCGCGCGACGGCCGCCGCCGCTTCGCCTCGCCCCTCGAGGCCCTCTGCGAGCGCCAGGGACACTTCGGAGGCGCTCTTGAACCGCTGGCGCGGGTCCTTGGCCAGGAGCTTGCGGACGATGTACTCGATCCAGGTGGGCACGTCGGGGCGAAGCGTGCGCAAGAGCGGCGCCTCCCGGTCGAGGTGCGCCTTCATCAGATCCTTGAGCGGCAGGTTCCCGAAGGACGTCTGGCCGACCAGCGTCTCGTAGAGGACCATCCCGAGCGAGTAGAGATCCGACGCGGCCTGCGGGGGCTCGCCCCGGATGACCTCTGGGGCCGTGTACTCGGGGGTGCCCATGAATACGCCCGAGCGGGTCAGCCGATCGCCGCCCTCCAAGGCGAGCGCCAGGCCGAAATCGCCCAGCTTGGCTGTGCCGTCGGGGGTGAGCAGGATGTTCGTGGCCTTGACGTCGCGGTGGAGGATGCCTTGCTCGTGGGTGACGGACAGGGCGTCGGCAACCTGGCGGACGACCTGCACGGCCCTCTCGATCTCCATGCGGCCGAAGCGGTCGAGCGTCTCGCGCAGGGTTCGCCCGTCGATCAGCTCGAACACGAGGTAGGGATTGCCGCGAGCCTCTCCCGTGGCGAGCACGGTGATCAAGTTCGGGTGGCGCAGTCTGGCCAGCAGCAGCCCCTCGCGCTGGAAGCGGGCCCGTGTCTCCGGCGCGTGCTCCAGCATCAGCTTGACGGCCACGTCCCGCCCCAGGTCTCGCTGGCGGCACCTCAGGACGATGCCCATGCCGCCTTTGCCCAGGACGCCCAGGATCTCGAACCGGCGGCCGAATTCCTTGCCCAGCTCGGTCCCGATGGACCCCGGATCTTCGACGTTCATGCGCATCCGGCCAGAGTGTACAGCAGGCGCCAGGAATCAGGTGTCAGGCGTCAGGCGGAAGGTGGAAGGTGGAAGG
>JACPRK010000207.1 GCA_016190005.1 Candidatus Wallbacteria bacterium | reverse complement strand
GCATCAATGCTCACTCAAGGCATTCCACTCAGAGGCTCCGCCTCCGAACCTCCGCCAAGGGGCCGAAGGCCCCCTGGACCCCCATTTTATGCGGCTTTTGGGTGTTTCGGATGCGCTCAGTCCATTCGAATCCGACAGATAGTTCAAGAGATCTGTCCATGCGTGAGAGCCAGTCCCCGTTTTCGCCTCCGGGCTCGCGACATTGCCGAGACCCTGCCCCGCGCCCACGCGCCACTGGACTACTTTGGTAGTTTAGGTTACGCTTTCGGCAAGAGGCGTGCGGCGCGACCTCTGGCGGCGCTCTTACAGCGTCTGATCCAGCCACGGCGGAGTCTGGTTTCGGGCAGGAGGTCGTGTCCGTGAGTTTCAACGCGGGTTCGTCGGTTCATTTTGCACAGGCGGCGCTTGCACGGACCGGGCTCGTGCTCGCCCTTCTTCTCGCCAGTGCCTGGCCGGCCTTCGCGGGCGGCGATCACGCCTCCACGCAGGGCGATATCCAGTCACCTCGTGACAGCATCACTCTGGACGGCTCAGCGCTTGCCGGATCGCTGGAGAGCAGCTCGGACGTCGACTTCCTGCGATTCGCGGGGAGCGCCTCGTCGACGGGTTACCAGCTCCACTTCGCCACGGGCTCGACCGGCATGACCGGCGTCCTCGTGAACGCCCTGGGGAACGAGGACCCGCTGACGCGCTTCACTCCGAGTCCGACTTTCTCCGGCAGCTCGATACTGATGACCGGCGGCGCCGGCGACTTCGACCTCCAGATCAGCGGCACCGTCTCGGGGAGCTACAGCATCCTGGTGATCAGCTTCAACCCTGCCATCTCCCCGCCCAGCGTGACCGTCACGAAGAACCCGCCCGGAACCGACGACACGATCTCGGGAACCGCGACTGCCAACGCCACGATCCGGGTCTACTCCGACTTCGGCCGGACGACGCAGCTCGCCTCGGGCACGGCCGGTTCCAATGGTGCCTTCGGTCCCATCTCGATTGGCGACAACGCCAACTCCCAGGTCTTCGTGACCGAGACGAACTCGGGCAAGCAGGGACCGAACGCGGTCGCGAACAACGACATCGTCACACCGGCCCCCCCGAGTGTCACGGTCACGTCCAACAACGCCGGGACAGCAGACACAGCCAGCGGAACCTCGGAGGCGAGCGCCAGCATCCGGGTCTACACGAGCTCGGACAAGACCTCGCTCATCGTCAACGGCTCTGCGGACAGCAGCGGCAACTGGGGACCGCTCTCGATCGGAGACAACGCCAACGCGGTGATCTTCGTCACCGCATCGGACGCAGCAGGAAACGAGAGCTCGGGCATCACCGCCACCAACAGCATCCCGACTCCCTCGGCGCCTACCGTCACTGTGACGCAGAACTTCCCCGGCATGGCGGACACCGTGTCCGGCACCGCCGACGCCAACGCGACCATCCGGGTCTACACCAACTCGACCAAGGCGACGCTGATCGTCCAGGGCACTGCCAACTTCCTCGGCGCCTACGGTCCGCTCTCGATTGGTGACAACACGAACGACGCGGTCTTCGTGACTGCGACGGCCGGCATCGAGGGCCCGGGCACCGCCGGCGTCAACGACATCGTCGCTCCGTTGACTCCTACGGCCTCGGTCACAGCGAACGCTCCGGGCACCGCCGACACGGTCTCGGGAACAGCCGAGCCCAACATCAACGTCGGCGTCTTCAGCAGCGCCAGCGGCGGTAACTCCAACTTCATCGTCTCGGGAACGGTGGACGGCAGTGGCAACTACGGGCCGCTCTCCATCGGAGACAATGCCCATCCGATCGTCTTCGTGTTCGCGTTCGATGCGGCCAACAACTCCAGTCCGCCCGTTTCGGCCGCCAACATCTCGGGCTCCCCGCCCCCGGCCCCGACCGCCACGGTCGCCCAGAACGCGCCGGGCACCGCCGACACGGTCAGCGGCACGGCGGAGATCTCCTCCACCATCAAAGTCTACACGGCCGCCGACAAGGCCACGCTGATCGTGCAAGGCACGGCCACGAGCCTGGGCGCCTACGGTCCCCTGGCCATCGGCGACAACTCCAACTCTTCGATCTTCGTCACGGCAACGAACTCCGTGGGCGAGGGCGACGGCACCACGGCGACAAACGATACGGTGGCTCCGCTCACTCCAACGGTCTCGGTCACCCAGAACACCCCCGGCACGGCCGATACCGCCGGCGGCACGGCGGAGGCCAACGCGACCGTCAAGCTCTACCCGAGCGCCGCGAAGGGCTCGGTCATCGTCCAGGGATCGGCCACCGCGGGCGGCGCCTATGGCCCGCTCTCGATCGGCGACAACACCAACGGCACCGTCTTCGCCACGGCCACGGACGCGGCAGGCAACGAAGGGCCGGGCGCCTCCGCCGCCAACGACATCGTGCCCCCTTCGGCGCCCGGCGTCACGGTCACGCAGAACAGCGGCGGTACGGCCGACACCGTGAGCGGCACGGTCGAGGCCGGTTCGACCGTGAAGGTTTACACGAGCTCCGCGAAGTCCAGCTTGATCGCCCAGGGGAGCGCCACGGGCGGCGGCACCTACGGCCCGCTCTCGATCGGCGACAACACGAACGCCACGCTCTTCGTCACGGCGACGGACGCCGTCGGCAACGAGAGCAGTGGAACCTCCGCTTCGAATGACATCTCGGTCCCGTCCGCGCCGACGGTGAGCGTGGCTCAGAACACGCCGGGCACGGCCGACACCGTGAGCGGGACCGCGCAGGCCAACGCCACTGTGAAGGTTTACACGAGCTCCGCGAAGACGTCGGTGATCGTCCAAGGCACGGCCACGAGCGGCGGCGCCTACGGTCCGCTTTCGATCGGTGACAACACGAACGCGACGGTGTTCGTGACCGTGACGGACGCGCGCGGCGAAGGACCGGGTTCCCCAGCCACCAACGACATAACGGCCCCCGCCGCCCCCAGCGCCACCATCGCCCAGAACAGTCCCGGCACGGCCGACTCGGTCAGCGGCGCCTCCGAGGCCGGAGCCTCGATCAGCGTCTTCACGAGTTCCTCGAAGTCGACGCTCATCGTGCAGGGCACGGCCGCCAACGACGGCAGCTACGGCCCGCTCTCGATCGGCGACAACGCGAACGCCACGGTTTTCGTGACCGCCACCGACGCCGCGGGGAATGGGAGCGGCGGCACGTCGAGAACCAACGACATAACCGCTCCATTGACTCCGACGGTTTCCGTCACCCAGAAGAACCCGGGCACGAACGATACGGTGGGCGGCACAGCGGAGGCTGCGGCGACGGTGAAGGTCTACGCGAGCTCGGCGAAGACCAACCTGATCGTGCAAGGCACCGCCACAGGCTCGGGGACGTACGGTCCACTCTCGATCGGCGACAACGCCAACGGCACCGCCTTCGTGAGTGCGACCGATGCTGCCGGCAACGAAGGTCCCGGCGCCACCGCTGCCAACGACATCGTCCCGCCCGAGGCCCCGGCCGTGACCGTGACGCAGCGCGCTCCAGGCATCCAGGACACGGTGAGTGGCACTGCCGAGGCCGGCGCCGGCATCAAGGTCTACACCAGTGCCGCCCGGACGAACCTGATCGTCTCCGGCACGGTCAACTCGAGCGGCGCCTGGGGCCCGCTTTCTATCGGCGACAATGCGAACCTCTTCGTCTTCGTCACGGCCTCCGACACGGCCGGCAACGAGAGCACAGGAATTTCGGCCACCAACCCGCCCGTGGCTCCCGTCGTGCGCGTGAAGCAGAGCGCCCCGGGCGCGGCGGACACCGTCAGCGGCTCCGTGGCCGGCGGGGCCGGCCTCACGATCCGGGTCTACAGCAACCCGTCCAAGACGACGCTCATCGTCTCCGGGACTGCCCTGAGCGACGGCTCCTGGGGACCTTTCTCGATCGGCGACAACGCCAACGGCACCGTATTCGTCACGGCGGCCGCGGGCTCTGTCGAAGGACCTGGAACGGCGGCCACGAACGACATCATCGCACCCGAGCCATCTGCGATCACCCTGACCCAGAGCCCGCCGGGAACCGCCGATTCTATCCGAGGCACGGCCGAGGCCGGAGCAACGGTTCGGTTCTTTACCAGCTCCAACCAGGCATCACCCTTCGCCACTCGCGCCGTTTCGAGCGCGGGCGACTGGGGCCCGCTCGCGATCGGCGACAACACCAACGCGACGGTCGTCGTCGTCGTCCGGGACGCGGCGTTGAACGAGAGCAGCGGCGTCACCGTCACCAACGACATCCTGGTCCCGGCAGCCCCGACCCTGTCCGTGACCCAGAGTCCGCCGACGACCGACGACCTGGTCTCGGGCACCGGCGAGCCGGGAGCGACCCTGCGCCTCTTCACAGATTTCCAAAGGACCACGCTGCTGACCACGGCGGAGATCGGCTCTGCGGGCAACTGGGGCCCCGTGAACCTGGGGAACAACCAGCGAAGCGTGATCTTCGCCACGGTCCGGGACACGGCGCTCAACGAAAGCGGGGCGGTCTCTGCGACCAATGACATCGTGGCGCCGGACGCGCCCATCCTCAACGTGACGTCTCGCGCCCTGGGCACCGACGACGAGCTCTCCGGCAGCGCCGAGCGCGGCGCGCTGATCCGGATCTTCTCCAGTGCCACTCGGCTCGGCTCGATCGGGACGGTCACGGCCGATGCGCAGGACGGCCTCTTCGGCCTTTCCATCGGCGATAACGTGAATCCCACCGTGTTCGTGACGGCCACGGACGCCGCGGGCAATGAGAGCCAGGGGAGCACCGCGGCCAACGTGTTCCCGGGCGCGCAGCTCGAATACCTGGCCGTCCAGCTCGGCCAGGCCACGGTCGTCACCGGCCAGGCAGGCGTCGAGGTCCGCGCCACGATCCGCAACATTGGAGGCACCGCTGCGCTTCTGACGGCTTCAGGGCTCGAGTTCCGCACGGCCTCGGATAACACGAACGTCTCCTCCGACTACACCGTGACGGCCGCGCCCGGCCCTCTGACCCGGCTTTCGGCCGGAGCCTCGACCGTGCTCACCTACTTCGTTGCGGTCTCTCCCGCGGCCACGCTCGAGAGAGTTTTCGTGGTTGCGACCGCATCCGGGATGGACGAGATTCTCGGCGGCGCTGTCGCCGCCCGTTCGGATGGCTCGACCTCGTCCTGGACGGTCGAACTGAGGATGGCCCTCCTCTTCTCGCGCCTGGAGGCCAAGCGGCGACTGATGTTCCGGGGGTCGACGAGATCCGTGAAGTTCACTCTCGGTGCCGAACCTTCAACCATCCGTTCGGAGAGGCTGAAGCAGGTCTCGGCCACGTTGCGATTCCCGGGCGACCAGTTCGTCGTGACGAAGCTCAGGTCCGGCAATCGGAACTTCTTCGTCGGGCTCGGTGAGTACGAGTTCCGTGTCGAGGTCGGCCCCAACGCCCCCCTGGGCGTCGTAACCGCGACCATCGAGGTCTCTGGCATCGACTCCAACTCCAACCTCCCCATTCCGGTCGTCGGCGGGTCCACGAGGACCTTCGAGTACACCGTCCTGGAGCCCGACCTGGTGGCCGACGCGGGCGACAACCAAGTCGTTCCAGCCAGGCGAAGCTACGTGCTCGACGCAAGCCGCACGCAGGCTTCGCGCGCCAATCCTTCTCCCACCTACACATGGCGCTACAAGGGACAGGTCATCAGCCGCTCCCCTCGGGTGGGAATCGATCCCTTCCTCAGGAATCTTGCTGCCGTTTCAACCTTCCGAGGCGCCACGGGAGCCGTCGTCCGAGAGAACATCATCACTGACGTGGTCTACGGGACCAAGGCGTACGACCTGGAAGTTACCGATGGCGAGCTTTCCTCACGCAGCTCGGTGCAAGTGGAGGTCCGAAACAACGCGCCGACGGCGACGCCGCGGGGACCGGCCACCTTCGGTCCTTCGGCGCTTCTCGATGGTTCAGGCAGCCCCGACCCCGACGAGGACCCGCTGACGTACCGCTGGCGCGTGGTCTCACCTGTACTCTCAGCGCCGACCACGGCGACCTTCTTGCCCAGACCCGATCTTCCGGAGACCCGCTTGCGGACGAATGTCGAGGGGCCGGTGCGCGTGTCACTCGTGGTCAGCGATGGGACCACCGAATCGGCGCCCGCCTTCCTGGATCTGGTCTCCGAGCCGACGAACCCGCGTGCCCTGTGGTTTCTCAGCCCCCGCGATGGCGAGGTGGTCACAAAGGATGAACGCCTTGGTACGCCGGGTCTGCAAAGAGTAGTGAAGCTTCTCGGGGCCGATCCGGCGTTACTGGTCGAGACCAACCGGACCTACCCCGAGGTCGTGGTGAAGGTGAACGGGAGCGAGCAGTACAGGGGGTTCTTCACCTCACTGCGGAGCAAAGGGAACTTCCTCACCGACACGGAGCGAGAGCTGGAGCTCACCTTGCGGCGCGGCGGCGAGAACGTCCTCGAGGCGTTGACCACGCTCGGGGGGCGAACCTCCACGCATCGGGTCGCCGTTGATGTGCCCGCCATCGGTGACCTGCCCGCGCCCGAGATCCGGATCGATCTGCCCACGGGCGGGCCTCGGTTCGTCGAGTTCGACGGGAGCCGCAGCAGGGACGGCGCCGGCCAGGCCGTGGTGAGCTACAGCTGGTCCATCGAGCGCGGCGCGTTGAGTTTTGCGCCCTTCATCCCCGGGGCGGGCAAGATCACCTACACTTTGACCAGCGTCGGGGAGTACCTGTTCCGATTGACTACCGTGGACGCCCGAGGGAACGAAGCCACGGCGAGCGTCACGGCGACGGTGTTCGACGTGCCTCCCAGTGCGTTTGTGACGACCTTCCGCCAGCTCCTTTCCGACCAAACACCTCTGTTCGGGGATCGCCGGGGCTTCCTGTTTCAGCCAGCGGGAGTCGCTTCGGTTCACCCCGAGGCTGTCACGTCTGTCGGGCTGAGCGCTCGAAACTCCTCCGATCCCAACGGTGACCCGATCACGTACAGGTGGCGGATCATCGGCGCCCCGGACCGGAGCGCGGCTGACGCTGCCTCCACGACGGCCGTCTCGCTAACCACGGCCACCGAGCCGGAGACGAGGTTGAACTTCTCCCAGGCTGTTCGCCAGGTGAAAGGGATGGTGGTGCCCGTTTGCCTGGGAGAGACGAAGGTCCTGCTGTCGATCTCGGATGGAGTGAACGAGACGACTCGCGCCTTCTCGATTTTCATGACCGACCCGCTGAACGGCATCCCCACCGCAGATCCTGGCCCGGAGCAGAGCATCACCATCCTCCGCGACCAGAACGATAGGCTGCTGCCGTCTGTCCGCGACTTGGTCTTGCCACCGTCCTCGCCGCTCAGCACCTCTCTTCGCCTGGACGGTCGGAACAGCTCCGACAGGAGCGGGCGGCCGCTCACCTACGAGTGGAGCCTCCACGAGGTACGTACCACACTCAACTTCCGGGGCGAGGAAGTCATCACGCGGTTTGAGGAAGTGATACACCCTGGAGCCCTGAAGGGCCCCACGCCGTCCTTCCCGCTGAGTATCCTGGGAGAACGTCGCACCTACGAGATCGATCTCAGAGTCCGAAACGACCTGGACCTGGTTTCGCTGACAAAGACCGTCAAGCTCATCCCGAGATTCAAGCGCCTCAGCGTCCCCGATCCGCCGCCCCCGCCCGTGGCCCGCATCGAGGCGCAAGACCTCACGAATGGGCAGAGGACCTTCCCAGCCATGCGCTCACTGGAGACGCGCATCGGCAGGAAGATCCTGCTGGACGGAAGTCTGGCTGTAGGAACGTTTCGCAATTGGACGCAAACCGCAGGTCAGCGCGTGGAGTTGCAACCGACCAATCCGCAGCTCTCGGACAACTTCCCGAAGATGACCTTCACGCCGCAAAAGGTCGATGCCTTGCGATTCCGCCTGATCACACGGAATGCCGAGGGCGCGGTCGATTCGGCCGAGATCGCTGTGAACGTCCGAGACTCCGCCCCCCCGGGCCTGTCCGTAGCCGCCCGCGCCTCGGGGACCACCGATGTGGGGCTGGACCTGATCGATGATCTCCCGACGGGCCCGTCGAGATCGCTCTCGGTCAACCTGCCCACGACTGTGACCCTGACGGCGACGGTCACCCCCAATGCCGCTCATGTGGGCCATCCGTACCGTGTCGAATGGGAGCAGCTCGACGGGCCGTCCGCCACTCTGTCCAGGCAGGCGGACCCCGTGGTCACCGGCGGGGCCACCTTGACCTCCGTGACTCAGTTTTCGCCGACGACTTCGCGCGTGTACGTCTTCTCGGCCTCGGCCACCCGGCTCGACACGGCCACTCTGGAGCCCGCGGAGCCGCCGTTCAGCCGCGCGATACGCGTGGCCGTCTCCGCTGCTGGAGTGGCATTGCCACAGCCTCGGCCCAGCATCTCGCCGACGTCGATCCGTCCAGGTTCCGACGAGTTCAGGAGTGGGTCCATCACTCTGAACGGCAGTGCGTCGATTTTCGCTGCCGATCGCCCTGATCTGACCTACGCGTACCGATGGAGTTACATCGGCGACGCGGACATCGAGATCGAGAACCCGTACGCGCTCGTGACCACGGCGAAGCTCCGAGAGGAGATTTTCGGGACCAGCTCCGCCGGCAAGACGGAGCGCGGCGCCCAGTACGACAACCAGGATTGCACGTCGGGCTCTGGAAGCGGCAGCGGATTGACCAAGACGGGATACTTCCAGCTCACTATCGACGTCGCCCCCCCCGGGGATCTCAGTGAGCCCGGCAACGCCAGCTTCAAGATCGAGGGGATCGACCCCGCCGCGATCCCCGTGGACGCGACCGGAGTGCGGATCTTCTTGAACGGTCTGCCCATCTCCGAATCGACGACGGCCGGAGTCCTGACCCAGTTCGCTCAAGTGGCCATCCCTGCGGACGCCACCAACGGCAGTACGCTGACGGTGCAGGCGGTCGACTTCGAGGGCGCCCCGCTGGAGCCGCAGCTGGTGTTGCGCACGAATGTGCTGGAGTTCAGCGATTCGGCTCCCAGCCCGCTCGTCTCCTCGGGTAACGGGCCGCTACTCGTCAGCTCGTCGGCTCGTGGGCGCATCTCCTCCGCAACCGTCTCCCAGGACCTGGCCACCCTCCTGAGCGCGCAGACCCTTTCCAGCTCGGGCGGCCGCGGTGGCTGTGCGCTGGGGAAGAGCACGGACCCCGGCCTCGTGTCGGGGCTGCTGCTCTCTTTGGCCCCGGTGCTCTACCTGCTAGCATTGCGATTCAGGCTGGGCCGGCGCGCCTGAACCTGGCTGCTGTCGGATCGCCAGTCGAACCGGGACGAGCATCTCGTTCTTCGGATGAGGCCGATACTCTTCTACCTCGGGGATTACCCCATCTTCGCCTACCGCGCGCTGCTGGCGGTGGCCATCCTGGCTGGCCATCGTGTCTTCAGCGCCCACGCAAGCCGCCGGCAGCTCGATCCCCGTCGAGCGCTGGAGCTGCAAATCCTGCTGGTGCTGGCGGGGCTGTTCGGCAGCCGGCTCATCGAGGTGGCGCTCTTCTGGGACTTCTACGGCCACAACCCCGATCAGATTCTTCGCTTCTGGAGCTCGGGGCTGACCTTTTACGGCGGGCTCCTCCTGGCGTTCCCGATCTGTGCCGCCTTCACGCGGGCCGTGGGATGGTCTTTGCTGGAGGTCCTCGACATGCTGGCGCCGGCGGTGGCCGTGGGGCTTGCCATCGGCCGGCTGGGCTGCCTGCTCGCCGGCTGTTGCTACGGCATGGCCAGCGAGCTGCCCTGGGCGCTCGCCTTCCCGCGCGCCGGTGAGTCGATCCCCCGCCACCCCACGCAGGCCTACGAGATGCTGGCGTGCTTCGCCATTTTCCTCGTCTTGCAGCGTTCGCTTGCCGGGGCCGGCCGGCCCGCGGGCTGGGTCATCGCGCTCTTCGCCTGTCTCTACGGCGGATTTCGGTTCACCGTCGAGTTCTGGCGCGAAGATCCCCGAGGCGGCCTATTCTTCGGGCTCTTCTCCTTCTCCCAGCTCGTGAGCATCGGCATCGTCGGAGCCGCCGCCGTATGGCTTGTGGCGCGGCGGCGGCCTGGTGGTGCCGCGCTGGCCGAGAGCCCCGCGGCCCCGGCCAACGAGATCGAACGGCCTACCCTCAGAGCACGCTGAAGCGCTGCAGGAGCTGGGCGAAGAAGACGCCGAAGAACTGGCCCTGGCGCTTGACGATGCCGACGCCGGGCGCCAGGAACATGTCGAAGTTGGCGAACTTGGTGCCGAGCACGGAGTCCTGGATCGTGATCCGCAGCTGCACGCAGCTCTTGAAGGTGCCGGCGGGGACGGTCACGTCCGTGAGCTTCTCGAACTTCGCCGTCCAGAGCATCTTGTTGCCCGTGGCCGGATTCGTGAAATTGGGCGTGGTCGTCTGCACGTCGCCGACCTTGGCGCGGGGAGCGGCGAACTTGACGCCGGGCGCCCAGTCGATGGTGCCGTTCTTGTCATTGCGCTTGTGAAGTCTCAAGCCGGCCGCATCGTTCGACATGATGTCCCAGTCGGGGCTGCCGGTCTTGAGCGTCTTGAACGCTGCGGCGCCCGAAACAGCCACCTGTTCGGAGACCTTGAGGTCGAACTCGGCGTTGCCGCCGGCGGTGTCGACGTAGTGCCAGGTGTTGTTCACCTTGAGCGGAAGATAGCTGGCCATGTCGACTTCTTGCGCCAGCGCGGGCGCGGCCATGAGCGAAGAAACGAGTGTGATGCCTGCGAGAATTCTGATGGTCTTCATGATTCGGTGCTCCTCCCCTTCTCTTCTGGGGTCTTGGTTCGTGTTGTCGGGTAATTCTAAGGAGGATCGCCCGATCGTCAATCCCCTGATTCCAAGCTGCCGGGGGCGGGGTGCTATCCTGGCGGCGTGGCGGCCATCGTCCGCGTCGAGAATCTGCTCAAAACCTTCCGCATCGCCGAGCGGCGGCCGGGCCTCTGGGGAGCGGTGGCTGGTCTGGTGCACCGCCGCCACCGCGAGGTGCGCGCCGTCGACGGCATCAGCTTCGAGCTGGGCCCGGGAGAGCTGGTCGGCTATATCGGACCCAACGGAGCCGGCAAGTCCACGACCGTCAAGATCCTCTCCGGAATCCTGGTGCCCGACTCCGGCCTCTGCGAGGTGCTGGGGCGAGTCCCGTGGAAGCAGCGCGTCGAAACCGTCGCCCGCATCGGCGTCGTCTTCGGCCAGCGCACCCAGCTCTGGTGGGACCTTCCGGTGCGCGAGTCGTTCGAGCTCCTCAGGGACATCTACCGGATCGAGCCCGGGGCCTACCGAGCCAAGTCCGATGAGCTGATCGCGATGCTGGGCCTGGAGCGGCTGCTGGACGTGCCGGTGCGCCAGCTCAGCCTGGGCCAGCGCATGCGGTGCGACCTGGCTGCGGCACTGCTGCACTCGCCCGAGCTGCTCTTCCTCGACGAGCCAACCATCGGCCTCGACGCCGTCTCCAAGCTGGCCGTGCGCGACTTCATCCGCCGGCTCAACCGCGAACGCGGCGCCTCCGTCATCCTCACGACTCACGACCTCGACGACATCGAGGCGCTCTGCACCCGCGTCCTCGTCATCGCCGACGGGCGCATCCTCTGCGACGGCCCCCTGTCCGATCTCCGCGCCCGCGCCGGCTCACGGCGCAGCTTGACCGTCGACCTCGTCGACCCCGCCGCCATCGTCGACTGCCCCGAGGCCGAAATCGTTTCGCGTGACGGCCAGCGGGTGCAGCTCTGCTTCGACCCGACGCGTGTGAAGACCGCTGACCTGATCGGCCGCTTCGTCGCGCGGCACCCCGTGCGAGATCTCTTCGTGGAAAACCCGCCGATCGAGGAGCTCGTCGCCGAGCTCTACCAGGACGCCCGACGCGAGCCGCCCGACCTCCCGTGAGGCCCTACCTCTGCATCCTCGGCGCGCGGTTCCGCGTCCAGCTCCAGTACCGCGCCGCGGCGCTCGCCGGGACCTTGACGCAGCTCTTCTGGGGGCTCATCCGCGTCATGATCTTCGACGGCTTCTACCGCTCCTCGACGGCCGTCCACCCGATCTCGCTGGCGCAGGTCGTGAGCTACGTCTGGCTCTCCCAGGCCGCCTTCGGCATGCTGCCCGACCGCGTGGAGCCCGAGCTCCGCGACATGATCCGCACGGGCAACGTGACGAGCGAGCTCCTGCGGCCAATCGACCTCTACTGGAGCTGGTTCTGCCGCTGCCTGGCGATGACCCTGATTCCGACCCTGATGCGCTCCGGCCCGCTCCTGGCCGTCGCCTTCGCCTTTCTCGAGCTACAGACCCCGCCCGGCGCCGCGAGCGTGCTGGCCGCGGCGGCTGCCTTCGCGGGCGGCATGCTGGTCTCGAGCGCCATCACGGCGCTGCTCTCGATCGGACTCTTCTGGACCGTGAGCGGCGACGGACTCACGCGCCTCTCCGTCGCGGCCGCCTACCTTTTCAGCGGAATGGTTCTCCCGATCCCGCTCCTGCCGGAGGCGCTGCAGAGGGCCGCAGCGCTACTGCCGTACCGCTACGTCCTGGACGTGCCAATGCGTCTCTACCTGGGCCACATCCCGGCATCGGAGGCGCCGATGCACCTGGCGGCTCAGCTCGCGTGGCTGCTGGTCCTGGTTGCCGCGGGCCGCGGCGTGCTCTCTCGGGGACTGGGACGCCTGGTCGTCCAGGGAGGATGAGATGCGCGACGCGTTCACGCTCTACCTCAGATACGCCGCCATCTCGATCCGATCGCAGCTGGAGTACAGGGCCTCCTGCGCGATGTTCGCGGCGGCCAGCTTCGTCATCAGCGCCATCGACTTCTGCGCTCTCTGGGCACTCTTCCGGCGCTTCGGGTCCTTGCAGGGCTGGAAGCTCCAGGAGGTCGCGCTTCTCTATGGAATGGTCAACGTCAGCTTCGCCCTGGCGGAAGGCTTCGCACGCGGTTTCGACAGCTTCGAGACGATGGTGAGGAACGGCGGCTTCGACCGTCTGCTGGTGCGGCCTCGCAGCACGGCGTTGCAGGTCGCGGGTCAGGAGCTGCAGCTGATGCGGGTCGGCCGGCTGGCGCAGGGGGCCTTGGTGCTCTTCTGGGCCGCAGGAGAGCTGGACGTGCACTGGAGCGTCGCCAGGCTGGCGCTCGTGGCCGCGGCCGTCGTGAGCGGCGCCTGCCTGTTCGCGGGACTCTTCGTGCTGCAAGCGACGCTGGCTTTCTGGACCACCAGCACGCTCGAGATCGTCAACACGGTCACCTACGGCGGCGTCGAGACGGCCCAGTATCCGCTCGACGTCTACCGGCCCTGGTTCCGCGCCTTCTTCACGTTCGTCGTGCCGCTGGCCTGCGTCAACTACTTGCCGGCGCACGCGCTGCTAGGACGCGGTGGAGTCTTCGGCGCACCTGCCTGGCTCAACTGGATCGCCCCGGCCATGGGGCCGGCATTTCTGGCTGCGGCGCTCGGGGTCTGGCAGATGGGCGTGCGCCGCTACTGCTCGACAGGGAGCTAGTCAGAACTGCGTCAGGAGCTGGACGAAGGCCGTGGTCGTGTCGTCCTGAGTCACAGCGACGGGCGTTATGACCTGGCGGTGGGCGACGCTGGCCAGCGTCCAGACCTTGCCCTACCTGAACGTGGAACTGACGGCTCTTGCTGTTTGCGGGACTCGCAGGCCAGCTCGGACTCTCGCGCAGCCCCCTCCCTGGGGCAGGGCTCACGGCTCCAAGCGGGGCTCGAGCTCCCCCCCCGCGCTCGTGTTCGACGATCTCCACATCGTCTCAGGCCGTGGACGGGTGCGGCGCGAACGCTGCGTCCGTCGTGCGCCGGCTTGCTTTTTTTTCTGGCCCCCGTTCTCCGCCCCCTCAAGAGGAAGCCCCTTCATCTACCCATAGTATCCGTTGAATCCTGCGACTCAGAACCCATTGAATCTATTCCCATCCTTGTTCCTCCAGCCATCCCCGGATCATCCTACAAGCGGCTTCGAGAGAGCGTCTCTCGCCCCAGTACATTGGCGCGATCGCGGCATGCGATCGCGTCACCGCCTCCCGCCTCTCCTTGCCAGTCGAGATGAAGGCAGCATCTGCTGCCGTTGGCCGATGCGCGATCTGCTTCGCTTGATAGTCGGTTGTCAGAGTAAGTCGCAAGGGTTTCCACCTTTTCCAGCGACTGGTGGATCAACGACGTGATTGCCCTGGGCACAAACGGTGTGACACGCGCGACGCCAACCTCGAGCAGCACATAGGGGCGCATCGATGCCTCGAGCTCGTCGAGGAACCTTCCTGGATACTCGACCCGGTAGTTTGCAGGGCGTCCGCCCTTGTCCAGACTGTCTCTCTCCAGGACAGTCTTCGCGCCCGGCACCCGAATAGCGCTCTCCAGTGCCTGGAAGAAAGCGACTCTCTCGGCGATAGGCCCCTTGTTCTGGCTCGTCCACGACTTGACCGGCGACACACCCTTCGCCTTCCCCGGCTCGAGTCTCAGGTCCAGGTCCTCCGAAAATCGCCGAGTATGCTCGAAGAGGCCGGCGTCAACCTGAAGCCCGGGCCGAGCTCCTCGAGATGGACCTGAAGGCGCTGCGCGAGTTCGCTGGGAAGACCCAGGCCGACCTCGCGAAAAGCCTCAAGATCAGCCAGGCCGAACTCTCCCGAGCCGAGGCCCGAGAGGCTCACCGACTCTCCACCCTCGATCGCTTCGTAAAGGCCCTCGGTGGAGGGCTCGAGCTTGTTGCCCACATCGGAGATACCTCCATTCGACTCACGAGCGTGCGGCCGCTAGGAGCGTGTCGGAGAAATGCGAGCAGAGGCGATTACTGGAGGAAGACCGAACAGGGAACAGGGAACAGAAAACAGGCAACAGGGAACGGAAAAACCCTGTCCTGGTC
>JACPRK010000206.1 GCA_016190005.1 Candidatus Wallbacteria bacterium | reverse complement strand
GTGGCCGCGGCCGCGGCCGCAACGAGGACCGCCCCGGCAAGAGCAGCTGGGAGAAGCGGCGCCGCCGGCGCTAGGCTCGGTTCCAATCGTCACTGGCTCCGGGCGCTCGAGGGCGCCTGGAGCTCTTCTGTCTCGCTATCCGGATGCCCGCTCGCTGGCCCTTCGCCAAGTACCACGGCCTGGGAAACGACTTTCTCGTCGGCCCGGACTCGCGCGGCTTCGACGCCGGCCGGGCCCAGCGTCTCTGCGCCCGCCACACGGGCGTCGGCGCCGACGGCGTGATGCTCGTCTCCAGTCGGCGCGGCCGCCATGCCGTGCGGATCTTCAACGCCGACGGCTCCGATGCGGCCTTCAGCGGCAACGGAATCCGCTGCGCGGCGGCCTATCTCATCGCCGCCGGCGTCGCGAGCCCCCTCGAGCTGGCCACGCCGGCCGGGTTCGTTCGGGTGGAGCGTCTGAAGGGCGTCTCCATGCGGCTCTCCTTCGCCATCGACGCCCTGCGGCGCCCGGGCGATCCGCCCGTGCGGTCCGTGGCGTTGCCTGCCGGTCTGGGAAAGTCCTTCTGGCGTGCCTTCCACGTGGTCCTGGGCAATCCGCACCTGATCTTGCCTGTAGACGACGCCGAGCGGCTCGAGCCCGGCGCCGCCGAGGCGCTCGATCGGGCCAGAGGTTCGAGCCGCCGGTTTCCGGGGGGCATCAACGTGAGCCTGGTGGCGCCGATCTCTCGCGATTCGTTTCGGATGAGGACCTGGGAGCGCGGCGTCGGGCTCTCGCCGTCCTGCGCTTCGGGCGCCTGCGCTGCGCTGCTGGCCGGCGTGACGGCGCGCTTCCTGCCGTCCGCCGTTCGGTTTGTCCAGGACGGTGGAACGGTAGGGGTCAGAACGGGCGACGGCCAGATGTCCCTCGAAGGACCGATCGAGCTCGCCTTCACGGGCGAGGCCTGAGCGGGGCTGCCCCGCCGCGCACCTCGTCCAGCACCCTTCCTGCAACCGGGCCGTGGAGCACGGCACGCAGGAAAGGGGATGCCGCCCCACCGTCCGGATCGACGGCCAGCAGCACCTCGATGGCATCGGTGTCGAATCCGAGCGCCACGATTCCTTCCACCTTCTGCCGAGCGAGCGTGCCGTCCGGGTTCCGTAAAGGCGACTGCAGCGCGCGCCCGTCGGAAGAGAGCAGCCCGAGCAGCGCGCCGACCGTGGGGCCGTCCTGGTAGACGTCGGCGCTGGCCTCGGCGGAAGCCGCGTAGAGGAGCCAGTCGGCGGAGAGCTCGTCGGCGCCCGAGAAGGTGGCTCGCACCGTCTCGAGCCTACCCAGGTCGTATGCAAAGATGTTGCAGATGGTCTCGTGGGGAAACGGTGCGGTCGGGTCGGCCATGGCGGCCTCGAAGTACTCGGTCCAGTCCGTCATCCCGATGTCGAAGACGGTGTTGTGACCTTGCCGCTCGGCGCGGACGGCGCCGTTGCCCCGCTGCATGAAGCGAACGCAGTCCCCCAGGCCGGCGGCGCCCTCGAGGATGAGCTCGGTTCCGACGATGTCCCAGCGGACGGCCAGATGCTCGAAGAAGGACTCCAGTCGGCCCGAGGCTATCAGCGGCGTGTCGGGATGGGCGGGGTCGAGCAGGGCGGCGTGGCGCCGGACGGCCGTGGCTCCGCTGGACAGCGCCAGCAACCTGGGCCCTCCGGAGGTCTGGAGGCGTGCCAGGCATTCGACGTCGGGCCGCTCGGGCTTCGGCAGCGGACCGGTGCCGTGGCGGGAAGCGAGCTCCGGAAAAAGGGGAGTCAATCGCGCCATTGGAGCCGACGACTCCTCGAAGGGCCACTCGATCAGCGCCACGTGGGCCCTGTCGTCGCACGCCACCCAGAGTCGCCCGTCCACCAAGCGCAGATCCGAGGCCCCGGTGAGGAACCCGGCGCCGTCGCACTCCACGCGGGTGCCCGAGGTCGGCTCGCGCAGCTCTGCCCTGAGATAGGGCTCCGACCAGCTCGCTCGGACTCGCTTCTGCATCGTTGGTTCACTCGAACGTGAAGTCGGCCTTCAGCGCCTGGCCGGGCTTCACCTCGACCCGCCTCATGACGGCCGGGAACTTCTCGTGCCAGCCGACCAGCTCGTAGCTGCCGGCCGGGATCCCGCTGAGCGTGTACTTGCCGTCCGCCGCGGGCTTGGAGAAAAACGGGTTCTCCAGCACCTGGATGATGGCGCGCATCTGCGAGTGGATGTTGCAGTAGACCTTCACCTGCCCGGGCTTGTCGAACGTCTCCGACTTCGACAGCCCCGACTTGTAGAGCCCCAGATCGAACTTCTTCACGCTCGAGAGGCTGAAGATGTTGTGGTTGAAGTCGTCGTTGTTCGGAAAGTCCACCGTCGTGCCCACCAGGATCGGTAGAACGTGCGGCGTCAGACGCTTCTGGAATTGAACGAGCTTGGGGTGCTCCTTCGGCGGGGCGAACGGTCCCCCGGGCACTTTCCCGGCGATGTAGACGACGACGTTTTCGGGCTCCGATTCGGTCATTGCTACGCCCTTGTCCGGACTGCCTCGGGCGCCGTCCCCGTACGCGTCGGGCCCGGCGTTCCCCGCCGCCTTCATCTCGTCGCGGGCCACCGCTCCCTTGATAGCGACCGTCCCCTCGATGGACCCGACAGCTCCATCGGCTCCAAACACCCCCGCCACGCCGACGGCCAGCACCAGCCACGCTTCCACCGCTGTCTTGCTCAATCTCGACATCTCAGCTCCTTCCGGTGGTGAGGATACAGTAGCGAGTAGTGAGTAGTGAGTAGTGAGT
>JACPRK010000210.1 GCA_016190005.1 Candidatus Wallbacteria bacterium | reverse complement strand
GGACAGGGTTTTTCCGTTCCCTGTTGCCTGTTTTCTGTTCCCTGTTCCCTGTTCGGTCTTCCTCCAGTAATCGCCTCTGCTCGCATTTCTCCGACACGCTCCTAGAGAAAGGGCGGCAGGAGGGACTGGGAAGGGAGATGGAGAAGGGGCTGGAGAGAGGGAACGAGAGGGCCACCGTCGAAATTGCCAAGCGGATGTTACGGGCCGGGTTGCCGATCGAGACCGTCGAACAGGTCACGGGGCTGGCAAGGGAGAAGCTCGAATCGCTCAAGTCGTGATCGCCTTGTGAAGGGTGCCCGCCCGGGCCCGGAATGGTTCTCCGGGGCCAGGCGGGCTTTTGTCTTTTCGGCCGGTGGGCCGGCCGGGCTGGAGTTCCGTTGGCACGCTGCTCCTCCGTGAAGGGGCACCTTCTGGCGACCGGAACGGGGTCCGGTGGTACTCCTGGACGCTAACGACCGACACGAAAGCCGATGTAGTAGCTGGCATCCGTGGGGCCGTAGCCGCTGCGGTAGGCGGAGCGCACGAGCGCGGCATCGCCATACCACGCCCCGCCCCGAAGAACACGGTAGCTGCCCGTTGCGGGCCCCTGCGGATCGGCCGGGGTCGGGAAGGTCGTGTAGTAACTCGAACTGTACCAGTCATGGCACCACTGCCAGACGTTGCCCGCCATGTCGAGCGCTCCAAAAGGGGAAACTCCCAGGGGGTAGCTGCCGACCGGCGTCGTCTTGCCCACGTTGTTGTTGAAGTTGGCCAGCGTCGCGTCCGGCGAGGCGCTGCCCCAGGGGTAGATGACCCCGTTTGGACCACGAGCAGCGGCTTCCCATTCGGCCTCCGTCGGCATCCGCAGCCCCGCCCACGTGCAGTAGGCGTACGCATCGTACCAGTCCACGTAGATCACCGGGCCGTTAGCCCCCGTACTGTACTGCGTGTACCCGCTCGAACCCCAAGTGGACGGGACATGGCCGACCTTGCTCGAGGGCTGATCGGGGCTGTTGTTCGCCGTCGTGACAGCGCCATCGGTGGCGGAGAGGAACTGTTGGTACTGCTGGTTCGTCACCGGGTACTTCCCAATGTAACAGCTCGAGAGCGCGACGTTGTGGGCCGGGTTGTCCGAGCCAGAGCCATCTCCCAAGAAGTAGACCCCACCCGGGATCTGGATCAGCTCTGACCCATCCTTGGGATTCAGATACTCGTTGTAGCCCTTGGAGTTCGTCCGCAGGAACATCAGCGGCGCCGTCGTCCCCGGCGCCGGCGCGGTGACCGGTACGGCGGTCACCGTGACCGCGCAGGTGCAGGCCTGCGCGGCAGCGACGGCGCCGCCTGTCGCTGCCGAGGCACTGCCCACCTGGACCTTGAACCGGTATGTGCCGGGCAGCCCGGGGGTGAAGGGCTGCGTGGCGGCGCTCGCGTCGGCCAGTTGGAATGGATGTCCCGGGCTGGCATCCGTGGCCCACTGGTAAGAGAAGGGCCCACCGCACATCGCGGAGCCCGGCAGCGCGGCCAGCAAGACGAGCGTGCCCACCGTGACCGTCAAGGAGGTCGAAACGCACGCCACCGGCGGGAGCGCCGGGGCGGGCGGCGCCGGATTCACGGCCAGCGTCAACGTGGCGTTGCTGGTGAACTTGCCATTGCTCACGGTCACCTCCAGGACATACGGTCCTGCGACGGTTGGAGTGAAAGTTGTCGTCATGTCCCGTGGGTCTGAGAGCTCGATCGAGGCCACCGGACCGCCGTCCAGACGCCAGGAATAGGTCAGCGGGCGGCCAATCGGGTCGCTGCTGCCGGCGCTCCGTCCGGGTCACCTGGCCGTTCACGACCTGCTCGTGGACCCGGACGATGTCGCAGAGCGCGGGATCGACTCCGTCCGGAACAACCATTTCGAGGGTGCCCTGCACCTGCCCCGTCGCCAGCACCGCGGCCTCGGCTCCGACCAGCGCGACCGACACGGGAGGAGTCAACCAGGAGGGTGCCGTGGGCGCTTCCGCCGCGCTGGAGCTGCCGAGCACGACAGTGCTATCGACAGGCAGCGCCGAGCCTGGCACCGTGAGCGAAGCGTTCTGAATCGCCACGGCTGCTCCCGCGCCCGTGCTGACCGGCTGCTCCACGCGGTCCAGCCCCGCTTCGGGGCTGGCGATCACCCGGACTTGGAAGGCCGCCGCGGACGAGGAAAGCTGGCCATCCTGGACGGTCAGCCCCACCGTGAAGGTCCCGGGACTGGTCGCCGCCAGACTGGCGAGCGCGCTGGCACCGTCCGCCGCGGCAACCGGAACGGCCAGTTCACCCGCGGTCGAAAAGGCCGCGGTCCACCGGTACGTCAACGGATCGCCGTCGGGGTCGCTGGAGCCTCGCGCATCCAGCACGACTGCGCTCCCTGCGACGACCTCGCGATCGCCGCCCGCAAGCGCTGTGGGCGGCCGATTGGAGGGCGCCGTCCGGAACTGCACGATGTTGGAGTAGACGGCCGGCTGCCCCGTCGCGTCGACGGCGATTCGGGCCACGTAATCGGTCGAGGGCGAGAGCGCCGCAAGGGCGGAGGTCGTGACCTCGCGGGGGGAGACGGAGGGGCCGTCGGCAAACGAGGGGCTGGCGGGGCCCGCGAGCGCGAGCTGGACACGGTAGCGCACAAAGTCCCGGGTGTCGCTGCCACTCCACGAAAGCAGGGCCGAGCCCCGTCCCACTTGCTGGGCCGGGGCGAGGACGACGGGTGAGACCGCAGACCGCGGCACCAGCGCTGGCACGCAGCTCACCATGAGAGAGGCGGTCGTCGAGGAGAGGAGCCCGGCGCCGTTCGTGGCCCGGGCGAGCAGGAGCACGCGGCGCCCGGCGCCGAGGGCCGGGGCGACGGCGCCGGGGCGGTCGCCAGTCTCGCGCTGCCAGCGGCCGGCGGGGTAGACGTCGGGGACCGGAGCGGCATCCGTGGTCGCCAGTCCCCACTCGATCGACGCGACTCCCGACTCTTCGTCGGCGAAGAGTTCGTCCCAGAAGACGGGGAGCGGAGTGCCCGCGAGCGTTTCCGGTGCGCCAGTCCCGATCGTGGGCCGCCTCGTTACGGACGGCTGCGTCCGATCGACGGCTGCCGTCGCGGTGGAAGGGAGCGACCGGTTGCCGGCGCGATCGGTGGCCGTGACTTCGACCGTCACCCGCGAGCCATGCGGAGCAGTGATGCGAAGACCGGTGAAGCCGAGCAGTGCCGTCGAAGCGTCGGTGACGACGCTGGTGGAGGGGCTGCCGGCCTCGGCGAACAGGACCCGGTAGCGATAGGAGACGATGCCGCCGGCGTCCTGGGCGCCGGTCCAGCCGGCGCCGAGCGACTGGCCGTCGAAGAAGCCCGCGCCGGTGGTCCGCAGCGAGACGGGCCCCGCCAGCGGAGGCGTACGGTCGAGCAGGACGGTCTGACCGGAAACGGCGAGGGCCGGCCGGCCGAGCGAGTCGAGGCCGCCCGAGAGCGCGAGCGTGGCAGGACCGTCGGTGCCCCTGGCCGGGATCGTGAACCCCGCGGTCCAGAGGGTCGGCGTGGAGGCCATGGTCATCGTGACGGGTCCAAGCCGGCCATCGCCGCCGGGTAGCTGGAGAGTAAGCGTGGGCGCGGAGGTCAGCGGCGCCGAGAAGACGGCGCGGACCGCTACGGCCCCGACCGAGACCGGAGAGGTGGGCGACACCGTGAAGGCGACCGCTGGACCTCGAACCGGCCGGCCACCGGCGCGGCGGAGAGCTGCACCGGCCGGGCGACGAAGACGGCGCCCGTCAGGTCTGTCAGCGCGGCCGCGTCGAGCGGGGCTCCGCGGGTGGTCCGGGCCGCGAGCGGCATCGAGAGCAAGTTGAGCCCAGGATAGAGCTCCAGCGTGCGGGTGCGTATGAGCTGCTGGGCGTGGACCGAACCGGCTGCAGCGGCCAGCAGCGCCGCCATCACGACTGTCGCGCGCATGGGACTTGAAGCAGCCAGCCGCTCCAAGGGACTCATAGCCCCCTCCTTGGGTGTGTGACGGTTGCCAGCTCGGTCTGGAGAGTAGAATAGCACAAGAGCTCGTTGGTGGCGGCGAGGCCGCGTGAAGAGGAAACGGCGCCAGGAGGATCGGCGCCGGCCTGCATACCGATTTGAACGGGCGACCAGTCAGGACCGTCTCGGGAGCCCGTACCCGGCATCACGGGATGCGCTTTGGGCCGCAAAGTCGCCGGGATTCCCACGAGACCAGGAACGTCCTTACCGGAGCCCCTGGGCGGCCGGCTACTCCACCAGGATGACGCGCTGGGACGGCAGGCTCGAACTGGAGCCACCGAGGGCGCCCAAGGCTTCGTCGTAGTGGAAGGACTGGTTGCCGGCGATATCGATGGTCTTGGCGTAGATGCGGCCGTAGAAGTCGCCGTTGTCGGGTCCGCCGCCACCACCGATGGTCAAGTCGTAGCCCGGGGCGTAGAGGTCGCCGCTGAAGGTTCCGGCGCCGGCGATGGAGAGCAGCGGACCGCTGGAGCAGGCGGTGTCGAGGTTGAGCGTCGAGGAACCGGCGTAGAAGAGCACGTTGGCGGCATTGGCGCTGGTGCCGAAGTTGGTCTGCCCGCGAATCTGGAAGTTACGGCCGCAGGAATCGGCGTCCAGGAAGATGAGAGTCTTGTAAGTCGAGGTTCCGCGGATGGCGAGATCGGTGATGTTGTTGATGTCGATCTCCTTGAAGTAGTAGGTGTAGCCCGCGTCGAGACAGATGGTCCTGGTGTTGGAGCCGCCGTCGCATGCGGCGGCCGGTGCGCGGCCGGTCGAGTTGGTGAGGACGTTGTTGGTGGTGAGCTGTGCAGCGTCGTAGTAGCCCGTAACGTGGCCAGCGTTGTCGTTGGACGCAGCAGAGACTGCGGGACAGTAGGTGAACGCGCGTGGCAGGCTGCATGCCTCCGCGAAGGCCGGCTGGGTGAGGTTGAGCGGTGTAACGGTGGCCCCGACCGAGATCGTGGAGGTTCCGGCCGGGTAGAGCGTGTCGCGGATGTTGCCGGTGAAGGAAGTCGGCTGCGCGCCGCCGCCGGTGATCACGTCGCCGAAGATGGCGAAGCTGAAGCCGGCGATGGTCGTCTGTCCTACCGCCGAGGAGCCGCCGTGATGGTTGATGTTGCCGTTGTAGTCGAAGACGCCGTCACTGCAGCCGACGGCCAGCTCACGCGCGTACGGCTGGCCAGCCAGGTCGGTGTGGATACGCTGGCTCAAGTAGTCACCGCTTCTGGAGTCGTAGCTGTCGATGGCGTTGGCGCTGTTGCCGTGAATTCTCACGGAGTCCTTGGCCCAGAAACCGCAATCGCGCGGCGGTGCCGGCGAGCTCTGGCTGCGGGAGGCCTTGGCGTGGATTCCCAGGTTGAAGCCGCCGACGCCCACGATCGACGACAGGAAGAAGCTGGACACGACCGCCTTGTCGATGGTGATGGAATCGACGTTGTCGCTCGTGTCGTTGCGGGTGAACGTGTTGCCAGCGACAGCGAAGAAGTCGGAGCCATAGCCGTTTGCCGAGCCGAACTTCTGCATCACGTTCGTCATGACCGAGATCTCGGTATCGATCGGTAGGTTGGTTTGACTGGTGGAGCTGATTCGCCTCTCGTAGGCATAGACCACGGTCGCCAGCGCCTGCACAGCGCACGCATCGGCTTGGATCTGGAACTCGGCCTTCCTGGTGTATTGGTAGCCGACGTCGACGACCAGGGCCATGAACGAGATGAACACCATCACCGAAACGACCAGCAGGACGATGATGGAGCCGCCGCGGGCGCGTTGTCTGGGCGAAGTGGCGTGCATGTCGAGGACCTTTCCGGTGGAGTCTAGCACTCGGCCGCAGGTCGTCACGGTCGACGCAAACAGCTGGCCAGCGGCCAGCTGTTACACTAATCACCGCCACGTGGTATAATTTCATGGGGCAGCAATCCCGGAGGCCAGGCCTTGCGAGCGGTTCTGGCGAATCTTCGAGGACGTCCGGCCGCCCAGGAGGTTACAGAACCGATGCCTTTCTACGAGTACGAATGCGACGCCTGCGAAGCTCGCACAGAGGTCTTCCACGGGATGAACGAGCGTCCGGACGTGCGCTGCGAACGCTGCAATGGAGCCGTCCGGAGGGTCATCTTCCCGGCCGGCGTCATCTTCAAGGGCGGCGGTTTCTACGCCACGGAGTACGGTCGTTCCACCCACAACAACCCCAAGAAGAGCAGCTCCGCTTCGTCTTCGAGCGGCGAGAAGAAGAAGGAGAGCGCTCCGGCTGCGACGACCGCCTCGTCGGGCGAGTCCGCCCCTGCCGCAGCCTGCTCAACCGACGCTTCGTCCAAGAAAGCGGCTTGAGGCACGTGAGCCGGCCGCGCGGCGCGCGGCCCCGACCGGGCCCGTGCGGCGCTACTTCTTCTCCCGGACCAGCTCGCTGGCCCGGCTTGTTGCCTTCACGACGGCCTTGATGAGCGTGACGCGCAGGCCGCCCTCCTCCAGCTCCAGGATACCGTCGATCGTGCAGCCCGCCGGGGTCGTGACGGTGTCCTTGAGCTTGGCGGGATGCTCTCCGGTGTCCAGCACCATTTGCGCGGCGCCCAGCACTGTCTGAGCGGCAAGCTCGGTTGCGTGTTCCCGAGACAGCCCGACCTTCACGCCGGCCTCGGCCAGCGACTCGATGACGATGTAAATGAACGCAGGCCCCGAGGCCGAGAGCCCGGTCACGGCGTCCATGTGGCGCTCCTCGAGCTCCAGGCACCGGCCCACGACGCTGAAGATTTCTCGCGCCCGGGCCATGTGCTCGGTCGTCGCCGATCGGCCCGGGCAGATCGCCGTCATGCCGCACCCGACCAGGCTGGGAGTGTTCGGCATGCTCCGGATGACGGGGATGTGGTCTCCGACGATCTTCTCCATGTAGGAGGTGGGCACCGATGCCGCCACACTCACGACCAGCTTCTCCGGGCTGAGAGTCCCGCGAATCTGCTCGAGCACGCCCGCCATTGCCTGGGGTTTCACCGCCAGGATCACGACGTCGGATTTCTGGACGGCCTCGCAGTTGTCGAGCGTGACGTGGATGTCGAGCTCCCGCGCCAGGTACTCCGCCCGTTCAGGCCGTCGCGCCGTCGCCGTCAGGTGGCTGCGCGGCAGAGCTGTTGCCGCCAGCAACCCGCGAAGCAACGCCTCGCCCAGTTTTCCGGCACCGATCAGCCCGATTCGCAGGCTCTTCAAGTCTCGCATCAGAATGTCGCCTCTTCCGTGTACTCGCCGTAGACCTCGCGGAAGACGTCCATCATCTCTCCGAGAGTGGCGTAGGCCCTGGCGCAAGCCAGCAGGTGCGGGAAGACGTTGGCCGTCCCGGTCGCCGCTTCCCGCAGCCGGCCCAGCTCCCGGCTCACGACGCCGGCATCGCGCTGCGCCTTGAGCGCTGAGAGCCGCTCCAGTTGCTTCTTC
Source organism: Candidatus Wallbacteria bacterium (assembly GCA_016190005.1). Lineage (GTDB taxonomy): Bacteria > Muiribacteriota > UBA6191 > JACPRK01 > JACPRK01 > JACPRK01. The sequence continues at coordinate 2,877 of JACPRK010000210.1, read as the reverse complement.
TCCAGCGCAGGATCGATCTTCAGAATCTCGATCGGCGGCTCTTCGAGCTCGAAGTCGTTCACGCCCACGATGACCCGGTCTCGAGTCTCGATTTCCTTCTGGTAGCGGTAGGCCGCCTCGGCGATCTCGCGCTGGAAGAAGCCGGCCTCGATGGCCGGGATCACGCCGCCCAGCTCGTCGATGCGGCGGAAGTAGTCGAGCGCGCCCTGCTCCATCTGGTCGGTCAACTGTTCCACATACCAGCTTCCCCCGAGAGGGTCGACCACGTTGGCGACACCGCTCTCGTGGGCCAGCACCTGCTGGGTCCGCAGGGCGATGCGGACGGACTTCTCGGTCGGCAGGGCCAGCGCCTCATCCATCGAGTTGGTGTGCAGCGACTGCGTCCCGCCCAGCACCGCCGCCAGCGCCTGGAGGGTGGTGCGCACGATGTTCACTTCGGGCTGCTGCGCCGTCAGCGAGCAGCCGGCGGTCTGCGCGTGTGTGCGCAAGAGCCATGACGCCGGGTTCTTGGCGCCGAACTCGTCCCGCATCTTGCGGGCCCAGATGCGCCGGGCGGCGCGGTACTTCGCGACCTCTTCGAAGAGGTCATTGTGGGCGTTGAAGAAAAAGGAGAGCCGGGGCGCGAAGGCGTCGATGTCGATGCCGCGCTCGACGGCCGCCTCCGCATAGGCAAGCCCGTCGGCCAGCGTGAAGGCCAGCTCCTGGATGGCCGTGGAACCGGCCTCCCGGATGTGGTAGCCGCTGATGCTGATGGTGTTCCAGCGCGGTACTTCACGCATGCAATAGTCGATGCTGTCGACCACCAGCCGCATCGACGGAGCGGGCGGAAAGACGTACTCTTTCTGCGCGATGTACTCCTTGAGGATGTCGTTCTGGAGGGTACCGTTGAGCTTCGAGAACGCGACGCCCTGCTTCTCGGCCACGCCCAGGAACATCGCGAAGATCGGCGCGGCCGGCGAGTTGATGGTCATCGACACGCTCACGCGGTCGAGCGGAATCTGGTCGAAGAGCACCTCCATGTCGGCCAGACTGCAGACGGCCACGCCCTCGCGGCCGACTTCGCCGCGGCTGTAGTCGTGGTCGCTGTCGTAGCCCATCAGGGTCGGCAGGTCGAAGGCGGTGGAGAGGCCCGTCTGCCCGTGCTCCAGCAGGTACTTGAAGCGCGCGTTGGTCTCCTCGGCCGTACCGAAGCCGGCAAACTGGCGCATGGTCCAGAGCCGGCTGCGGTACATCGTGGGGTAGATACCCCGCGTGTAGGGGAACTCTCCCGGGTAGCCGATGCGCTCGGGCGGCTCGGCGGCGGCGTCGGGGCGAGCGAGCCGCTCGACCACGTGGCCGGAAGTCGTGACGAAGCTCTTGCGCCGCTCAGGCATCTTCTCGAGGCTCTTCGGCAAGGTCTCTTTCACCCATCGGTCGTGCGACGGGTCGGCGGTCCGGGCGCGCGTTGGGGATGGGGCGGGTCGCTTCGGATTGCGGGTCATGGGAGTCTCCACTCGTCGGGACCGTCGAAGGGCAGGAGGCGGTCGGCGGCTTCGTAGGGGTCGATCTGGCCCAGCTCGACCTGGCGGCGCAGCTCGGTGAAGTCCGGTCTGGCCAGCACGCGCTGGCTGGCGCTGCCCAGGGCGCGGGCCTTGAGGATTTCCGAGAGGTCGGCGACCCGGCGCTGGCCCAGGTGGCGGTGGCGGAGGCTCTTGGCGTCCAGATGGGCCCAGTGGGCGCGCACCTGCCGGGCCAGCTCGTCGATGCCGGTGCCGCGAGTCGCCACGGTCTGCACCACCGGCGGCTGCCACTCCGGCGGGTTGGGGTTCAAGCTCAACATGGTGAGGATCTGCTCGGAGACGCGATCGGCGCCGGGGTTATCGGCCTTGTTGACGACGAAGGCGTGGCCTATCTCCAGGATACCGGCCTTGATGGCCTGGATGCCGTCGCCCAGCCCAGGGACCTCGATGACGAGGCACGTTTCCGCCTCGCGGACCACCTCGACCTCGCCCTGGCCGACGCCGACGGTCTCGATGAGGATGACGTCGAAGCCAAACGCGTCGAGCACCTTGAGCACGGCGCCCGTGGTGCGGGAGAGTCCGCCGAGAGCCCCTCGGGAGGCCATCGACCGGATGAAGACGTCGGGGTCTTCCTGCAGATGTTTCATACGGACGCGGTCGGCCAGGATGGCGCCGCCCGTGAAGGGGCTGGAGGGATCGACGCAGATGATGGCGAGCTTCAGGCCGTCCTTGCGGAAGGCGGCCGCGAGCTGGTCGACCAGCGTGCTCTTGCCTGCGCCGGGCGGCCCTGTAATGCCGATGCTGCGGGCCTTGCCGGTAGCCCGGTAGAGGGACCTTAGGGCTGCCCTGCCTTGCGGGGTGCCGTCCTCGACGTGCGTGATGAGCCGCGCCAGGGCGCGACGGTCCCCCCGCTCGAAACGCGCAAGGAGTTCGGGGTCCATCAGCCTGGCGTCGACCGGCGCCTCAGGCGCGCGGCTGGACGTGTTCCCGGATGTAGCGGACGGTGTCGAAAGTGGCGGTGCCCGGGCCGAAGATCTCGCTCACGCCGATCTGCTTGAGGCCGGGGACGTCCTCGGGGGGGATGATACCTCCGCCCAGGACCAGCACGTCGGAGACCTCATTCTCGCGGAGCAGCTTCATGATCTCCGGGAACAGATGATTGTGGGCGCCGGAGAGGATGGAGACGCAAAGGCAGTCCGCGTCCTCCTGGATGACGGTATGGACGATCTGCTTGGGGGTCTGCCTCAGACCCGTGTAGATGACCTCCATGCCGGAATCGCGCAGCGCGCGGGCGATCACCTTGGCGCCGCGGTCGTGGCCGTCCAGGCCGGGCTTGGCGACGACGACACGGATCTTGTGGGGCTGTTCGGTCATGGGC
>JACPRK010000204.1 GCA_016190005.1 Candidatus Wallbacteria bacterium | reverse complement strand
GCGATGCGCGCGAACCCGGCCACGGCGTTGGCGCCCGACTCGAGCTGGAGCGGTGCCAGCTCGCTCGCGTCGAGCAGACGCGCCAGCACTTCGGTGGCCGGCGGAGCGGGAGACTCCAGCAGACTCAAAAGCTCCTCGGGGTCATAGGCGGGCTTCCTCGGCGGGGCCGGCGTCCAGAGGGGGCCGGGGCCGGCAGGCAAGTTCTCGATGGCGGAGCGCGCCAGCTCGAGCGCATGCTCGTCCGAATCGGCCAGGTGGTCCGCGACGCCCGAGACGCGCGCGTGGACGTCGCCGCCCCCCAGGTCTTCTGCGGTCACGCGCTCGCCCGTGGCGGCCAGCACCAGCGGAGGGCCGGCCAGGAATATGGTGCCTTGCTCCCGGACGATGACGACCTCGTCGCTCATCGCTGGGACGTAGGCGCCGCCGGCGGTGCAGCTGCCCATCACCACGGCCAGCTGGGGCACACCGGCGGCGGACATCCGCGCCTGGTTGAAGAACATGCGGCCCCCGTGCTCGCGGTCTGCGAACATTTCTGACTGCAGTGGGAGGAAGGCGCCGCCGCTGTCCACCATGTAGACGCACGGCAAGCGGTTCTGGCGGGCTATCTCCTGGGCACGCAGGTGCTTCTTGACGCTGACCGGATGATACGTGCCGCCCTTGACGGTCGCGTCATTGGCCATGACGCAGACCAGGCGGCCATGGACGCGGCCGATGACGCAGAGGACGCCGCCGGACGGCACCTCGCCGCCGTACATCCCGTGGGCGGCCAGCGGAGAAAGCTCCAGCAACGGCGCGCCGGGATCGAGCAGCCGCTGCGTCCGCTTGCGCGGCAGCAGCTTCCCGCGCTCGGCGTGTTTCACGCGCGCTTCCTCGGGCCCCCCGAGCCGGGCGTGCGCCTCGATGGCCCTGAGCTCCTCCACGCGGGCTGCCATCCTTTCGGGCCGCTCCGCCGAGCTGCTCAGGGGCGTGCCGATGGTACTCAAATCGGCGACCTCCTGGCCGCCGGCCGCGGGCCGAAGGCGGACGGGCGCGTCTGATTCGTCTGGAACACGTCGCGTCCTCCGCCTTCAGTCCACGGCTCGAAGAACTACTTCCCCTTTGCGTCCTTGGCCGGCTCGGCTGCCTTCTCGGTGGCCTCGATCTGCAGCGTGACCTTGACCTCTTCTCCGACGGCGACGCCGCCGGCCTCGAGGACCTTGTTGTAGGTCAGGCCGAAGTCCTTGCGATTGACCGTCGTGGAGCCCGTGAAGCCGGCGCGGCTGCCCAGCTTGGGATCGTTGAGCGTGCCGAGCAACTCGGCCTCCAGCGTGACGGACTTAGTCACTCCATGCATCGTGAGGTCGCCAGTGATCTTCGCGGTCTTCTCTCCTGTCGGCTCCACCTTGGTCGACTTGAACGTCAGGGTCGGGTGCTTGGCCACGTCGAAGAAATCGGCGTTCTTGAGGTGCTCGTCGCGCTTCTCGATGCCGGTGTCGATGCTTGCGGACTGGATGGTGACCTCGACGGTGGCCTTGGACGCGTCCTTCCCGTCGAAGTCGATCGTGCCGGCGAAGTCCTTGAACTTGCCTGTGACGTTGGAGATCATCAAATGGCGCACGCTGAACTCGATGGAAGAGTGGCTGGCGTCGATCTCCCAGGTCGCCGCTTGCGCCGCGAACGGCAAAGCGAAGAGGACGGCAAGGGCGACTGCCGCCCGGCAAACACGAGTAACTGAAATCATCAATCGGCTCCTTTCAGAAGTCCGTTGGTGTGTGTGTGTTTGGAGTGTCTCGCCTTTCTACCACTTCCGGTGGGCGGGGCGCACGAGTCGTCCCGGGTTGTCGAAACGGCGGGGTCGCTGCAAGGTAACGTGGGATGTTGCGCGTGTTCCTCTTGCTCGCCCTGGCGGCGAACCTGAGTCTGGCGACGGCTCCCGCGGCCGAACGCTTCGGTCCCGGGCTGGCCGGGAGCTGGTACGACTTCACGCGCGGGCTCTGGCTGGTCCTGGAGCCGACAGGCGCCGACTACCGGGTCTATCCGGTGCTGCTCGAGCGAACGGCCGACGGCAGGCTGGTGAACCGGTTCGACGGGATGGTGCTGCCGGGAAAGTCACGCCGCGGCGTCCTCGGATTCGGCGGGGAGGGGAGCCCCTCTGGTGATCCGGAGCGTCGCCGGTGGAGGATAGAGGGCTCGGTCCGGCTCTCCGAGACCGCCGAGCGGCTCGACGGGGAGATCCGGGTCGAAGCCGCGCCCTACGTGGAGCCCCCCAGACCCTCGCAGCGCATCGAACTGCACCGCCACGACCGGAACCCGACCCTCTCCGTGCTCACCGCCAACCGCCCCGAACCGCCGGCCCGGACCATGCCCGCCGCCGAGTCGGACCGCTCGACGGCCGTGTCGGTCGACGTCCAGTACCTCCCCGTGAAGACCGACGTCGAACAGGCCGACGCCGACCCGCCCGTCGACATCGACCCGCGACGCACCCCGCTGACCACCAACGTCCAAGGCTGGTGGCAACTCAACCGCAACGCCGTCTGGTAACCCGACTCCTGTCTCCTGACTCCTGAAGCCTGAAGCCTGACTCCTGAAGCCTGACTCCTGACTCCTGAAGCCTGAAGCCTGACTCCTGAAGCCTGAAGCCTGAAGCCTGACTCCTGAAGCCTAAAGGTTAAACCCGCTGTGCCGGTCCCTCTTCAGGAACTTGCCGGCCCCGGACTTGCCTTTCCACTGGCCCTTGTCGCACACGATCTTGCCGCGGCTCACGACGACCTCCGAGTAGCCTTTCACCTGGAAGCCTTCGTAGGTGTTGTAGTCGACGCGCATGTGGTGCGTCAGGGGGTTGTTGATGCTCAAGGTCTCCGTGCGGTCGGGGTCGAAGACGACCAGGTCGGCGTCGCTGCCGACGGCCACGGTGCCCTTGCGCGGGAAGAGGCCGAACATCTTGGCGGCGTTGGTCGAGGTGAGCTGGACGAACCGGTTCAGGCTGATCCGCTTCTGGGCGACGCCGCCGTTGAAGATGAGGCTCATGCGGTTCTCGACGCCGGGCGCACCGTTGGGGATCTTGCCGAAATCGCCCATGCCCAGCTCCTTCTGGCCCTTGAAGCAGAAGGGGCAGTGGTCGGTCGAGACGGCTTGCAAGTCGTTCATGCGCAGGCCCTTCCAGAGCTCTTCCTGGTTCCACTTCTCGCGCAGCGCCGGGGTCATGACGTACTTGGCGCCCTCGAAGCCCTCCTTCTCGTAGTAGGACTGGTCGAGGAACAGGTACTGCGGGCAGGTCTCGGCGTGCACCGAGTTGCCGCGGTCGCGCGCTCGCTTGACCTCCTCGAGGGCGTCGGAGCTCGACAGATGCACGATGTAGAGCGGCACCTTGGCGACCTCGGCGATCGCGATGGCCCGGTAGACGCCCTCGGCCTCCATCCGGGTGGGGCGCGTCAGGGCGTGGTATTTCGGAGCGAGGTTTCCGGCGGCGCGGGCCGTCTTGACGATCTCGTCGATGACGATGCCGTTCTCTGCGTGCATGCAGATGACGGTCCCGTCCTCGCCGGCCTTGCGGAAGGCCCTGAAGAGCGTGCCATCGTCGACGTAGAGGACGCCCGGGTAGGCCATGAAGAGCTTGTAGCTGGTCACGCCTTCCTCGGCGAGCTTGGACATCTCGGGCACGCGCTCGTCGGGGAGGTCAGTGATGATCATGTGGAAGCCATAGTCGATGGAGGCCTTCCCGCGGGCCTTCTCGTGCCAGGTTTCGAGGGCCTTGAAGGTGCTGTCGCCCTTGGCCTGGATGGCAAAGTCGATGATGGTTGTGGTTCCGCCGAACGCGGCAGCGCGCGTGCCGGTCTCGAAATCGTCGGCGCTTGTGGTGCCGCCGAACGGCATGTCGAAGTGGGTGTGCGGGTCGATGCCGCCGGGGATGACCAGCCGGCCCTTGGCGTCGATCACGGTGTCGGCGTCGAGCTTGAGATCCTTGCCGATGGTGGTGATCGTCTCTCCCTCGCAGTAGATGTCCGCCTGATAATCGTCCACTGCCGTGATGATGCGGCCGTTCTTGATGAGGAGCGACACGGTTATGACACCGCCTTCGGGGTAGGGGATGCGGCCAGGCTGGGCCTCATCCGGATGCGAGTTCGAAAGTCGAGAGGATCGGCGCGTGATCGGAGGGCTGCGTGCCCTTGCGCTCGTCACGGTCGATCGAGGCCGAGACGCACTGCCGGGCCAGCACGTTGGTCGCCAGGATGAAGTCGATGCGGACCCCCCAGTTCCGGTGGAAGGCGCCCATGCGGTAGTCCCACCAGGTGAACTTGCCGTCCGAGGTGTCGTGGAGTCGAAAGGTGTCGACCAGTCCCCAGTCGGCGATCGAGGCTAGCAGGGCGCGAGCCTGCGGATGGAAGAGCACGGTCTCGGCCCAGGTCGCCGGGTCGTGCACGTCGCGCTCCTCGGGGGCGACGTTCAAGTCGCCCGAAAGTACCACCGGCTGGCCGGGATCGAGCCGCTCGCGCAAGTACCGCGCGAGCCGCGCGTACCAGGCAATCTTGTAGGCCCACTTCTCCGAACCGACCTCCGAGCCGTTCGGCGCGTAGGCGCTCAGGACACGGACGCCCCCGATCGTCGCGGCCACGAGCCGGGCCTGCGGGTCGTCCTCGCCGTCATCGAAGCCGATGAGCTTGTCTTGCGGCTCCTCTCGCGAGAGGATGGCGACTCCGTTGTACGTCTTTTGGCCGTGCACGACTGCGTGGTATCCCGCGGCGCGAATGGCGTCGGCCGGGAAGCCGGCGGTCTCCACCTTCAGCTCTTGCAGGCAGACCACGTCGGGCCGGTGCCGCTCGAAAAAGGCGAGCAGCCGCTCGAGCCTCGTGCGGACGGAGTTGACGTTCCAGCTCGCGAGCTTCATCGAACCTGCCCGGCCCACGGTAACCGAGCCCGCCGAGAGTGTCAATTGCGCGAGCGGCGCCGCGCGTGCGTCGGCGGCGAGGGGCTGTGTTACCATCCGGCCGACAGCGAGGTGCGCCACCATGAAAGAACCGTCCCCCAAGTCCCTGGAGCGGATGCGGACGTTCGTCCGCAAGTACAACGAGAAGACCGGCACGACGACCCACCCCAAGGCCGAGGTTACCGACTCGGTCGTCCACGGCCTGGCCTCGCACCTCGACGAGCTGGGCAAGCCGCTCTGCCCTTGCAACTTTTACCCCGACAAGAAGACCGAGGCGACGAGCCGCCGCTGGATCTGCGCCTGTGACGAGATGAAGCGCTGGAAGTACTGTCACTGCCTTCTCTTCGTCCGGGCTGACGGGCTGCCGATCACGGAGTACCTGCCTGCCGACCACGAGGGACGCCAGATCTACGGCCTGGTGACCGACCCGACGCCGGACAAGGGCCGAGAGTCGCGCGAGCTACCGCCCAGCTCGCCACCTGCGGGCGAGGGCGCCGAGGGAGAGAGCTGAGATGGTCGCGGCAAGGCCGGGCGGGAGCCGCAAGTGGGCTCTGATCACGGGTGCCAGCGCAGGCATCGGGTCGGTGTTCGCGCGGAAGCTTGCGCGTGAAGGGATGAACTGTGTCCTGGTCGCCCGCCGCAAGGACCGGCTCGAGCAGCTGGCCGCCGAGCTGACCCGGGACCACGGAGTGGACACTCGCGTGCTGGCCCAGGACCTGGGGGTCATCGAGGCGCCCCGCACGGTTCTCGAGTTCACGGACGCCGAGGGCATCGAGGTGGACACCCTCATCAACAACGCCGGCTATGGCACGCACGGCGAGTTCTGCGAGCTGGACGCCGACTGGGAGATGAGAATGGTCGATCTCAACTGCCGGGCGCTGGTCGGGATCAGCCATATGTACGCCCCCCGGATGAAGGCGCGACGCTCCGGGCGGATCGTGCACCTGGCCTCGGTGGCGGCGTTTCAGGCGTGCCCGTACATGACGACCTACGGCGCGACGAAGGCGTTCGTGCTGGTGTTCAGCGAGGCGCTCTGGGCCGAACTCAAGGAGTTCGGAGTCCACGTCACGGCGCTCTGCCCCGGGCCGACTCAGTCGGAGTTCTTCGCCGTCGCCGGGCTGGGCGACCCGAGCACGACCAAGGTCGGGTCGTTGGAGCCGACGGAGATTGTGGTGGAGCGGGGGCTCGAGGCGCTGGCCGCGAACCGTCCGTACGTGGTGAGCGGAATCGGCAACTGGCTCAAGACCCAGTCGGTGCGGTTCGTGCCCCGGTGGGTGGCGACGACGATTGCCGGGTTTCTCCTGAAGCCCGGCCGCCGCACGCAGCCTCCTGCCGCCTGAAGCGAGGGGCCGCGGTGCCGGGGGGGCTGGGTCTAGGAGCGCGTCGGAGAATTCGATCCGGCCTGCGCGTCTGGTCCCAGTCGAACAGGGAACAGGGAGCCGGGAACAGGGAGCCGGGAACAGGGAGCCGGGAACCGGCAATGAAGAATCGAGCACAGCGAAGGCTCAACCAGGGAAATGGGAGATCTGTTCGCTGGTCTGGGGTTCTGGTAGAGAAGTC
>JACPRK010000212.1 GCA_016190005.1 Candidatus Wallbacteria bacterium | reverse complement strand
CCGACAGCGGCTACGAAGGCCAGGACGGCCCAGCCATCCAAGAAGAGTTCGGCCTGAAGGTACGCGTCGGCTTCAACCGACATCGCCGCCTGAGTCTCACCGAGGCGCTGGGTGCCGGGATGAAAAAGCTCTCGCCATGCGGCACGCTGACCTGTCAGGCCGACTACTCGATGAGCTACTTGGGCATTCGATGGAAGACCGAGCAGTTCCTCTATGGACCACCCAAGTCATCCTCCGGCACCGGTGACGTGGCCTGCAATTCATGCACGCTGCGGACGGCCTGTTGCCAGGAGAACAATCGACGAGGCCGTTTCGTCAGCATCCCCTTCACGTGGCTTGGGCACATCGACCCGACCGATCCCCCTATGGCTCGCCGCTTCAAGGCGGCGATAAGCAGACGCGTCTCGATCGAACGAGCGATCAAACGCATCAAGCTCGACTTCGGCGATGACCATCTCGGCCGCCGCGGCAACGACGCGTTCCAGGGTCACCTCGACCGCTCCCTGATCGCCTTCCACCTGCTGCTCCGACAAGCCGGGTAAGCCGACAGGAGGGTTCCGGAGGTTTCCACCCGCGTCGGCCACAAAGCCGCGCCGGCTGTGTCCTGCCCTCGATCCAGTTGTTACGATGGAGCCTTCGCCCGGGGCCCGGGGCGGAGCCCCGGTTAGGTGTGGTTTCTCACAGAGGCGAAGGCGGCTGCGACCCATCCTGCGGCAACCAAGGACATTTATGCGCCGGCTCTACTGGCTACTGTCTACTCCCATAGAACGGCAGCCCGTAAATCGTCGCCTCGCCGCCAGATTCCAGGGTGAGCTTCCTGCCCGGCTCCAGGAGCTCGCGCCGGACATAACCGAGTGCGACGGGGCGGCCGAGGGCGGGCGAGACGACGACGCTGGTCAAGGTGCCAGCCTCGCGGTCCCCGTCCATCAGCTTGGTCCCGGCCGCGGGGGTACCGCCGCGCTCCAGCAGCAGGCCGGTGAGCTTGCGGTTGACGTGGCCTCTGTGGGTCACGCGGGCAATGGTCTCCTGGCCCAGGTAGCATCCCTTCGTGTAACTGATGGCGTGATCGAGGTTGGCTTCGAGCGGGATGGTGTCCTCGTCCATGTCGGCGCCGAACCGGGGTACGCCGGCCTCGACGCGCAAGATCTCGACCGCGTCCAGCCCGACGGGACGCAAGCCCGTGCCGAGCTCCAGCAGCGCCGTCCAGAGCGCTGGCGCCAGCTCTCGGGGGAGCACGAGGTCGAAGCCGTCTTCGCCGGTCAGCACCGAGCCCGCGATCCAGAGCGACTGGCCGTCGAAGTCGCACGCCAGCAGAGCGCCGGGCGCCAGGGGTCCGATCTCCTCACCCAGGAACCGGCCCAACACGCGCGGAGCCTCGGGGCCGTATAGACCCAGATGCCCCAGTTCCTCCGAACGGTCCTTTACCTCCGATTGGAAGCCCAGCGTGTACTTGTCCAGGTGCGCCGCCACCGCCCCGGCCAGCCCGGGCTCCACGTCCAGCACGATCCGGCCGCCGGAAAGCTGCACACGCGCGTCGGCGATCATCTTGCCCTTGATGTTGAGGATGGCCGCGTACCCCGACGCGTCGTCGGCCATCCCCTGGATGTCTGCCGTCACGAACCCGTGCAGGAACGCCTTGCAGTCGGGGCCCTCGATCGACACCTTGCCGCGGTGGCAGAGATCGGCCATGCCGCAATCGGTCCGCACCGCGCGGTACTCTCCCTCCGGGTCCTGGTAGCTGGCCGGGACCTCGCAGCCGCCGGAGTCGACGAAGCGGGCGGCGAGCTGGTGCTCCAGGGCGTAGATCGGGGATCTCATGGTGTCGGGCGATCCTAGCAGGTCCGCACCTCTGCTACAATTCAGCCTGGCGCGTACCGGGGGAAAATCGCGGGGCCGCGAGGTGTGAACAGTTGAGCTACGAAGTCCGGCAGTACCAGCACTTCATCGACGGCGAGTGGCAGGAGCCCGCGGGGGGCGAGACCATCGACAGCGTCTGCCCGGGCGACGGGGAGACGATCGCGCGCATCGCTCGAGGCAGCGCCGACGACGTCGACCGGGCCGTGGCCGCGGCGCGCCGGGCCTTCGAGGAGGAGGAGTGGGGCCACCCGCGCAACGGGCCCGCGCGCGCCGAGCTCTTGCGTGCAGTCGCCGCGCGCATCCGGGAGAAGCGCGACGAGCTGGCGATGCTCGAGTCGCTCGATAGTGGGAAGCCGATCACGGAGTCCTCGATGATCGACGTGCCGAGCGCGGCGGACACGTTCGAGTTCTTCGCCGACCAGGTCTCCGGCGCCTCGGCTGGGGAGGTGCTGCCCGTGCCGGGGGACGTGCTCGACTTCACCCTGCGCGAACCGCTCGGTGTCTGCGGCGCCATCGTACCCTGGAACTTCCCGCTGATGTTCGTCGCATGGAAGGTGGCGCCCGCGCTGGCGGCCGGCAATACCGTCGTCTTCAAGCCTTCCGAGCTGACCAGCGTGACGGCGCTGGAAGTCGCCCGGATCTTCGTCGAGGCGGGCGCCCCCGCCGGCGTCTTCAACGTCGTCACCGGCTTCGGGGAGGAGGTCGGCCAGCCACTGGCAGAGCACGCCGACGTCGACAAGATCTCCTTCACGGGCTCCACGGCCATCGGCCGCGAGGTCCAGCGCCGAGCGGCCGGGAACCTCAAGCGCATCACGCTCGAGCTGGGCGGCAAGAGCCCCAACATCATCTTCGAGGACGCGGACCTGGACCAGGCCGTGAGCGGCGCCATGACCGGCATTTTCTTGAACCAGGGCGAAATGTGCTGCGCCGGCTCGCGACTTCTGGTGCAGGAGTCCGTCCACGACACCGTCCTGGAGCGCCTCGTGGAGCGCGCCCGCAAGATCTCGGTCGGTCACCCGGCGTCCTGGGAAACTCGCATGGGAGCTCTCATCTCGCCCCAGCACCGCCGCCGAGTCCTCGGCTATGTCCAGAAGGGCGTCGAGGCCGGCGCCCGTCTGCTGACGGGCGGCCGGGCGCCCATCGACCCGGAGCTTGCCGGCGGCAACTACGTCGAGCCGACCGTGTTCGCGGGCGTGACGCCCCAGATGACGATTGCGCGCGAGGAGATTTTCGGCCCCGTCGTCGCGGTGATGAGCTTCCGGGACGAGCCGCACGCGTTGGCGCTGGCCAACGACACCTGCTACGGGCTGGCCAGCGCCGTCTGGACGCGGGACGTGAAACGCGCGCTGCGCGTGGCCCGAGGGCTGCGCGCCGGGACCGTCTGGATCAACAACTACAACATGGTCGGCCCCTACACGCCCTTCGGCGGCTACAAGCAGTCCGGCTACGGCAAAGACCTCGGAAGAGCCGCTCTGTCCGAATACACGCAGGTCAAGAACGTCTACGTCGAGCTCGCCGACGACATCCTCTGTCTCTACGAGTGAACGCCCGAGCTCACCGCCGGGCCGGAAGCACTTTGAGCAGGCTGGCCCGCAATCGCCCGGGAGGCGCTCCGGGTCTGGGCTCGGGACCCTCCATTCGCCCTTCGACGTCGACCAGCTGGCCGGCCCTCAGATCGAGCGCCAGCGGCTCCTCGAAGCGGACGTCCGTGGCGCCTGCGGAGGTGGTCAACCTGAAACCGCGCCCGTCCTCGGCCAACGCCCCGACCGTGCCCCGGTAGCGCCGCGGCGCCTCGGGATCGCGGGCGGCAACGGTCCGCGGCGGCGGTTTGGCAAGCGCTGCAGGCGCCTTCGCGCCGGGTCGCAGAAGCAGACCGGCCGCGAGCACGATGACGGCCAGCGCTCCGGCCGCGAACCCCACCAGCGCGCGCGTCGACAGTCGTGGCTCGGAGGGCAGCGGGCTCGCCGCCACGAGCCTGGCGGATGAACGGGCGCGCGGCACGACGCGCGAGATGTGCGGGCTCGACGGCCGGCCTTCGGGAACGCTGCCTGTGGTCATGGCCGGGAGCGCGCGTCAGTCCCAGTTCCGCGGCGTCGACAGCGTCTGGAGCGAGACCGTTTGGGTCCGGTCGGCCTCGCCCGGCGTCGAGGTCCAGACAATCTCCACCCGGACCGCCAGCTCGCCACCCGCAAGCCGTCTCGCCAGCGCGCGGCGCTGCATCGCGAAAGAGGTCGGCCTCGCATAGTAGGCGGCCAGCGCCTGCCAGCGCGGCCCCTGTCCGGGAGCGGCAGACGCCCCATCCTGCAGCACGACTGTCTCGTCGCCGGTCGCCACCGGAGGAAACTCGGCCGGCTCCAGCTCGGCCAGAGCCTGCAGCAACGTCTGCCCGTGCAGCGTGGCTTCCAGCATCCGCCCGGCGGAAACGCTCATCCGCGTGCTGGAGGTGACCAGGTCCATCATCGGCACCAGCGCCGCGGCGAAGATCCCGACACCGATGACCACCTCGATGAGCGAAAAGCCTCTCGCCCGGGTCCCGGAAACGGCCAGCCTGACTGCCGCAACGCTCACGCTCGCAGCATACCTCGCCGGCTGGCGCCTCAGTAGGTGAACACGGTGTCGGTGGTCCGCTCCATCTTGAGCGCCAGCGCCGGGCTGTTCGGCTCGAGCAAGCCGGTGAAGTTGAACTCCTGCACCGGCTCGCCCTCCAGCTGGCGCGTGACGCGGCGGCCGTCGTGCACCTGCCACTCTACCGTCCGCGTCTGCAGCCGGCCGTCGACCGGCACGTAGCGCGTGATGCGGAAGTGGCCCGTGGCCAGGTCGGTCACGGCCACCGAAGAGCGGAGGTCGCGCGTGAGGTACTCCATCGTGCGCGCCTGGACGATGGCGCGGGCGGACTCCCGGTCGGTCATCTTCTCGCCCCGCGCCAACACCACCAGGGCCTGGTAGCCGAAATACATCAGCGCCGAACCGACCAGCATGGCGACCAGGATCTCGATGAGCGTGAATCCTGGACGAAGCGCGGAAGCCGGATGGCGTCGTGGTCTCATCCTGGTCACTCTCCCGCGACGCTGATCCGGTCCTCGTTGCCGTAGAAGGTGCGCAAGGCCGTGGCGGCCGCGGGGCCGGTCGGGTCCATGTCCCGGGTGTACCGGATGGTCGGCGGCGCGGAGTTGGTGCGCAGGCCCTGGATGTCGAGCTCCCTGCAGGCGATGCCCCCCGCGATCGTCACCTCGCCGGCAGGGAAGCGCACCTTGCCCTGCGCTGCGATCAGGTAGGCCTCGACAGTGGAGACGCCGGGCTCGATGGTGAGGTCGCCCTCGAGGCTGACCAGGGTGAGCGGCTCAGCGCCGCGGCGGATGTTGCCGCGGATGCGCATCGGCCCGCGGCTGACGAGGATGCCGCCCGAGAGGACCTGGTCGACAGGTCCAAGACTGAAAGGCTCCGATTGCTCCACCAGGACGATGCCCGGCAGCTTCAGGGCCGTGCCCTCGAAGAGGCGATTGCCGGCGGCCTCCGGCGAAAGCCGGAACGCCATGCGCTCGCGAAGCGCGGTCAGGAAAGCGGGGATGCCCCGAGCCAGGTTGCCCTCGAAGAAGGCGGGTACGGCAATCTCGGCGTCCCAGAGCCGCTGCAGCGTGTCCGGCGCCAGGCCGTCCGCTGCGGGCAGCGCGCCCAGCCACGGGAGCATATCGGAGGTGTAGGAGGCCGCTGGCGGGCTCTCCGTCGTCCGGTTCAAGACGCCCATCGAGCTGTACTCCCCGGCCCCCCTTGGGTCCAGCAGCACATTGAGCGACTGGGCGTACGGCTCCTCCACGGCGGCCGTGCCGTAGCGGTCGTAGGCAGCCTCGGACTCGAACGCTGCAGTGAGTAGTCCGCGGACGCCGGGCGCGTGCTCGGGAAGCCGAAAGAGCGTGAACGCGAGCTGGCCCGGGGTCGGACAGGTGGGTCCCGGCTGAAGCGTTCCCTGCAGAGCGGCGCGGCGCGCGTAGAGCCGCGACACGGGACCGAAGACCACGGTCGGCGACACCTCCGGCGCCGTGCCCAGGAGCCTGAGGCACGAGACCTCGCCCGCGCCCAGCTCGGGCTTCACTCGCGTGCCGCCACTGGCCTGGACGGTGCCGAAGAGCGGCGGCTCCAGGCCGATCAACTCGTAGTTGGACGCGAAGCCGTGATGGAAGTGGTAGAGGCCGTCGGCCGGCTGCACGAACTCGATGGAGCAGTTGCCAAGGGCGTCCAGGGCGGCCTTGAATCGACCCAGGAACTGCTCGTCGGCCAGCGCGTTCTCGCCGAAGAGGGCCCGGTAGCGATAGCCCGGGAGCATCGGCGATTCGCCCCCCTCGCCATAGCCGTGGGCCAGCCGGAGCTTCCAGGGAGTCGCCGTATCGCCGCCGCCCAAGTAGACCCAGCCCTGGGCGTCCAGAAACTTCGGGTCCACGCCGCCGGAGACGAGCGAGGCGCGATCGAGCCGTTGTGAAGCGACGAACGGCGCCGTCACGGGCGACAGGACCCGCAGCGGATAGCCGCCGCCCCCCGGACGGCCATCGCCCGTCGACGGGTCGAACTGCACGTCGATGCAGTTGGGGTCCTGGCCATCCCCCGTCTGCACGAAGAGCGCAAACCGCCCCAGTACCGCGGGGAGCACGTTGACCACCTTGAACTCTTTCTCGACCAGGATCGTCCGCGCCACACGAACGCCCGTCTTGCGCTTGAGCGAGGCCTTGCTCAGCACCTGGACCGCGCCCCGTTTCTCGGTCGCCATCGCCGGAACGCCCTCCAGAAGGCCGTCCCAGAGCGGCTGAGCGCCCAGCAACCGCACCGTCACCTCCAGCTGTGGCGCGAAGTCCACCAGACCCGCAATCTGGTCGGCGACGGCCGGCGGCAGCGTGGCCGGGTCTTCTCCCGTCATCAGGCTGAACGGGCCGTCATCGGCGGTCGCCCCGGTCATCGCGTCGTAGATCGCGGTCAGCACGGCCGAGTTGCGCGGCGCGGCCTGGGCCAGCGCACGGCTGTTCGCCTGCTTGAGCTCCAGCAGCGCGCCCTTCAGTGCTGCGTCGGCGACGTTGCTGGCCTGCTGGGCGTCCAGGTACCAGTACCCCGTGACTCCCGCCTGGCGGGCCAGCCGCGAAATGAAGAGCATCGCCCCGCCCAGCACCATCAGCAAGAGCACCAGCGCCACCAGATTGAACCCGCGGCGTCCGCCCGCCCCAGGCGCCTCGCGCGGGGCGCCCGTAGCCGGTGCGGCTCTGGCGCTCACTTCGCCTCGACCCAGAGTCCGCAGACCCAGCCGATGCCCTGCGGTGTCTCGACTCGGTACCAGGCGCCGTCGGGTGGGGGCAGGATCTTGAACTTGGAGCCGTTCGGCAGCTCCTCGCTCTTCGCGCCGAACGGCGTCTGGCGCATCATCAAGGGAAACTCGGACTTCACAGTGCCCTCGGTCGCCTCCACGCGCAACGCGCGATCGGGGGCGGGCTCGGCCATCGTGTAGCGGATGAACGCGTTCTCGAGCCGCTCGGTCTCCTTGAGCGTGGCAGGCTCGGCCTGGAACCACTTCCAGACCGCTTGCTGCTCGGCCGGCTTCGTCACCCGGTAGGCCTTGGAAATCTGCGCCAAGAAGTCCTTCGTCGGCCGGTCCTTCGTCGGCTCCAGGTAGACATCCGGGACGACCTGGCTGCGCGGGGCCTGCGGCTTCGCCGGCGGTGCCAGCTTCACGGCGCCAGCCTCTCGACTGGCGCGGAATCTGGGACTGGCGAACTTGCCGGGGTCCTTGGGCGACGGAATCACGGCGCGCGATTTCGCCGGCGGCGGATCGATCTCGATCTGCGCCGAGTACGACCAGGCGTCCGGGATGTACGCCGGCGGCAAATCGCCGAGTTGCACCCGATAGCTCTCCGCCCCACCGCCACCCGCGAACAGCACCAGAGCCGCCACCGCAACCGCGAGCTGGCGATAGCCGCCATGGCCGTTCCAGATCGTCCCCATACCGCCCGAATCCTACAGGGAAAAACCGGGGACACACGACCTATTTTGAAAAAATAGGTCGTGTGTCCCCGGTTTTTCTGGTGACGCTGGTTGCCACTGGAGAGGTGAGACGCGTGTTAGGTTGAACACTGGCGGCGACGTTCGACGGTGGCCAGACTAATGACATGGAAGTGAAGGAGTTATCGATGAAGTCTCGATTCGCGGCACTGCTCCTGGCGTTGACACTCGCACTCGGCTCACCAGCGGCCGGACTGGCTCAGGACAGGTCGTCCGACGAAGGGGAAGCGTCGCAGCTCAAGGTGGAGCTGGCGGAGCTGGATGGCCGCATCGCGAAGCTCGACACTACCCTCAAGCAGCTGGATGGCCGGCGCGCGGAGCTGAAGGTCTTGGTCGCGCACGCGATGGAGGCCTCGCAGGCCCGGATCGCCAGGCTGGAGACAACCGTCAAGAACTACGACGGCCAGATTGCCAAGCTCCAGGACACGCTGCAGAACCTCGAGGGCCAGCGCGACAAGGTGAAGCGCGCGCTCGAAGAGGCCCAGCAGGCCGGCTCGTCTGAGGTCGCTCGCATCAAGGTGACACTGGCGCGGCTCGATGAGAAGATCGCGAGCGCGCAGACGGAGCTTCGCTCTGCAGAAGCGGGCCGCGAGAAGTACAAGCAGGCCGTCGCCGACGCCCACAAGGAGTCCCGCGCCGAGCTAGCGAAGCTCGAAGAGACCATGCGAGACCTGGACGGCCAACTCGCCAAGCTCCGTGGCGAACGCGAGGAGCTGGTCGCTCGGCGCGACAAAGTGAAGGCCGCACTGGCCGCAAGCCAGGCTCTGGACCGGGAGATTGCCCAGCTTCAGGCCACGCTAAACGGGATCGACGACCGCATCGCCAAGCTCCGCGCCGAGCTCGGCGCACTCGAGAAGCGCCGCGAGGAAGCCAAGCTCTCGCTGGCCGAAACCCGGCGGGCTGCCAAGCGCGAGCGAGCCCGCCTCAGTCAGTCGATCCGCAACTACGACGGCCAACTCACAGAGCTCCAGAAAGAGCTGCAAGACCTGGAGGCGCAGCGCGACAAGGTCAAGTCCGCACTGGCCCGCGCCCTGCGTTCCGGCAGCAAGCGCGAGATTGCGAAGCTGCGACAGACTCTGGCGGGGCTCGAGGACCGGATTGCCAAGCTGCGCGCCACAATCACCAGTGTCGAGGAGCACCGGGCCAAGGCGAAGTCTGCCCTCGCCAGCGCCATCCGCTCGGCACGCGACCGCATTGCCAAGCACGAGCAGACCATCAACGACTTGGATGGCCAGCTCGAAAAGTTACGCGCCGCCTTACAGGACCTCGAGGGCCAGCGCGAAAAGGTGAAGGCCGACCTTGCCGATGCTCTGCGCCGCCGCGGCGGCGACACGGCCTCCACCAGCGCCGCCACCCTGCGCGACCCTCCGCCCGCCGGCAACGGCCCGCCCCAGGCGAGCCTGGAGTCGCTCACGGGTGAAAGGTAGTCCCCCGTCGAGGACGGCGGCCGCTCACTTGACGCGGCCGCCGTCGGGCGTCGAGCCGTCGGGGGTCACGACGTGGTGTTTGCCGTCGGCGTCGGCGGCGGCCAGGATCATGCCGTGGCTCTCGATGCCACGGATCTTGGCCGGCGCCAGGTTAGCGACCAGCACGACCTGCTTGCCAATCAGCTCTTCGGGGGCATAGCTCTGGGCGATGCCGGCGACCACCTGGCGCTCGCCCGCCCCTCCGAGCGAGACCGAGAGCTGCAGGAGCTTGTCGGCATTCGGTACGCGGGAAGCAGAAACGACCCGGGCGACCCGCAAGTCAGCACGCATGAAGTCGTCGTAGCCGAGCGACTCGACGGGCGCCGCGGCCGGCGGACGCACCGCTGGCTTGGAGGCCGGCGGTTTGGCGGCGGGCTTCGGCGCAGCCTCGACCCTGGCCGGTGCCTCGAGCCTGGGGAAGAGCGGGGCGCCGAGCGAGAGCGTCTTGCCGGCGAGCCGCCCACTCAATGGAGCCTCCGAGTCCCAGTGGGGCCGACCCTCGACTCCCAGCGTGGCCCGGATGCACTGACAAGTGGCCGGGATCACGGGCTCCAGGAGCGTCGCGGCCTGCAGGAGCGCCTCGGAGCCGACAGACAGCACCGTCCCTAGGCGCACGCGGGCCTGCTCCGCGGACGGCGGGTTTTCCTCGCGAAGGCCGTCCCCCCACTTTCCGGCAGCCCACTTCCAGGGTTCCGCGCGGTCGACGTACTGGTTGGCGGCTCGCACCAGCCCCCAGGCCCCCTCGAGCGCCTGGTGGAACGCAAACGCCTCGTAGCCCGCGGCCGCCGCCCGCGAGGCCTCGCGCGAGGCCTGCTCGAGCTCCCCCTCCAGCGGTCCCTTGGACCCCTCGGCAACCGGCGGGACGACGCCGCCGAAGTGCTTCTGGATCTGGGTGCCGATCCGGTGCAGGAGATTGCCGAGGTCGTTGGCCAGGTCGCGGTTGTAGCGGTTGACCAGAATCTCCTCGCTGATGACGCCGTCCTGCCCCCACGCGATCTCGCGCAAAAGCGTGTAGCGCAGCGCGTCGGCGCCGTACTTGCCGGCCATCTCGCCGGGCGCGATGACGTTGCCCAGCGACTTGGACATCTTGCCCGTGGGGGTCAAGACGAAGCCGTGGATGAAGACATGCGCCGGCAGCGGAAGCCCGGCCGAAAGCAGCATCGCCGGCCAGATGATGGTGTGGAACTTGGCGATGTCCTTTCCGATGACGTGGTAATCGGCGGGCCAGTAGCGGGCCAAGCTACCGGCGTCGTCCGGAAACCCGGCCGAGGTGATGTAGTTGATCAGCGCGTCGAACCAGACGTAGACGACGTGGCCGGGATGGCCCGGGAACGGGATGCCCCACTGGAAGGTGGAGCGCGAGATCGAAAGGTCCTCCAGGCCTTCCTCCAGGATGTTCATCATCTCCTGGCGCCGGGCCACCGGAAGGATGAACTCGGGATTGGACTGGAAGTGGCGCTTCAGCGGCTCGGTGTACTTCGAGAGCTTGAAGAACCAGTTGCGCTCGGTGATCTTCTGAACGGGCCGGTTGCAGGTGGGACAGTTGCCCTGCTCGAGTTTCGTCTCGGGCCAGAAGGTCTCCTCGAACTTGCAGTACCAGCCGACGTAATCGCCCAGGTAGAGGTCGCCGGCGCTCTGGACGCGTGTGAAGAGCTCCGCCACGCTCTTGTGGTGTCGCGGCTGGGTGGTGCGGATGAAGTCGTCGTGCGAAATCTCCAGCTGCTTCCAGGCATCCTGGAAGCGACCGGCGATGCGATCGACGTGCTGCTGCGGCTCCAGCCCGAGCGCCGCCGCCGATTCGGCGACCTTCTGACCGTGCTCGTCGGTGCCGATGGTGAAGCGGACGTCCTTGCCTCGGAGTCGCTGGTAGCGGGCCATCGCGTCGGCCCCGACCTTTTCGTACGCGTGGCCCATGTGGGGCTCCGCGTTGACGTAGTCGATGGCCGTCGTGATATAGAAAGCGTCCCTGGACACGTCGTCCTCCCGATCGTTGGACGACGATGATAGCACGCGCGGTGCGGGCTCAGAATCCGAAGAGAGAACCGAAGGCCGAGCCGCCGTAGCCGCCGGAACCGCCGAAGCCACCGTAGCCGTAGCCTCCGCGGGAGCTTCCGCCGACCAGCTCGTTCAAGAGCCCCGCGCCGACCAGCCCGCGCCGGATGCCGGTGCGGCTGCGCCGGCCGTTGTTGAAGACCTCGTTGGCGATGGCGGCGCCAAGAACCACATTCCGGAAGCGATCGGTTGAACTGGCGCGACGGGCATAGGGATCGCCCGAGTAACCGCTAGGATAGTAGGGCGCCGAGTAGCCGCTCGGGTAGTACGGCGACGAGTAGGCTTGCGCCGGATAGTAGCTCGGGTAGGGCGTGGAGTATGTCGGTGCAGGCCGGTAGTAAGCCGGGGCAGGCGCGTACTCCGCGTAGGAGCGGTACGGGGAGTAGCCATACTCGCGGTAGCTGTACTCGCGGCGCGGCGGATCGTAGGGCTCCACCCGGAACCGGGAGCTCCTGCCCGACTCGATGCATCGGTCGTCGCGCTCCACCGAGGCCGAGCGGCGGCTGGAAGTTCCATCGAAGCGGGCGTGAATCGACTTCTCCGTGTTGGCAACCCGGCTCGAGACCACCGAGAAGGTCTGTGTCTGGCCGGTCTCCAGACTCTTCACCTTCACCGTATGGGTGCCGAGCTTGACAGAGTTGAGATCGATGGGCGTGTCGCCCAGGTAGGTGTTGCCCAGGTAGACTTTCGATTCGTGATCGGAAGTCACGTGGAGCGACAACCCGGCGGCCACGGGGCCGCACAGGGTAAGACCCGCCACCAGCAATAGAACAAACGTTCGGTTCACGCGATGCCTCCTCGTGTGCTTAGAATCCCACCTGAAATGTATCTGTTTGGATGCTCGCCGGCAACCCAGGTTGCGTGAAATCTTGCGGGAGGGCCCATGTTCGACAAAGGCACCGGAATCGGCGTCGATGTCGTCGAGCTTGCGAGGCTGGAGCGGTCTCTGACACGGAGCCCGGAGGCGTTCGCGGCCCGCGTCTTCACCGCCGCCGAACGGGAGCGAGCCCGGGCGTCGGCGCGTCCGCTGGAGCACTTCGCCTGTCTTTTCGCCGCCAAAGAGGCGCTCTTCAAGGCGATCGGTCTCCCCTCCGGCGCCGGCTTCGAGTGGCGGGACCTGGACGTCGACCCGGGCTCGGCCAGGAGGCGCCCCCGGGTCCGATGCACGGGCGCCATCGGGCGCCACCTGGGAGATGACCGCCTGCACCTGGCGCTGGGCACGACCGGGAAAGTGGCGATGGCCTTTGCGATGAGAGTGAGGAGTGAGACCCGAGGAGTGAGGCTCGAGGAGTGAGGCTCGAGGGG
Source organism: Candidatus Wallbacteria bacterium (assembly GCA_016190005.1). Classification (GTDB taxonomy): domain Bacteria; phylum Muiribacteriota; class UBA6191; order JACPRK01; family JACPRK01; genus JACPRK01. The sequence continues at coordinate 15,314 of JACPRK010000212.1, read as the reverse complement.
GGGGGATGCGAAGGGAGAGAATCCGTAATAATAGGGGAGTCGTCGAGAGCTCGATCGATATGTCCTTTCTGGAATCCGTGAAGTCCGCACTGGGGCTGGTCTCACCGTGCCCGAAGTGCGGCGAGCGGCTTTCACATCACCGGCTCTTCACGGCGCCTGCGGGCGACGACCTGGTGCTGGTGGAAGCGTTGATGAAGCTGGGGCGCGCCCGCGACGAGACCGTGCGGGCCGAGGTGGAGGGGCTGATCGCCGGCCGCCTACGCCTTCCGGCCGACACGAAGAGCGGCGTACAGGCCCAGCTTTCGCACTGCCCGGCGTGCAAGTTCGGCAAGCTCGAGCTCGCGCTGCTGAAGGACGGCCGGGTGCTCGAATCACGCTGCCACTCGGCGACCGGCACGGGCTACGGACTTCTGAGCCAGCTCCTGGGGGGCAAGTGACCGAAAACGTCCCTCTCGGGTACGGGCCGCCGGGTCGCTACCGGTTCCCGCGCGCCGTCAATGTCGTCTACAGCCGCAAGGGCGACCGGCTGGACCTGGCGGTGGCGCTCGACGACGGGGGCCGGGCGGCCCGGCTGCAGTACTCGCTCTGGCCCAGCGGCAAGCGCACGGCCGCCGAGCTGGGCGAGGTCGCGTTTCCAGGCGGCGGCAGCGGTCGCGCGGCCAGCTTCACGGTGCCGGCGACCACGCTGGGCGTGCAGCTCGACTTCTACGACGCCTCCGGCCTGAGGATGCCCGACCTTTCGTGCGTGCTCAATCCGCGCGAATCCTCGCTCGGCAGCCCACCGTTCACGGGAGAAGGCTACGCGCTGGCAGGCCCCATCGGCCTAGGTCCGAAGGGCTCGTTTGCCCGCGACCACCGCGTAACGCTGCTGGCGGCCAAGGGCGAGGGCTTCCACATCCGGGGGCGATTCCTGGTGGACGACGGGGGCGAGGCGCTCTTCGTCCAGACCAGCGACCCCCGGGGCACGCGCGTGGAGACACATCTTCTGGCGCGCGCCACGGCCCACGCACCGACGACCCAGGAGCTCTCCTTCGTGGCGGAGCCAACCCTGGCGCTGGTCGACTTCCTCGACCGGCACGGACAGGTCTTGCCCGCGATGTCGTTCGTCTTCGACTTCCGCTCGGGCGAGCTCAAGCCGCAATCGCCGGATTGCAGCTCGGCCGCATTCCGCGCCTGTGGCCCCAACTCCCGGCCCCAGCTCCTGGCCGTCACCTGCCGGCTCTGCAAGAACGACAAGCCGCTGGCCGGCTGCGTCGACCCCGAATCGCTGGGCGACGCGGCGCGCGATGCAGTCGACCGCGAAGCGCTGCCTGCCTGGGACATGCAATTCGTCTGCTCCGGCTGCCTGGCGCGCGCCCAGGAGACCGCACGCGAGAAGCGGCAACTGGCCCGGCTGGCCGCCTACTACGCCGCGCTCAGCAGCTCGGTGGGGCTCTTCCTGCAAGCCTTTTTTGGCGTCATGCAGGTGCTGTTGCCACACGGTCCCTACCTCTACACGCTGCTGCGCGACACAGTTCCGGCCCTGGCGGCTCACCCACAGCTCCTCGTCTCGCTGACGGCGATCGGCTGGGGGTTCCTCTTCACGATGCTCCCCCTGGCCAGCCTCTGGCGCGCGTTCGTGAGCATCTTCTACACGTCGGTGATGGGGTCCGGCACACTCACCATCGCCTCGCTGGCTTTCCAGGCGACCATCGCCTACTGGGTCTACCGCTACCTCTCCCTGGCGCAGATCCCCGAGTTCTTGCCGGTGCCCGCGGGCAAAAACCCGCTACTCTGGCTGAACTTCTACCTCTACGCGGTCTTGGCGGCGCTCTGTCAGGTCCTGTTCCAGGAATTCTTCGCGCAATCGCTCGCCGCGTTCGCCGACAAGCTGGTGCGGCGGGGACCGGGCATCGCCTCGCGGGTCAACCGGGTCTTCCGGCGCTTCCAGAAACTGGCCGGTCTTCACCAGGAAGAGGAGATCTTCACGACGCTCAAGGAGATCCTCCTGGAGGACGTCGGAGTCCGCGAGTACCACGTGTTGATCTCCGACGACGACCGGCAGGTCTACGTGCCTCGGGTCAGCGAGGGGCGCGCGCTGGCCGAGATCGCCTCGGTGCGTGTGGCCCGCGGCGACGCGAACTTCCTGGGTCATGCGGCGATGTTCGGGGAGATGTACGGCGAGCACAGTCTCAAGAACCCGGACCTCAGGCGCGTGCTCTCGAAGGGCCCGCTGCCATGCAAGGTCTGCGTGCCGGTGAAGGTGGCCGGCGAAGTGCGCGCGTTGCTCAACGTGGCGCGGCTCGACGCGGAGGCCTACGACTCGGATACGCTGGCGCATCTTTCGACGCTTGCGTCTCTCCTGGGGCTGGCACTCACCAACGCCCGCTCGCACCGCTCCAAGGACGAGCAGCTCGCCCGCTCGCAGGCTACGCTCGAACGCGAGCTGGCCACCAAGGAGGAGCTACGGACGGCCTTCGCCAAGTACGTCCCGCCCGCCCTGATCGACCGGATCATGAACGATCCCGATGCGCTCAACGCCGAGCCCGAACGCGGCACGTTGACGGTCCTCTTCACGGACCTCAAGGGATTCTCGACGCTCTCGGAGAAGATCGGCGACCCCACCGAGCTCGCCCGCCTGCTCAATCTTTACCTGACCGCGATGACGGACATCGTCTTCCGCCACTGGGGGACGCTGGACAAGTACGTGGGCGACGCCGTGGTCGCCTTCTTCGGCTGGCCCATCGGCTACTACCCGGACCACGCCCGCCGAGCCGTGGCCGCTGCCATCGACATGCGCGACCGCATGGCCGACCTGGCCGTCGAGATGGGCCATCCCGACCTGTCCATGCGTATCGGCGTCAACACCGGAGAGATGGTCGTCGGCAACTTCGGCAGCGCCGTCCGCAAGAGCCTCACGGTGCTGGGCGACAACGTCAACCTGGGCGCGCGGCTGGAGCCGACCAACAAGGAGTACGGCACCGAGGTGCTGGTCACGGGCGACACGATGGCCCAGACCGGCAACCACTTCTGGGCCCGCGAGATCGACCGGGTCCGCGTGGTTGGCCGCAAGACGCCCGTGGCGCTCTACGAGCCGCTGGCCCCCCGCACGACGCCGCTGCCGCCCGAGCTCGAAGAGATGCTGGCGCACTACGAACGGGCGCTCGCCGCCTACCGGGCGCTCGACTTCGCAGGCGCTACGGCGCTCTTTAGCCGCGCGCTGCAGATCGTTCCCGAGGACGGCCCCTCGCGGGCGATGCTGGATCGGGCCGAGCAGTACGCCAAGTCCCCGCCGCCGCCGGGCTGGGATGGCGTCCACGCCGTCAAGGTGAAGTAGCGCCGGGCCCGCCGTCCGCGTTACGGAACCAGCTCTGCCGTGCGGGCGAAGCGCGGTTTACCCGCCCCCGTGTCGACCTCCGCGAACCGCCAGACACAGTCCCGCCGGATGCGATGGAGCAAGGCGTTCGCTCGCGGTGCGTCGCGGCGGTCCCGCGCAATCCGGTAGAGCGCGAGCAGCGCGTCGTCGGCCAGGCACGAAGACGGCCAGCGCTCGGTCACCAGCTCCAGCTCCCGGCTCGCCGCGGCGGCGTCACCCCGAGCCAGCAGCAGCCGGCCCGAGAGATACGTCGCGTCGTCCACGAGCGGCGAAGCCGGGCACCGCTGCCTCAACTGCCTCAACGCCTCCAGAGCTTCCGTAGTCCGACCCAGCTCGCGCTCGAGCAGCGCCAGCCTGAAGAGCGCGTTGTCGACCAGCGGCGAGCTCGCCGGCGCCTCGGCCAGGCGCCTGAATCCGGCCAGCGCTCGCTCGGCGTCCCGGTCGAAGGAGTAGGCCTTCCAGGCCGTCAGGTACGCCAGATTGTCCGGCGGAAAGGCAGCCGTGAGCAGCACCAGCAGCGGCAGCAGCCCTCCCCCCAGGGCAAGCGCCAGCCGCGTCGGCGAGTTCGGCCCCCGGATCTCGCGCACCATGCCGTGGCGAATCCACTCGTAGCTGAGCAGGACGAAGCTCACGACGCAGCCGCCCATCGTCACCAGACTCGAAAGCACCACCAGATCCGTGAACGGTCCGGGCGAGACGTCGAGCAGGTCGCGCCAGAAGTCCGCCCGGCCCAGCGCCGCCGGCAACGCCAGCGCGCCCATCGTGGCCGAGAGCGTCGCAGCCAGCTGCCCGAGCGGCAGCGCCCAGAGCGGTGTCTGCCCACGAGACCCGGCCCGCCTCAGCGCCCGGAAAACCTCCCGCGACGCCACCGGCAGTAGCCCCAAGAAGACCACGCCTGCCGCCACCAGAGGCGCCAGCCTCAGGTTCCCGAAGAGGTACCCACAGCCGAGCGCAGCCGAAACGCTCACCAGAAGCGCCACGTGCGCCAGCACCGAGATCGCAATCGTACGCGCCACGTCAGGGTCTCGTCAGGAAGACATGCAGCCGGCCAGGAAACTCGGTCCCTAGCTCGACCCGCTCGACCTCCGGCCCGCCCGCCAGCGGCTCGAACGCGGCGGCGGCCCATCCTCGTTCGGTCCACTCCTCGCGGCCGATCCGGGCAGACCCGGCCGGAACCACTGTCGGCAAATCATCCACCGAATCCGATTCCTCGTCCCGGCTAGCCTCGCCGAGCTCGGCCTCCCAGGCGAGCGCCGATTGCAACCGGGCGGGCGGCAGCGGCAGCCTCGCAAGCTCGGCCCGCACCCGGGTCGCCAGCCGCCGCGCCCCCATCCGCCGAGCCGCCATCGACAGCACGAAGCTGGCCACGGACCGCCCCCGCTCGAGCCCCCCTCGTTCCAGGTCGAGCTTCGCGTCCAGTGAGGCCGCAAACGTGTCCCCGGCCTGCCAGTGCGCCACCGAGCGCCCCAGGTGGACGCCTGCCTCCGGGTACCCGGAATCGACCAGTCCCCGGTAGAGCTCGAGCGCAGCGCTGGGCTGTTTGGCACCGATCCGCGCGCTCGCCCTCAACAGTGACGGCTCGATCCCCGCGGCCCCCGCAGGCAGCTCCGTGGCTGCCTCCGTCAGCAGCGTCGCATCGCCCAGCCACACAGACACCTCTTCCATCGTCTCACGGATCTCGGGCGAGGCGAGCACACCATTGGCGGATCGCTCCAGGGCGCTGCGGATGAGCGCCGCCGCCGAGGAGGTCTGCCCCAGCTCCATCTTGTAACGCGCCAGCAGCGCCGCCACGGCCGCCGACTGCCGCTGCCTGGGCCCCAGGACGATCTCGATCGACGTGCGGTCCGCCGGCGAGGCCAGGCAGGCGTGCAGTGCAGCCGGGCTCTCCGGATCGCGCGACAGCCAGGCAAGGTTCGTTTCGCCCTCGAGACGGCCGCGAGGCCGAGGCGGCTCGGGTGCCGCCGGGGTGCCCCCGCCGGCAGCGGGGCCAGCGGCGGTGACGGGCACAGACGGCGCGGCGGTGGGAGTCTTCACGAGCACCAGCGTGCGCGTGGTCGCACCCGATCGGCCTGCACCCGAACCCGGATGCCGCGACAGCCAGGCGAGCCGGTCGACGCCACCGGGTGATTGCGCTCCTTCGTCGGGCAGGAGCAGGGTGGCCGCCGCCAGCGCAATCGCAGCGAAGGACGTCCAGACGACGGCCGTCCACGGAAACGACGCGCGGGGCGGCGCAAGGACCACGGGCGATCGGCCCGAGGCTGCACGGCGGCCCACGGGAGAGCGCACGACCGTCGCCGTCGCGCCGCTCGGAATGCGCCCCGGCTCACCCGCTGTCGACTGCCTGGCCTGGGCGGGCAGGTCCGGAAGAAGCAGCGCCTTTCTCAGGGCCTGGCCGAACGCGGACGCCGAGGGATACCGCAATGCCGGATCGCGCTCCAGCGCCACGGCCAGGAGCGCGCCGACGCGAGACGGGATGCGGGGATCGACGATGTCGGCCCTGGGAGCCCTCTCGATCATCTTGGCCCGCAGGAGCCCAACGAACGTGTCGCCCTCGAAGGGCAGCCGGCCCGTCAGCATCTCGAAGAGCACGCAGCCGACGGAGTAGATGTCCGAGGCGGCCGTCGCCGCGACGCCCTCGGCCTGCTCGGGCGAGAGGTAGAGCGGCGTGCCGACGATGGCGCCCGGCTGCGTGGCAGCTCGGCTGAGCAGCAGGTCCTTGGCGATACCGAAGTCGGCGATCTTGGGAACGCCCTGGGTCGAGAGCAGTATGTTCTCGGGCTTGATGTCGCGATGGAGAATCCCGGCGGCGTGGGCGGTCTGGAGCCCGTCGCAGATCTGGGCCGCGAGCTCCAGGGCCTCCCGCGCCAGCACGGGCCCCACGTCCATGCGCCGACGCAGCGTCTTGCCGGGGACGAATTCGAAGACGATGAAGGGCAGTCCGGCCGCCTCGTCGGAATCGTGGACGGCCACCAGGTGCGTGTGAGAGAGCCTGGCAGCCATCCGGGCTTCCGCGGTGAAGCGGCGCCGGCAGCCCTCGTCGCGCGCCAGCCCCTCCGATAGGAACTTGAGCGCGACGCGGCGGCCAAGCGACCGCTGGGTGGCCGCGTAAACGGTGCCCATCGCCCCCTCGCCGAGCTTCTCTCCGAGCTGGTACTTCTCGCAGAAGGAAGCGTCCAGGGCCAGTTTCTCTCGGAGCTCCGCCACGAAACCAGTCTAGTACACACCGCCATTGTCCGGGCGCCGGCCGGAATCGGGCGAATACGCGAAGATCCACTCTAGGAGCGGAATTCCTTGACATTGCAGGCCATGTGCCCCAAAATGGAACCCTTCAATTGTTTGGACTTAGGAGAGTGATATGTCGATGGGATTCGGTTCGTCCAGTGGCTGGCGGCCCTTTGTCAGCGTGGGCACTCGCATGCTCATGGCTCGACGGCAAGTTTGGGAATTGAGGAAAAGGGGGTACGCGGCTAACCCGGTCGTCGTTCAGGGGCAAGACCTGAGGGGGACGTTCTGGGGGGATAACTGGAGGACGAATCTGGAGTCCTCGACGGAACTGGCGGCGCTGCTACCGAGCGCCCTGGAGTATCTGCGAAACGATCTGCTGGTCGATCTCAAGATCGAGGCCGGGCAGATCAGCGCGCTGGTCCAGGGAGCGGAGCTCTACACCGTCAAGATCGAGGTGCCGGCGATGCCCGGAAGCGATTGGCACGAGATCATCCGGGTGTGCGAAGGCCAGGTCGGCTCCGTCGTGGAGCTGCTGGCTGCGGCGCCGGCTTCCGTGGTTTTCGCGCTGACTCAGAAGCCGGGCGGCCTCTACCCGTCCCTCAGCGAGCTGACGCTCTCGTGCTCGTGCGCCGAGTGGGCGGGCAACTGCAAGCACGTCACCGCGGCGCTCTGCGGGGCCGGCGTCCGGCTCGACGCGCACCCGGACCTGCTGTTCCGGCTGCGACAGGTCGATCCGTCCGATCTCGTGATGCACCCGGAGGAACCGAAAGAGGCTCCGCCGGCCGAGGAGACGCCGGAACTCGAGCAGGCCGCGCTGCAGATCGAGGAGCCTCTCAGTTCGCCGCAACTCGCCCTTGTGCTCGAGGAGCCGCTCCTCCCGTTGCAGGCCGCAGTCGCTGTCGCAGAGCAGGCTAGCCCGCCCCAAGCCGCGCACTTTTCCGAGGAGCAGGCCTCCTCGGCGCCGCCGGCAAAGGCCATCGAGGAGCTCGCACCACTTCCACAGCCCGCGGTCGTGGCGACAGAGGAATCTACTGCCGTCGAGGAGACCGACGAAGCGAACCCGGCACCGCAGGCAGCCGAGGCGTCGATGGCGGCCCCGACTGAGGAGCTTCCCGCTCCCGTCGTGACAGCGATCGCGTCTGTCCCCGCGTCTGAGGGCGAGACGGGCCGGGCGATCCCGGCCGTCCGCCCCGTTTCTCGAGCTGACCGGAAAGCGAAGGCGACCAAACCGATCCCGCGCACCCCGCTGCCGAGGGTCCGCGGCTGGCGCTCGCAGACCACCACGATGGAGCTGCTGCTGGATGCCGGTCTATCGACCTCCGAGCTGCGCGACTGGCTGGCGGATGGGACTCTGATCCTGACCGATCAGGCCACGGTCTATTACACGACGCCCCGAGCGGAGATGCTCCTGGAGCGGCTGGCTCCCAAGCCGGCACGCCGGCAAGCCCGGTAGAGGCCGTTTTCGATCGACGCGCGCACCGCACGCCGGCACGACCGGCTGTGCGGTGCTTTTTACTCCCCGGAGAACGAGCGGCCCTTACGCGTGTGCCAGCTCGGGGGTGGCATCGCCGAAGCCGGGTTGCCCGGCAGGCTCGGCGATAGGCTGGTCGCTTGCGACCACGCGGTTACGACCGGCCTTCTTGGCACGATAGAGGCGCGCATCGGCCGCAGCCAGGATGTCGGCGATCGGATCAGCGGCTTCTTTGCGGACCATCGGAAGGGTGGCGACTCCCAGGCTCATCGTCACGGCCAGCTCGGTCTCGTCGAGGACGATACGAGTAGCAGCGATGCGCTCCCGGATGCGCTCTGCGACGAGCTTGGCGCCGTCCAGCGATGTCTCGGGGAGCAGGACAGCGAACTCCTCACCACCGTAGCGCGCGAGGAAATCGGACTCGCGCAGCTCACCCATGGCGCGGGCGGCGACCTCCTTGAGAACGGCGTCGCCGGCCGGATGGCCGTGTGCATCATTGACCTTCTTGAAGTGGTCGACGTCCATCATGACGATGCTGAAGGGCCGCTCGTAACGCGTGCTGCGGCTCATCTCCTCGGCCAGCCGCTTCATCAGGTGGCGGCGGTTGAAAGCGCCGGTGAGCTCGTCGGTGATGGAGAGGCGCTGGGTCTCACGATAGAGCCGGACCAGCTGGCGATTGGCCTCGGCCAGCTCCTCCTCCCGAACGCGGAGGCGCTTGGCGACGTAGCCGGTCGAAAGCGCAGCCAGGAAGAGCGCAAAGCCGATCAGAAGTGACGCACTGGCGACGTAGGCCGTATTGAGGCAGTGGCTGGCGTGGCCGGCGGCGTCCATGAACGGCGAGTGCGGCAGGGCGCCCACGTTCTCGAGCGCGCAGAGGATGGCGAAAAGCGACGCCCCGCCGGCGGCGGCCTTGAGGCCAGCCAGGAAGTTCACGTGGAGCGAGGTGCCGGCCACCTGGATGAAAAGGAACGGCAGGAAGAAACTCTCGACGCCGCCCGTGAAGTAGCAGATGACGCCGATGGTGAGCACGTCCGCGACGACGCAGAGCTCGGTCAGCAGATCGCTATGGATTCCGCGCCGGTGGCACTGGCGCCGGATCTCGTTCAGCAGGAAGAGGGGCACGAGCGCACCGACCGCGTAGCCGTTGAGCGGTACGGCGCCTGCCGCCGCCAGGCCCGCGTAGAGCGCCGCTAGTCCGAGCAAGATGCCGCCGCGGAAGCGGACCGCCCAGATCTGCTTCTCCCGGAACTCCCGCGTGATGTTGGCTTGCGACTGCATGCTTCGCCTCCGCGACCCCGGTCGCGGAAAGTCGCGGGATTATACCCCCCGAAGCCGCGAATGGGAAGCCCTGAACTGACGACGGCCCCCCTGGTGGCGCGCGGTCCGCGACGCTACTCGCGATACTTGTTGTAGACGTCCAGGATCTCCTGGAAGCCCTTGTCGAAGGCATCGAAGACGCCGGGGTCGAAATGCTTGCCGCGATCGCCCCGGATCATGGTCATGACCTTTTCGAGCTCGTAGGCGGGCTTGTAGCAGCGGCGGCTGGTGAGCGCGTCGAAGACATCGGCCAGGGCGACGATGCGACCCTCGATGGGAATGTCCTCGGCCTCCAGCCCCAGGGGGTAGCCCGTGCCGTCGAACTTCTCATGGTGGGTGAGCGCGATGATGCGACTGACCTCCAGGAGCTCGGACTGGGAGCCGCTGAGGATCTTGGCCCCGATGCTGGTGTGGGTCTGCATGATCTCGCGCTCGATGGCGGTCAGGCGGCCCGGTTTCAGGAGGATGGCGTCCGGGATGCCGAGCTTGCCGACGTCGTGCATGGGGCTCGCGTAGAGGACGAGCTCCGCCCGCTCCTCGCTCATCCCGTAGTGGCGCGCGATGATCTGCGAGTAATTGCTCATCCGCTTGAGGTGCAGGGCGGTGTCCTCGTCGCGGTACTCGGCGGCGATGGCCAGCCGGTAGATGGTGTCCAGGTGCGCTTCCTTGATGGCCTTGGTCAGCTGCGCGTTATCGAGCGAGACCGCCGCCTGGCTGGCGATGCAAACCACCAGGCTCTCCATGTCCTTGTCGAAGGGGACCACGGTCCCGTCCTTGGACGTGGAGTTGATGAGCTGGATCACGCCAAGGACCTTCTGCTGCTGGTTGCGCATCGGGACCAAAAGCATCGATTGAGTCCGGTATCCCGTCTTCTGGTCGAAGCCGCGGTTGAACTGGTAGGGGCTGTCGGCCGGAATCTGGTAGGCGTCCACCAGGTTGAGCACCTGGCCGGTCTCGCAGACGTAGCCCGCCAGGCTCTGCATGTTGATGGGAATGTAGAGATTGCGGAAGGAGGGCGCGTCGGCGGGCTGCGGGCCGATTCCCATGCCGAGCGTCTTGTTCTGGCTGGCGGCGAACCGCAGCCGGTCCCCTTCGCGAATGTAAAGGCTTCCGGCGTCGGCGTGCGTGAACTCCCGCACCTCCGTCACGATGAGATCGAGCAGCTTGTCGAGGTCGTGCTCGCTCGTCAGCGCCACCCCGATGCGCGTGAGGTGGCCTATGCACTCCTGGAGCTGTTCGACATTCATCATCGGACCCAACGGTCACGCGGCGGCCGCTCGACGCGAACGGCAGAGGGGATGGCCCGCCGGGCCGGCCGGATTCGCGCGGGCTCCACCGCTGACTCACTGAACATCTTAATGCACCGGTCTGCCCGTGCCTAGCGGCCTGGGCGTCACAACATCCCCAGCTGCAACTTGGCCGCCTCGCTCATCTTGCTCATGTCCCAGGGCGGGTCCCAGACCAGCTCGACCTGGGCGTCCTTCACGCCGGGAATCGCGAGGATCTTGTCGATCGCCTCCTGGCGCAGCATTCCGCCCATCCCGCACCCGGGCGCTGTCATCGTCATGGCCACCTGGACCTTGATGCCCTCCGACTCGGTTGGCACGACCTGACAGCAGTAGACCAGGCCGAGATCCACGATGTTGACCGGGATCTCGGGGTCATAGATGGTCTTGAGCTGGTCCCAGACGAGCTGGGCATCGACCCCTTTGCCAGGCTCCGAGGGGACGGCGGGCGAAGACAGAGCGGTCGCCACGATGGGCGCGGGTGGTGGCGGCGGCGGCTGCATCCCCAGGGCATCCGCGTCCTTGCCGGCGATGCGCGCCAGGAACCCGCGGTCGGTCATGACCGTGAAGTTGCCGCCCAGGGTCTGGGTAATGGTGACAATCGTCCCCTTCTCGAGAGGAACACGCGTTCCGAAGGGAATCTGGATGGCCTCGCAGTCGCGCTGGAGGCTAACGGTCTGTTGAGGTTCGTACATGGTCGGAGTGGTGCTCGGAGCGAGCCGGACTCATTCGGTGGTTACCTGCTGCCCCTCGCCCTTCAAGGCGGCCTTGAGGGTATGCCAGGCGAGACTGGCGCATTTGACACGCGCGGGGAACTCGCAGACGCCGCTGAACACGGCCAGCTTCCCCAGGATCTCCGCATCGAACGGATCGCCGGGCTGGCCGGTCACCATCTTGTGGAAGTGCTCGAAGACCCGGTCGGCCTCTTCCAGGGTCTTCCCCTTGACGGCGCCCGTCATCATCGAAGCCGAGGCTTTGGATATGGCGCAGCCGGAACCCTCGAAGCTGATGTCTTGGATGATGCCCGAGGCGACCTTGACGAACAGCACGAGCTGGTCGCCGCAGAGCGGGTTGAACCCCTCGGCCCTGGAGCAGCTGTCCTCCATGCGGCGGTAGTTTCGGGGTTTCTTGCTGTGATCGAGGATGACCTCCTGGTAGAGGTCTCGCAGGTCGGACATCAGCAGAACACCTCCCGGACCTTTGCGAGAGCCGCGACCAGCGCGTCGATCTCGGAGGCGGTGTTGTAGAGGGCGAAGGAGGCGCGGGCCGTCGCCGGTACCTTGAAGTGCTGCATGACGGGTTGGGCGCAGTGGTGACCCGTGCGGATGGCAACGCCCTCGAGGTCGAGCACCGTCCCGATGTCGTGGGGGTGCACGCCCTCCATCACGAAGCTGACGACGCCCAGCTTCTCGCGGGCCGTACCGACGATGCGCACGCCGGGGACCTCTCGAAGCCTGCGGGTGGCCAGCTCCAGGAGCGCGCGCTCGTGGGCCTCGACGCCGGCCAGGTCGAGCGCACGGAACCACTCGATCGCCTCGCCGAGAGCGATGGCCCCGGAGATATGCGGGGTGCCCGCCTCGAACTTGTAGGGGATGACGTTGTAGGTGGTCTTCTCGAAGGTGACCGAGCGGATCATGTCGCCGCCGCCCTGGTAGGGCTGCATCGCCTCGAGCCGTTCGGCCTTGCCGTAGAGGACGCCGATTCCGGTGGGCCCAAAGAGCTTGTGGCCCGAGAAGACGTAGAAGTCGGCGTCGAGAGCCCGGACATCGACGCCGATGTGGGGCACCGCCTGCGCGCCGTCGAGCAGGACGGGCACGCCCCGGGCGTGCGCCAGTTGCACGATCCTCTCCACCGGGTTCACAGTCCCGAGCGCGTTGGAGACGTGCACGACACTGACGAGCTTGGTGCGGGCAGTCAGCAGCTCCTCTAGCCCTTCGAGCTCGAGCTGCCCTTCGTCGTCCATCGGGATGACGGCGAGCTCGATGCCGAGCTCATCGCGCAGCATCTGCCAGGGGACGATGTTGGAGTGATGCTCCATCTCGGAGACGACCACCCGATCGCCAGCCTTGAAGAACCGGCGGCCCCAGCCGTGGGCGACCAGGTTGATGGCCTCGGTGGTCCCTCGAACGAAGACGATCTCCCGGTCCTCGCCAGCGTTGAGGAACTGGCGAATGCGGCGTCGGGCGCCCTCGTAGGCCTCGGTGGCGCGCTCCGAGAGGCGGTGGACGCCGCGGTGGACGTTGGCGTTGTCGGCGCCGTAGTAGCGGCCCAGGGCGTCCATCACGACCTGCGGCTTCTGGCTGGTCGCCGCGTTGTCGAGGTAGACGAGGTGCTTGCCGTGGTGGATCTCCTGATCGAGGATCGGGAAGTCCTTCCGCACGCGCTCGACGTCGAACGGCGCGGCCGGATCGGCGCCGGGAGCGCTCGCAGCGGAGGCCTTGACGAGCGTGCTCATCCGCCTCGCTCCTGGGACTTGTCGAGCCAGCGCCTCACGAGCCCATGGAGCCGGCGCCTCACCGGCGGCAGCGCGAGCCCGTCGAGCACATCGCTGGCAAAGGCGTAGGTGAGCATGTTGCGCGCGAGGTCGGCCGGGATTCCGCGGGCACGCAGGTAGAAGAGCGCGTCCTCATCGAGCTGACCGACGGCAGCGCCGTGGGTGCACTTGACGTCATCGGCGTAGATCTCGAGCTGGGGGCGGGTATCGACTTCGGCCTCACGGGTGAGGAGCAGGTTGCGATTGCTCTGCGAGGCGTCGGTCTTCTGGGCGCCCGGCCGGACCAGGACCTTCCCGTTGAAGACGCCGCGGGCAGCGCGGTCGAGCACGCCCTTGTAGACCTCGGAAGAGCGGCAGTGGGGCTGGGCGTGGTCGATGAAGGTGTGGGTGTCGACGTGCTGTCGGTCGGTGGCCAGGTAGAGGCCGTTCAGCACGCACTCGGCGTGGCTAGCGGCCAGGAGGGCGGAGATGTCGTTTCGGACGAGCGCGCCGCCCAGGCTCACGGACCACGAGACGTAGCGGCTCTCGGCCGCCTGATCGACCCGGACGTTTGAGAGGTGGAAGGCACCGTCTCCCTCGCATTGCACCCGGTAGTGGTGGAGCGCAGAACGCGGGGCCAGCCGCACGTCGGTGACGGCATTGGACAGATAGCTCCGCGGGCCGGTACCGACCCAGGACTCGAGGATGGTGGCGCGACAACCCGGCCCGAGCGAGAAGAGGTTGCGGACATGGGCAGCGTGCGGGGTCGGGCCCGGCACGGTGACGTGGACGAGCTGGATGGCCCCCGCGAGCTCGGTCTCGGCGGACAGCTCGATGAGGGCGCCGTCGGTGAAGAGCGCCGTGTTCAGGAGAGCGAAGGGAGCTGCCGCACCCGCGGTGGCAGCAAGAGAACTCTCGAGGATGGCCGGGCGCGAGGCGAGCTGGGAAGCCATGCTCGAGACTCGGACGCCGGCAGGAAGCGAGCCTGGGCTGGAGAGGCCCGGCGAGAAGCGGCCGTTGACGAAGACGAGGACCGGTCCGTCCAGTCCGTCCAGCTCGGCCAGGTCGGCGGCGCGCAACGACGCCAGGGCGGCCTCGTCGGGGTCGGCGGCAGCGGGCTCGGAGAAGTCGGTCCCGGCGATGGCAGTGAGGCTGGTGTAGCGCCAGTCCTCGTGCTTGGTGGTAGGGAGACCGGCGGCGAGGAAGGCATCCATGGCGATCGTGCGCAGAGGCGAAAGCCAGTCCGGGGCGCCGGGCGCGGCCGCCAGCGCCTGGAAGTTACGGCTGAAGCTCTCCAGAGCGGGCATGGAGTCAGGCCCCCCGGTACTGGACGGCGCGCACGTCGACGGGGGTTCCGTCGCCGGGCGGCTCCTCGAAGCCGGCGTATCCGGCCTGCTCGAGCTCGTGGGCGAGCTCCTTGTCGCCGGACTTGACGATCCTGCCTGCGGAGAGGACATGGACGAAGTCGGGGACGATGTAGTTGAGAAGGCGCTGGTAGTGGGTGATGAGGACGATGGCGCGGTCGGGGCTCCTGAGCGCGTTGACGCCGGCGCTGACAATCCGCAGGGCGTCGATGTCGAGGCCGGAATCGGTCTCGTCGAGGATGGCCAGGCGCGGTTCGAGCACGGCCATCTGGAGGATCTCGTTGCGCTTCTTCTCGCCGCCGGAAAAGCCCTCGTTGACGGAGCGGGAGAGGAACCCCTCGTCCATGTCGACCAGCTTCATCTTGGTGCGGACGAGAGTGAGGAAGTCGATGGCGTCGAGCTCCTCGATGCCTCGGTACTTGCGGACGGCGTTGAGCGCGGCGCGCAGGAAGTAGGCGTTGCCGACACCAGGGATCTCGACGGGGTACTGGAAGGCGAGGAAGACGCCCTCGCCGGCTCGCTGCTCGGGCGACATCGCGAGCAGGTCTTTGCCGTCGTAGAGCACCTGGCCGCCGCTGACCTCGTAGTTTTCGCGGCCGGCGAGCGTGTTGGCGAGCGTGCTCTTGCCGGAGCCGTTGGGGCCCATGATGGCGTGGACCTCGCCGGGCTTGACGACCAGATCGAGGCCTCTGAGGATCTCCTGGCCGCCGACAGCGGCGCGCAGGTTCTTGATTTCGAGCATTGCTGGGACCTTCTTGTGGGGCGGTGGGGGCAGGAGGCTATCCGACGGCACCCACGAGACTGACACCGAGAAGCTTCTGGG
>JACPRK010000203.1 GCA_016190005.1 Candidatus Wallbacteria bacterium | reverse complement strand
GGTCATGATTGAAGTTCGCCATTGTAGCAGGACACATGCCGGCAATCAACAACCGCGGAGCGCTCGCCAGGGCGGCGGACACCGGATCTTTTCGGAGGGGATTTTCGAGGAGAAGAAAAAGACCCCGGCGGCTCTCCGGGACCTGTGGCTGGCATCTCCCCGATGCTAGCACCAGGTCTGGGAAGGCCGGGCCGGGGCCAGATGAGATGGGAGCAGGGGTCTTTCAAGCGGCCATCTGCTGGTGCAGGACGGCCTGGCTGACTCGTTCGGAGGGGATCCAGAACTGGAAGGTGCTGCCGGAGCCCGGGCGGCTGTCGACCGAGATCCGGCCGCCGTGCGCTTCCACCAGCATGCGCGCGATGGCCAGACCCAGCCCGTAGCCCTTGACGTTGGTGACCGGGCCTTGGGCCTGTTGCCAGGGCGAGAAGAGGATCTTGAGCTGGTCGGCCGGGATACCCGGACCTGTGTCGACCACCTTGACGTAAATCTCGCCCTCCGCGCCGGACAGCGCCTCGAGGCGGACCTTGCCGCCTTCGGGAGTGAACTTGATGGCGTTGGCCACGAGGTTGACGACAGCTTCTGTGAGCTTGCTCTTGTCGACATTGGCGACCAGCTCGGGGTGGGCCTCGATCTCGAGCGAGATCTTCTTGCGCTCGGCAAGCAGCCGCTGGTCATCGGCGATCTCCTGCATCATGAGGCCGACATCCTCGTGGCGGCGGAAGAGCTTGACCTGGCCTGCCTGGAGCTGGGACAGGTCCAGCACCTGCCCGACCAGCTCCATCGCCCGCTGGGCGCTGACGATGATGCGGCGAAGGCCGGTGGCGAGAAACTCCGGATCGGGCTTGGGGGCGTCGTTCAACAAGAGCTCTGCGAACCCGCTGATGACGTTCAGGGGGTTGCGGAGATCGTGGACGATCATGGCTGTGAACTGCCGCCGCATCTGCTCTACCTGGCGGCGGTAGGTCTCGCGAGCGATGAGGCTGCGCACGCGCGCTTTCATCAGAACGGGATCGAACGGCTTGGCGATGTAGTCGTCGGCGCCGAGCCGAACGCCCTGGACGTAATCGTCGTCCCCGGCCAATCCGGTCAGGAGCACGACCGGCACCAGCGCCAGGACAGGCTCGCTTCGCAGCCGGGGGAGCACGCCGAAGCCTGTGAGCTTCGGCATCATGACGTCCAGAAGCACCAGGTGCGGCTTGCGTGTGACGGCCTGATCGATCGCCTCGACGCCGTCGGACGCTTCGATGACCTGGTAACCCCAGCCCTCGAGGTAGCGCCTGGCTATCTCTCGAACCGCCGGCTCATCGTCGGCGACGAGGACCAGGGGTCTTTCGCTCGATGTAACCTCCATCACTGCACCTCAGCAACGGTTCGGGCAAGAACCGGGCCAGACGAAGGGCCGCGGGGGCGCCGGGGCTCAACGGGAGATTTCAGTCCTGGAGAGGGATTTCAGACTTCGAACCATGGAGATTGTCGGCAAGGCCGGCGTCCAGGGTGCGACATGCATGTCGCAGGCGCCAGTTGCCTCGAGAGTCAAGCCCCAGAGAGCCTTGTCCGCGTGATGGAGCCGGCTACCCGAACACCCGAGGTGCGACATCGATGTCGCAGTCGGGGAGAGGCGCCAAAGGCGTGCTGTGGAGCTGATCGCCGCGCTGCGGTTCCGCAGCTGCGACTCGCATGTCGCACCCCGCACGCTTTCCGGGCGCGGCGCTTCGTTCGCAGGGCCTCGAGCTTTCGCGGCCCGGCCATTCGAGGTGCGAGGAGACACTCATGACGTTGAGTCTTTGAATGCAACGGAATCCGCGCGGAAAGCGGATAGTCTGGCACGATGGATACTTGCCGAGGTCCACAGTCGGTTCGCCGCAGGCCTCCGACGCACGCCGGGCGGTTTGCGCGTCGATCTTCCGCATATACCGGCACGAACCTTGCGAGGCTCGGGCCGCCAGCCGCGTGGACCGACCTCCTCTCCCGATGGCTGCGGCCGATCGCGCGGCCGCAAGGTCTCGGGTTGCGCTGGCCGCTGGCCGCTCGCCGCCGACGGCGCCGGCCAGTCATCGAATCCGGCGGAGCTCGATCGAGCGTGGCCGGCCTAGGAGTAGTCTTGAAACTGGCAACATCAGGCGCCGACACCTTGATCCGATACCTCGAGCAGGAGGGCGTCCGATACGTCTTCGGCATGCCGGGCTCGCCGCTGGGGCCGCTGTTCGACCGTCTTCACGACAGCGGCGTCAAGCCGATCCTCATCAAGCACGAGACCTGCGCCGCCTTCATCGCAGACGGCTATGCGCGCTTCTCCGGGCGCATCGGCGTCTGCATCGGCACGACGGGCCCAGGCGTGACCAACCTGGTGACGGGGGTTGCCACCGCCTTCGCCGACGGCATACCGCTCCTGGTGATCACGGGTCAGGTGCCGACCACCGTCTTCGGCAAGGGCGCCTTCCAGGAGTCGACCACCTCCACTTTCGGCGCCACCGAGCTGCTGCGGAGTGTGACCAAGATGAGCGAAATGGTCATCGAGGCCTCGCTGCTGCCGCGGCTCCTCAAGCGCGCGCTGCGGCTTGCCCAGACCGGAAAGACCGGTCCCGTGGCGCTCAACTTCCCCGTGAACGTGCTGGCCGCGACAGTGACGGACGACGTCCACGAATCCCCCTACGACTACCGGACCCGTAACCGGCCCTTCGACCGGCGGATGGTTGCGCGAGGCGCCAAGGCCCTCATGGCCGCGGAGAAGCCGGTCATCCTGGCCGGCTCGGGCGTGAGCGCCTCGGGCGCCGAGGCCGAGCTCTTGGCCCTGGCGGAGCAGCTGCGGATTCCGGTCGCCACAACGCCGAAGGCCAAGGGCTGCTTCCCTGAGGACCACCCGCTCTCGCTGGGAATCTTCGGCTTCGCCGGGCACCCACGCGCGGACCGCTACGTGCAGCGGGAAGCCGACCTGGTTCTCGTCGCTGCCAGCTCGCTCGGCCAGTGGCAAACGGACAACTACTGCGAGGCGCTGGAGGGAAAGGCGCTCGTCCAGATCGACATCGACGCCGCCGAGCTCGGGAAGAACTACCCGATCCAGGTGGGGCTGCAGGGGGACGCGCAGGTCGTCCTCAAGGAGTTGCGATACTCGATCGAGCGGGAGCTGAACAAGCAGCCGGCCGGGGCCCGCCGGCCGCGCGATTCGGCGCTGGAGGCGCTCAAGCGCGAGGTTCCCAGATTCGTCGACGAGAGCCAGATGTTTTCGACGGCCACGCCGCTGGCGCCGCAGTGCGTCATGCGCGAGCTCCGGCTGGCGCTTCCCCGCGACACGATCGTGTTCTTCGACACCGGCGCCCACATGATCTGGGGTCTGCACTACTTCGATGCCTACGTGCCCAAGACGTTCGTATTGTCGAGCGGGCTCTGCACGATGGGCTACGGGCTGGCCGCCGCCATCGGCGCAAAGCTGGCTGTCCCGGAGCGGACCGTGGTGAGTGTCGTCGGCGACGGCTGCTTCCTGATGCAGGGCATGGAGGTGCACACGGCCGTCGAGTACGGCGTGCCGGTGGTCTGGGTCGTCATGAACAACAATGAGCTCGGCATGGTTGCCCAGGGCCAGGCCGGCGCCTTCGGGCGGTCGACTTGCGCCACGTATCGCACGCCGGTCAACTTCGCCGCTCTGGCCCGGGAGCTGGGCGCGGAGGGGTTCCGAGTCGAGCGACCCGAGGAGCTGCGCCGCACGATCGACCGGGCCCTGGCCACCGGGCGCCCCTCGGTGATTGACGTCGTCATCGACCCGGCCCAGCGGCCGCCCGCGAAGACCAACGCGAATGTCGTCAAATCGTAACATGCCTCGCGACGTGCGAAGGGAGCGACGCCGAAAGGTGGGAAGCCGCTTCACCACGTTTCCGTTCGTCCTGAGCGCGTCGAAGGACGGGCGGGGCAGTATCGGCGCCTGGAGCCGTTGGTGGTTCGACAAGTTCACCACGAGCGGAATCGTTTCCCATGATTCAGTGTCGCTCCCGTTGCGAAGGGCCCGATGGCGTAGGCCCCGGGACTGTGATACGGTCTCGGAAGTGAACGGGAAAGCCGGAATCGTAGCGCTGCTGGGCTTCGCGGTGCTCTGCGGGGGTGTCCTCGCCCGGCCGGTCGGCAAGCGCATCCTGCGGGTGTGCGACGACACCGTGGAGCCGCGGTCGCTCGATCCGACCCAGGAGTTCGACTCCAAGTCGGACACCGTGGTCCAGCAGATGGTGGAGGGGCTGGTCCACTTCAAGCCCGACGGCACGCTCGAGCCGGCGCTGGCCGAGCGCTGGTCCCGCGTAGCTCCGACTCGGATGACCTTCTGGCTCCGGAAGGGCGTCCGGTTCCACGACGGCACGCCGTTCGACGCCCAGGCCGTCAAGTTCAGTGTCGAGCGTTACATGGACCCGGCGACGCGCTTCCCGGGCTTCCCGTTCGTCCGGACGATCCAGGGGGTCGAAATCGAGGCTCCGGACCGCGTCACTATCCTCACGCGCGGCCCCGACGGCCTGCTCCTGAACCGGCTCGCCGGCGCCCTGCGAATCTTGCCGCCTGCCTACTACCGCAAGGTGGGCCCCGCTGGCTTCGCGCAGCATCCGATCGGCACCGGTCCCTTTCGCTTCGTTTCCCGGGAGCCCGGGCGTCGACTGGTGCTGGCGGCCAACAAGGATTACTGGGACGCCGGGTTCCCGAAGCTCGACGGCCTGGAGTTCCACTTCCTGCCGCTGGAGCAGCAGCTCCCAGCGCTGCTCGAGGGGCGACTCGATCTGATCACGGAGCTACCCGGCACGCGCACCATCGACGTCGTGCGCCACGCGCGCACGACCGTCGTCAAGAATCCGTCCTTCTGGACGCTCTACGGCTCTCTCGACACCAGCCGTCCGCCGCTGTCGGACGTGCGCGTCCGGCGCGCGCTCAACCTGGCCATCGACCGTCAGAACCTGATTCACATCGAGGCGATGGGCAACGCGCGGCCTGTGGCCAGCCTCAGCATGCCGGGCGAGGCTGGACACGAACCGGACCTCGAGCCGTACCGCTACGAGCCGGTGCAGGCCAGAAGGCTGCTGGCCGACGCTGGTTATCCGGGCGGCCTGGAGCTTACGATTTTGGCGGCGCTCACCTCGGCGAGGGCCGCCCAGGTGATCGCGGGTCAGTTCGCCGAGATTGGCGTGCGCACAAAGGTCGTCAAGACGACTGCGCCCGAGATGATCGCCAATCTGGCGCGCCTGAAGCCGCACATTTTCCTGTGTCCTTGTCCCGACCCGCTCTACAACACGTACTTCATCCAGTGGGTCGCTTGTGGTTCCGATTCCCCCTTCAGCCTGGTCCGGGACGCCGAGTTCGACCGCCGCCTGGCGGAGGTCGTCTCGACGCTGGACGACGCCTCGCGGGACAGGCTGAGCCGCGGGCTGGATCGTTACATTCACGATCAGGCCCTCAACCTCTTCACCTACCAGCGCATCCGGACCTACGGCCTTGCACGGGACGTCGGCTTCGTGCCCTTCACCAGCGAGATGCACAGGTTTCACCTGACCGCGATCTCGGGGCCCGAGCACCCCCCGCCCAAGTCTGGCGGACCGGCCGCGCTGCACGACTGAGCGCGTCGTCCCCACCGCCATGAGCAGTCCTTATCCCGCGGTCCGGGTGACCGTCGTGGACTCGGGTCCACCTCGAGTCCTGGCCATGGACTCCATCGCCTACCTCGACAGCACGCACGCCGGCGCCATCGTCTGTTGTGGCTCCCACGGGGGCCTTTCGGCGGCCCAGTTTGCCGCTCGCTTCCCGGTCGGCGCGGTCGTCTTCAACGACGCCGGCTTCGGCAAGGACGCGGCCGGCGTCAAGGGGCTGGAGCTGCTGGCCACGCGAGGAGTGCCCGCCGCCGCCGTCGACAACACCTCCGCCCGGATCGGAGAAGGCGTCGACGTCTGGGAGAACGGCCGCTTCAGCGCCGTCAACTCCCCGGCGGAGATGCTGGGCTGGCGCGTCGGCCAGACCGTACGCGAGGCGGTCGGCCAGATCGGCGAGAACCGGACCGGCGCCAAGCGCGGGCCGCTCGCTGCGGGGGGGGATCGCGACCGTTCCTCGGCGACCGACCCTTCCAAGTTCAAGTCGAAGCGCGAGTTCTCCCACCGGGTTCGTACGTCCATCTGGAAGGAGGAGCCGGCGCCCGCTAACGCCTTCTTTCCTCGGCGCTCTCTCTGCCACGGCTACGACTTTTTCGGCGAGCTGCTCGGCTCCCGGCCGTTCACGCACGTCGTCTACCTCCTGATGCGCGGTGAGCTGCCGGGAGGCCTGGAAGCGCGGACCCTGGATCTGCTGATGACTTCCGTGATCAACCCCGGGCCACGGCACTGGGCCGTCCGCGCGGCCATGAATGGGGCTGTCGGCGGCACCTCCATCGGGAACTGCCTGGTCGCGGGGCTGGGGACGCTGCAGGGCGAGTACCTGGGCGCCCAGTGCGTACGGGAGGCAGCCGAGATGTTCCTCTGGGCCCGGGAACAGGCGGCCGACCCCTCCCAGGCCTCCACCGTCTTCGCCTCGCGCTGGCCAGAGCTGCCCGGCTATGGTCTGCTCTACTCCGAGCGGGACTCGCGCGCTGCGCGGGTCGCGGACCTCCTGGAGTCGATGGAGCTTGCGGGTCCTGTGCTCAACCTGGCGCGCGCTGCCGAACAGTCGATCGCTGCGGAGCACCGCATCTGGCTGACTCTCCCTGGGGTCTTCGCTGCAGCCTTGCTCGACTTGGGCTTCTCCGAGGACCAGGCGGCAGGCCTGTTCCTGATCGCGTCGGCGCCCGGCATTCTGGCGCACGCTGCGGAGCAGCGAAACAGGCGCTGGAACGAGTACCCCATCTACTGGGACCCGAAACTGTACTCCTACGAGGGATTCATGCCTCCCGGAACGGAAGAGGAGAGCTCATGAGCGTTTGGAGCCAGCAACAGGATTCAACCTTCTGGACAAGCCGAAGGGGGCGTGTCTCTACCCGGACCGGGGTCATCCTCAAGGACCGCAAGGACCTCCTGTTCATGGGGCACAGGCAGTTCGCAGAGTTGACCGCGAGCGCCACTTACGGCCAGCTTCAGTTCCTTGCCGTTGCTGGACGAATGCCCACGGCGGCCGAGGAGAGGTTGCTGGACGCGATGACGGGCTCGACCACGTATGGCGACCCAAGGCTCTGGTTCTTGAGCACGGCGCGGTGGGCCGCTTCCATGAGGGCGCCGGTCGGCGCCGCCTTCTCAGCCGCTGTGTCGGTTGTCGACAGCCGAGTCTTCGGAGGATACGCGACCTTTCTGGTGAGCACATACATGCAGGAGGCGGTCCGTCGACTGGTCGAAGGTACGACCACGGTGCGAAAGCTCGTTGACGAGGCGGAGGCCAAGGGAACCATGATCCCGGGGTTTGGCCGGCCGCTGGTGCGACGTGACGAGCGGGTGGCAATCCTACTGGACATCCACGGGCGGCTGGGCTTCAACAGGGGGCCTCATCTGGAGCTAGCCCTCGACCTGGAGCAGGAACTTTTGGCCCGAAAGGACATCGCGCTCAACTGCGGAGGGTTCGTGAGCGCCGTGCTGTCCGATCTCGGCTTCTCGCCTCGCCAGATAAACGTGCTGGCCTTGATGCATTTCTTGCCCAGCATCCTCGCCGCGATCTGCGAGGGCTACGACAAGCCGCCCGCGGAGTTCCTGCCGCAAGCCTGCGAGGACGTGCAGTACGAAGGCCCGGACTACCGCCCGCTGACGAAGGACTGAGCGGCCGCCTTGGGGGTACACTCTCTGGAGGGCGTCCGAGACTTTGCGGCGCGCCTCCCCCCGCGTGAAGCTCTCGATCCGAACCCGGCTGCTGGCCTTCATCGTCCTGGCGATCCTGGGGCCGATTCTTGCGTCGGGATGGTTCGCCTACGAGCGCACAACCGCCTTGGTGCTCGAGTCGGCTTCCCGCGACATGCTCGACATCGTCCAGGCCGCCTCCGGCGACCTCGATGGGCTCCTCGGGCAGGCGGAGAACGACCTCCTGACCCTGGCGATGCTGCCGCAGCTCCGGGATCTGCAGGATACGCGCCGGTACGGGTTGAAGGAAGAGGCTGCCGTGCTGTCGGGGCAGCTAGGCGGGATGCTCGCGGGTTTCATCGGTCGCACCAGTCGGTACCGGTCGCTGGCGTTTCTCGAGCCGACCGGCCGGAGAGTCGTCGGGGCTGGACCGGAGCCTCCGGCCGCCGAGGCGTCGGAGCTCGCCGCCCGGTTCAGCCAGGCCGCATCCGGCCAGGTGGCGCTGCACCAGCTGGGTGCGGCGCTGCTTCTGGTGACCGCGGTGAGCGGAAAATCCGACGCCCCCATCGGCCACCTGCTGTGCGAGTTGAACCGCTCTGGATTGGCCCGCATGCTTTCCCACGTCAACTATGCCGGCGTCGGGTACGCCTTCTTGACCGACCGCCAGGGCTCCTTCCTCTATCATCCGCTCACTGAGGCTATGGGACGGAGCACGTCGGAGTTCCCCGGACAGCGGGACTGGGGATTTGGCCAGCTCGGACGCGTGCCGTTGGCCGATCCGCCCAGGTCGACCGAGCTCTACCGGGGAGACCGCTGGGTGGTGGCGCTGCGGCGGCTGTCGCGGGCGCCCTGGGGCGTGGGCCTGGCCGTGCAGAAGGACGAGCTGCTGGCCAAGGAGCGGGCGGTTGGCCGCCAGATGCTGCTGGCCCTGACGTTCGTGCTGCTGCTGGCGATCGCGGTGGTG
The DNA here is from genome assembly GCA_016190005.1 of Candidatus Wallbacteria bacterium. GTDB lineage: Bacteria > Muiribacteriota > UBA6191 > JACPRK01 > JACPRK01 > JACPRK01. The sequence goes on along the minus strand of JACPRK010000203.1, from coordinate 13,401 downwards.
TCGGCGATCTCGCGGCGCCTCACCGAGCCGATCAGTCGCCTGGTCGAAGGGACCCACGCGCTGGCCCAAGGCGACCTGTCCGTCCGCGTGGAGGCAACGTCCGGAGACGAGCTGGCGGACCTGTCGGAGACATTCAACCTGATGGCCGGCAACCTCCAGGAGAAGGAGGCCAGTATCCAGCAGTTCATCCGCGACCTCCGCTCGACGCAGGGGCAGCTCTTGCAGGCCGAGAAGCTGAGCGCCGTCGGCCAGCTATCCGCAGGCATCGCCCACGAGATCAACAACCCGCTCGGCGGCATCATCCTCTCGGCGCGGATCGTCGAGCGTGCCTCCGGCAGCGCGGGCGTCCTCGACTTCGAGCTGCTGCGGAAACACTGCGGACTCATCGGAGCCAACGTGTCTCGGGCCCAGGAGATCATCCGGGCCCTGCTCGACTACTCCCGAAAGTCCGCCGAGGAGTTGAAGCTGGTCCCCATCGATCCCAACCCGCTCATCGAAAAGACCGTGCTCCTGCTGCAACACGAGCTCAAGAAGCGTCAGTTCCACTCCAGACTCGATAGCCGCGGCATCATCCGGACAGACGCCACCCGGCTGCAGCAGATCGTGGTCAATCTTCTGGTCAACGCCGTCGCCGCGACCGGGCCCTCGGGTTGCGTGACGCTCGAGACTGCCGACGAGTACTTCACGGAATCCGATGTCCGCCAGCCGGGTGTGGTGCCGCGCCGCGCCTCCGACCCGCTCGGGGCCGACAACTCCGGGCGCCGGCTGCCCGTGCGCGCCCCGACACTGGCGCCACCCTCCTTCGCCTCGGGCGACCCCGCGCTGCGCATCTCCGTGACCGACGACGGCACCGGAATCCATCCGGACGACCTCTCCCGCATCTTCGACCCCTTCTTCACCACCAAGCCACCCGGCGAAGGCACCGGCCTAGGCCTGTCCATTGTCCTCGGAATGGTCACCGCGATGGACGGCTGCATCCACGTCGACACCGAGCTCGGCAGGGGCACGACCATGTCGATCAAGTTCCCCGTCTCTCACGCAGGGCCCCAGAGGGGGAGGAGTGAGTAGAGAATCGAGAATCGAGAATCGAGGAGTGAGTAGTGAAGAGCGGAAGACCCGGCGCGGCACGGACGGAGGATCGCCCCGCCTCCAGCCCTCGCCCTTGTCCTCGCCGCAGCCCCTTCCACCTCCCATCTTCCACCTTCATCCTCCCCCCCCGCTCACCCTGAGCCAGTCGAAGGGTCATCCTGAGCCGACCGCGAAGCGGTCGTGTCGAAGGACGGTCACGCCGGCTCTGATGGCGGCCGCGCGAAGGTCTGTATCTCGAGGCCCAGCTTGATCTTCATGCGCTGCAGGTGACGCCGTGAGAGGCCGGAAATGGTCGCGGCGCGACTGACGTTGCCCTGCGTGGAGCTGAAGAGGCCCTCCAGGTAGGCGCGTTCGAAGGTCGCGCGGAACTCGCGCAACGCCGTCACAAAGGGGACGGTCACATCCGGGGCCTGGGGGCTGATCGGCACGGCCGATAGGAGCTCACCCCGGGACAGAAGCACGGCGCGTTCGACCACGCTGGCCAGCTCGCGTACGTTGCCGGGCCAGGAGTAGGTGGCCATCTCGCGCAGCGCCTGGGGTCCGAAGGCCCGCACGGGGCGGCCCGTCTCGGAGGCGTACTTGCGCAGGAAGTGGTCTGCCAAGAGTGGAATGTCCCCGGGGCGTTCCCTCAGGGGCGGCAGTGAGATCGGTACGACGTTGAGCCGGAAGAAGAGGTCCTGGCGGAACTGCTTGGTGCGGATGCCTTCGTCGAGATCGACATTGGTTGCCGAGATGAGGCGGAAGTCCGCGCGCCTGGAGACCTGACTGCCGACCCGTTCGTACTCATGCTCCTGCAGAAGGCGCAGGAGCTTGGCCTGCAGGCGCATCGGCATCGTGCCGACTTCGTCGAGGAAGAGCGTCCCCCGCGCGGCGGCCTCGACTTTGCCCTGGCGGGCTTGAGCGGCTCCCGTGAAGGCGCCTTTCTCATGGCCGAAGAACTCGGTTTCGAAGAGCTCTTCCGGAATCGCTCCGCAGTTGACGGCCACGAATGGCATTTCTGCCCGGGGGCTTGCGCCGTGGATGGCACGCGCCACGACCTCCTTTCCGGTGCCGGTCTCACCCGTCAGTAGCACGGGAGCCATGCTGGGCCCGACCTCGCCAATCATTTGTCGCAGCCGGACGATTTTCGGGTCCTGACCCAGCAGCTGGCCAGTCTGGAACCGGTCGTCGATCTCGGCGCGCAGTCGCGCGTTCTCACGCTCCAGGTCGTCACTGCGCAGCGTTTTCTCGATCAGCATCGGCAGGATGTCGGGCTCGAACGGCTTCAGGAGGAAGTCAGCCGCGCCGTTTTTCATCGCTCGCACGGCTGATTCGATGGTGCCGTGGCCGGTCATGATTACCACCGGCAGCACGGCGCGCTTTCGAACTTCGGCAATCAGCTCGATGCCGTCGGCTTGGTTGAGGAGCAGGTCGATGATCGCGATGTCCGGGATGTCGCCACGGTCGAGCCGTGCGAGTGCGGCGTCGGGGGAGGTCTCGGCCAGGACGTCGTAGCCCTCCAGGCAGAGGAAGTCGCGGACGCTCTCCACAATCGCCCGGTCGTCATCGAGCACCAGCACCCGCCTGCGAGAGGTCTTCTCCATGGATTCGTCGGCTCCTGCGACGGGGAGCGTTCGGGCCTCCCCTGTCGGCATCTTACCCTTTCCTGGACGGAATCGGTATGATGGGCGCGTCGCCCGTCGGGCCCAGATGCGCACCGCGCTTGGAGCCCGGCCTGCTGGGATCGGCCGGCGTCTGGGCCGGCGAGCCCGTCCCGCTCGTGGAAGCCATCCTCCTCATATTCCTCCGCCTGCTGGTGCCGCTCGGCATCCTGGGCGGCGCGGCGTATCTGCTGTTCGGCCCGGGGCGAGCTTGGCTGACGCGCCTGCTCGCGGGCGAGCCGCCGTATCTGCGAGAGGCGCGCGCCATCGCGGACCGTATCGCCGTCAATCTCAAGTCCGCAGCGCCGGCCGTCGCCGAAAAGTGCCTGGCCGACATCGACGGGCTGGTGGAGCACCGGCTGCCCCGCATCCTGGAGCAATACGACCGGCTTTCGAACCATCTGGCCGCCAGCGCAAGCAACCGGGTTGCCGACGAGGTGACGAGTCTCGAGGCGAAACTCCTGCGCACCAAGGACCCCGGCTTACGGACGCTGCTCCAGGAAAACCTCGAACTGGCTCGCCAGCGGCTGGGCGCGCGCGATCGGATGCAACTGTTGCTCGAACGGACCGAGGCGCAACTCAAGCAGGTGCTGCTCTATCTGGAGGCCTTCGAGTCGAAGTCAGTGTCGCTCGGTGTCTCTGAATCCGGCGAGGACGTCCCTGCCGAGATGGAGCGCATGCTGGAAGAGATCACGACCATCGAGTCCATGTACCGTGACCTGGACGGGCCCGAATCTGCGGGGCGCGCCGGCCAGGAGAACGCCCTCGAGGCGCCGCCGCAGGAAGCCGACAGGACCAGGGGGGCGCCGCGTCGCCGCCGGTCCCGGGAGGAGTGAACCTATGTCCGAAAATCGCGTGGACATGCGGCTATTGCTGCGCAGCTCGGGTGAGCGGAGCGTTGCTCAAACCGCGCTCAACGTCCTCTTCGTCCTCTCCACGCTCTTTCTGGTCTGCGTGGGCGTCGCGGCGATGGCGATGGGGACCATCCGTGCCGACGAGGTCGGCATCCTGATCAACAACCTGACCGGCAAGGTGGAGCGGCTCGATCCGGGGACAGTCTTCTACAACAGCATCGTCAGCGATCTCTACGTGATCGACCGCCGCCAGCAGACCGTGGAGATGAAGCGACTCCAGGGCCGCAGGGAGGAGGCCGAAGACCCGGAGGACGAGCGCGGCGCGGTCAAGATCAAGACCATCGACGGCAGCGATGTCAGCGCCGACATCATCGTCAACTACAGCATCGACCCCGAGCAGGCGATCGCGGTCGTGCGCCAATCCGGCCCGGGCGACAACTACCAGCGCAAATGGGTCCGCGATTACGCCCGCAGCATCTGCCGAAACGTGCTCGGCGAGCTGACCACCGAGGATTTCTACGACAGCCAGCGTCGAGACGAGAAGGCGCGCCAGGCGCAGCTGGAGTTGAACCGCGTGCTGGCCGCCTGGAGCATCAGGGTGACCGCGGTGCAGGTGCAGGACTTCAGCTTCTACCACGAGTACGAGGAGAAGATCCGCGAGAAGAAGCTGGCCGACCAGGAGGTCGAGGAGCAGAAGTCCCAGGCCAAGGCGGCCACGGAGCGGCAGAAGCGCGTGAAGATGGAGGTCGACAGCAAGGTCAACGTCGAGATCGCCCAGTTCAAAGGCGAGATGGAGAAGCGGCGGGTCGAAGCCGAGGCGCTGGCTGGCAAGTCCCGCACGGAGGCCGATGCGTACGCCTACACCACGCGCATCGGCGCCGACGCGCGCTTCTACCAGGCAGAGAAGCGCGCCACCGGAATTCTCACCACACGAAAGGCCGAGGCCGACGGCGTGAGGCAGCTGACCCGGGCGCTGGAAGGCGGGCGCAACCTGGTGCTTCTCGAGTACGTGCGCAAGCTCGGCTCGATGCGCCTGACGGGCCAGCCGGTCTTCTTCGACACCCGGATGGAGCGACTGCAGCACTTCGGCTCGGGGGCGGCTCGGGCGGCCGGCCCGGCAGTGCTGGGCCCGGCGGGAGCTGCGGCCGGCGAGACAACGGAGGGTGAGCGATGAAAGTGACCTTCAAGATCTTCGTCGTGGCCGTCGCGGGCCTTCTGCTCTTCCTCGGGAGCATGGGGGAGACGCTCATCGTGCGCGTGACGCTGGGCAACGCCGGCGTGCGCACCCAGAAGCTCGATTTCTTCGGGACCAAGGGCGTAGTCCAGGAGGACTTCGGCCCAGGCTGGCACAGAAACCTCTGGTTCGTCGACGAGTGGAACTTTTTCGACAGCACCGTCCAGACCTTCCACATGAGCGCCCGCTCCAAGCATCCGTTTCAGCTCAAGAGCCATGACGGCTACTCCGTCAGCCTCGACGTGACCATCAAGTACCGCATCCGCGAGGGCAAGGCGCACCGAGTGCTCGTCCATCTGGGCACCTTGCAACGCTACCAGGGGTTCGTCGAGAACCTCTGCCGGGACGCATGCCGCTCGGCCTTCGGCGTGATGAAGACCGAGGCGTTCTACCAGCCGAGCTCACGCACGGAGGCGACCGAGCGGGCTCGCAAGTACCTCATCGACGGGCTGGTCAAGAACAACGCCGACGTCGACATCGTCGAGATTCTCATTCGCGACGTGAAGTTCGACGAGCAATACGAGCGCAAGATCAAGGACAAGAAGCTGGCCGACCAGGACATCGTGTTGAACCAGTCGAAGGCGCTGGCGGCGCAGCAGAAAGGTCTCACGAACAAGATCAGCGCCGAGACCGAAGCGATGATGAAGGTGATCGAGCAGCGCCGCGACGCGACGCTGACCGCGATGAAGGCCGAAAACGATCAGACGATCGCGCGCATCACGGCAGACTTCCAGAAGTACGTGACCGAGAAGAAGGCCGACGCCGACCTTTACGCCGCCGAGAAGGACGCGGCCGGGACGCTCATGATTCGCAAGGCCGAGGCCGAGGGCGAGAAGTTGCGCAACGAGGCGATGTCGGGCCCGGGCGGAGCGGTGCTCGCGGCGCTGGAGGCTGCGAAAAACCTGACCCTGCTGGACGTCACCTTCTCGACTCTGCAGTTCGACCCCCTCGACCTGGGCGGCGTCTTGAAGAAGCTGGGCGTCCCGGCCTCGTCGGTGACGAGCAAGTAGCGAGCCGTGAGCCCAACGGTGGCAAGTCCAGAAAGCTCGAGGCCGAACCCCCTGGCCGACAATCCGCACTACTCCCCCTTGCCCCAGCCCGTGCCCATTCCACCCCCTCGGGCCCGGTTGCCTCTCCCCCTGGTGCTGACCTTGGTACTGACGGGGGGCGCCTGGGCGGAGGTCCCGCGCGCGGTGGCGCGTCTGGACGCGCTGGTCGAGGCCGCGGCCTCGGGGACCTGGGTCGCGCTCGACGGAAGCGGGAGCTGGGACGCGAGTGGCCGCAAGGTGGCGTACCGGTGGCGGGTCGAGGGTCCTCGCGGGCCGGTGGAGTTGACGGACCCGTCGAGTCCCAGGCCCAGGGCGAGGACGCAAGGCCCTGGGGCGTATCACGCGTGGCTCACCGTGGACGCGGGTGGCGAGGTGAGCACCGCGACCCGGCTCGACTTCGCGCTCGAGGCGGGCCCCGACACCAAAGTTCCCCCGCGGCTCCTCGCCAGACCCTCCAGCCCAGCCTCGGCGGTAGCGACGGAATTTGTGCAGCTCTACATCGGCCAGACGCCGCTCTCGCCTGCGCCTGCCAGGCTCTCGGCCGACGGCACGGCGCTGCTGGCTAGCGTGACGCTTTCGTCGGCGACGACCAACGGGACCGTGCTCTCGCTCGAGAAGGTCCTCGAGAACGGCCAGTTCTTCTTCCCCCACCAGGTGGTCCGGACCTACACGGTTCGGCTCTCCGCGACGGCCTCGCGCCAGCTGGTGCTGGGTGACCCCGGCACGCTCTTCGTCAATCCCGAGGTTCTCGGACAGCCCCAGAACATTCTCGTTGCCCTCGGGAACAACGTCCCCGCGTTCCCGACTGGCCCGCAGGGCAGCGCCTGTTCGCTCGGCGGCCGCTGGGGCGCGGCCGACGGCGCCGCCTTTCTCGTGGCGCTCCTGCCCGTGTTCCTTCGCCGGCGGCGGAGGGCAGGGGTGCCACCGACTTTTGCATTCGCCGCGCGAACGTGATAAAAGTTACCTTCCTTCGATGTCTCTCGCGTTCTACTACGTCATCACGCAGATCACGTTCGGCGCCCTCGCGCTCACGCCGCTCATCCCGTTTGAGGTGTTCGGCGCCAGCTTCTTCCGAGTCAATGCCGGCATCTTCTTCCTGACGGGGTGTCTGGCGTGGAGCTGGCTGCCGGTGCCTGCCGTGACGGCGTCGGTGGTCGTCTGGGGGGAGTTCGTGCTCTTTCACGCGGCGATGCTGGCGCTGGCGGCGTACAACCTTGCTCTCTGGAGACGCAAGGACGCGCCGGCGATGGGGTACTGCGTCGCGGCCTCTGCCCTCGGGCTGGCGGCGGTCGTGGCGGGCGGCTTCGCCTGTCCTGTGCCGCTTTCTCCGGGCTGGCAGCATGCCGGGCTGGCCGCTTCTTTCGCCGCTTCGGCCTGGGTGACAGGCAGCGCGCTCTTCGGAATGCTGGTGGGGCACTGGTACTTGATGAAGCCGATGCTGCCGTTCGAGCCGCTCATCCTCGTTTCCAGGGTCTTTGGCCTGGGCACGATTGCCGCCGCGGTGCTCTTTGTCTTCAACCAGCTGGGGCAGCTCCTCACGGCGCCCGCATGGGGGCTTGGAATGGCCTGGTCGCCCGCGGCGGTGATGGATCTGTTCGTCTGGGTCCGGCTTGCGGTCGGCGTGCTGGCGCCGATAGGGCTGGCCTACATGATCGTCGAATCTTCCCGGCTGCGGGCCAACATGTCCGCGACCGGACTTTTCTACGTGGCGTTCGCAGCGTGCGCCGCCGGCGATCTGGTGGCGCGGGCGCTGCTGGTGGCGCGCCACCTGGTACTCTGATCCGGGAGGTGCCCAGTGGCGGCGAAGGGACGCAAACAGAGCGATCCGCTGGAGGACTTGATGCGCGGTGTCCTGACCGAGCTGGGAGAGGACGCTGGGCGGGAGGGGCTCCTTCGCACGCCGCACCGGGTGGCAGCCGCTCTGCGCCACATGACCGGCGGGCACCAGGAAAACATCGAGAAGGTGCTGAACGGCGCGATTTTCGAAGAAGAGTGCGACGAGATGGTTCTTGTGAAGGACATCGAGGTCTACTCGATGTGCGAGCACCACATGCTGCCCTTCTTCGGGAAGGCTCACGTCGCTTACCTCCCCGCTGGGCGCATCCTGGGCCTGTCGAAGCTGGCCCGCATCGTCGACGTCTTCGCCCGGCGCCTGCAGGTGCAGGAGCGCCTGACCGGGCAGATCGCGCGCTGCCTGGACGAGGCGCTGTCGCCGCACGGCGTGGCGGTGGCCATTCAGGCCCAGCATCTCTGCATGATGATGCGAGGCGTCGAGAAGCAGAACTCGAAGGCTGTCACGAGCTGCATGCTGGGCGTCTTCAAGGAAGACCAACGCACTCGCGAGGAGTTCTTGCTCCTGACGCGCAGCGACTTCTGAGCCCCGGGACCGGCAGCGCCAGCGCGACCTTCCGCCGATGAGCCTCGAGATCGAGCTTTCGAAGGTCACCAAATCTTACGGTCCCGGCAAGACCGTCGTGCGGGAGCTGTCGCTGGTGCTTCCGGCTGGAAAGACGCTCTGCATCATCGGAACTTCCGGCTGCGGCAAGACGACGACGCTGAAACTGATCAACCGCCTGATCGAGCCGACGAGCGGGGAGCTGCGGATCGGCGGCCGGGACGTGCTCTCCGGGGACGTGATTGCGCTGAGGCGCTCGATCGGCTACGTGATCCAGGAGGGCGGCCTCTTCCCACACATGTCGGTCGCGCAGAACGTGGGGCTGGTGGCCCGGCTGCTGGCCTGGGAGCCCGAGCGGGTAGCGCGCCGGGTCGACGAGCTCCTGGAGCTTGTCAACCTCGACCCGGGCGAGTACCGGCATCGCTATCCGGAGGAGCTCTCGGGCGGCCAACGCCAGCGTGTGGGCGTGGCGCGGGCGCTGATGGCCGATCCGCCCATCGTCTTGATGGACGAGCCGTTCGGCGCGCTCGACCCGATCACCCGCATTGGCCTGCAGAACGAGTTCCTCCGCCTCAAGCGCGAGCTGGGCAAGACCATCGTCTTCGTGACGCACGACCTGCCCGAGGCCTTCAAGCTGGGCGACCTCATCCTGCTGATGCACGCCGGGGAGTTGATGCAGCTCGGGACGCCGCACGAGCTGTTGCGCAAACCCGCCAGCTCGTTCGTCACGGACTTCCTCCAGGCACACACGATCCACGATCCGCAGGGGGATGCCCCAGATGCGTGAAACGCTCCAACGGCTGGTTTGGGTTGGGTTGCTCGTTGCCGCTCTGACCCCGGCGGTCTCCGCCGGCCCCGCCGCAGGGAGGATCGTCATCGGCGCCAAGAACTTCACCGAGCAGATCATTCTCGGAGAGATGCTGGCGATCCTGGCTGAAGAAGGGGCCGGGCTGGAGGTTGTGAAGAAGTTCCCTCTGGGCGGATCGCACATCTGCTTCGAGGCCATCAAGAAGGGCGAGATCGACGTCTACCCGGAGTACACGGGAACGGCGCTCGCGGCGATCTTGAAACTCCCGATCGTCCCGGACCGCGTCGCTGTCTACAAGAGTGTGAAGGAGGCCTTCGAGGGGCAGTACGGGCTCACCGTCCTAAAGCCTCTCGACTTCAACAACACCTACACACTGACCCTCACCGCTGCCCGCGCCAAGGCACTCTCGGTGAAGTCGATCACGGACCTGGTGCCGCATGCCCGGGAGATGCTGCTGGGCTGCACGCACGAGTTCGTGGAGCGGCCCGATGGCCTCCCCGGCCTCCAGAAGACCTACGGGATCGAGTTTCGAGAGGTGAAGGCGCTCGACCCAGGTCTCACCTACAAGGCGCTGGCGGAGGGGAAGATCGACGTCTGCGACGGCTACATGACCGACGGGCGCATCAAGGCCTACAACCTCCAGGTCCTGGACGACGATCGCCGCTTCTTCCCCCCGTACCAGGCGCTGCCCGTCGTCCGAACGGAGATTGTCCGCAAGCACCCGAAGTTCCGCGAGGCGGTCGAACGGCTGGGCGGACTGGTCACCGACGAGGAGATGCGCGAGATGAACTACGCCGTCGACGACGGCGGCAAGACGGCCGAGGAAGTCGCGCGGGCCTACCTGGCCTCCAAGGGGCTCGCGCGCCATCCGATCGCCGGCGCGAAGGTCTCCTCCCACAGCGGGTTCCTCGCATACATGTGGGACCGGCGCGCCTACCTGGCCGGCCTCACGGCCGTCCACTTGCAAATCACGGGTATCGCCGTGCTGCTCGCCTCTTTGGTCGGCTTGCCCTTCGGCATCCTGCTCTCACGAAAGCCGCAGATGGCGCCCGCCTCGCTGATGATCATCAACGTCGTGCAGACGATCCCGAGCCTGGCTCTGCTCGGGTTCATGGTGCCGCTCTTGGGAATCGGCGCGGTGCCGGCGATCTTCGCGCTCTTTCTCTATGCGCTGCTGCCGATCGTGCGCAATACCTTCACCGGCATCCGCGGCGTCGATGTGGCGCTGCTCGAGGCTGCGCGCGGGCTCGGAATGACGGACCGGCAGGTACTCTTCATGGTGGAGCTGCCGCTGGCGCTGCCGGTGATCATGGCGGGCGTGCGGACCTCGACGGTCATCAACATCGGCACGGCCACACTGGCGGCGCTGATCGGGGCCGGCGGCCTGGGAGAGCCCATCTTTCGCGGCATCGCAATGGTCGATCCGAACGTGATCCTCTCGGGCGCCGTACCGGCGGCGCTGCTGGCGGTGGCGGCGGATCTGTTGCTGGCGCGGCTGGAAATGGCGCTGGCGCCCAGGCGGCGCTCGAAGCGCTGAAGCGTGGCTAGGGCCCGGCCGGCCGCAGCCGCACCGAGACGAATCGCGGCCTGTAGAGCGAGGCGTCTTCCAGGATGCGCTCGAAGCGGGTCGAGTTGGCCACGTACGTCAAGACGAGCCGCCCTGGGCTGGCCAGGCCCGCGTGCGCCTTCGCGGCGTAGCAGAAGACGGTCGGGTCGCGCGCCGGCTCACGACAGCTGTAGACGACACGCTCGGGCTCGAAGGGCCCCCAAGGCCGGCGGGCGGCCGCCACCCAGATCTCCGGCGAGAGCCCGTCGCGGGAGCAGGTGAGAAGAAACCGCTCGCTCTCCTCGTCATACGTCACGCTCAGCTCGCTGGCTACCGAATCGCGGATCGGCACGGCTGCGGCCGGGTCGGCAGTCCAGCCGCGGCTGCCCCGAAAGCGCCACCGCGCGAAATCGGCTGGGTCGTGGGCAGGCGCGCGCGCCAGGACCAGCGACTTCTTGAGCGCCCCCTGGCAGCGCTCCTCGGCGACCCCATAGATGTAGAGCTCCTCGGGGCGCCGCAGCACGGCCGTGCCGAACGTAGTCCCGCCCAGGGAATCGATCCGGCAGTGCGGGACGGGCCTGTAGGCGATCCGCCAGCGCGATGGATGGGAGCGCCAGTTGGGGATGTGCGCCAGCCAGACCCCCACTTGCCGGAACCCGAAGACGTCGGCGGCGTCGGTCTTCTCGATCTCGGTCAAAAAAACGAAAAGGCCCTTTCGAGTTCGGATGCCCTGGAGCGGCCAGAACCAGTTCGAACTGCCGTCGCGGCGGAAGAAGGAGTCGGGCTTCCCGGAAGCGTCGAGCCCGTGGAAGAAGGCCATGGAATGAGGCGTCGGGCTAGCGCCGGACTGCAGGCCGATGGTGTTGCGAACCATCACGCTCTCGACCCGCTTCCCTTGGCGCACGGCGCCGAGAAAGGTGTCGCCGAAGAGCCAGAGCGTGAGCTCGTCGGTGAGATGCACGGAGTAGGCCGCGTCCGCGCCAGTCCAGCCTTGGCGCCGGTCGAAGGCCCGGTCCAGCTCCGGGACGGGCTGGCCCGCCAGTCGCCCGGCCTCCTGGGCCCGGGCCGCAATCGGGGCTGCGAACATCAAGCATGTCGCCAGGAGCATCACGCCGCTTCGCACGGCTCCACGGTACCGGCCCCCGGTCCGCCGCGCAATCACGGCCCGCTCGTCGGGCCCCGCTCAGGGGTCTCGCGCGAACCGGGCGGAAACGGCCAGGGAGTGCGTGTTGGGGAAGGAGAATGTCGTGTGGATGAGCTGCTCTTGCCCGGGGAGGAGGTCGCCAAAGGCCTGCGCGACCTCGACCTTGGTCTGCAGCTGCCCGCGCATGACGGGCCCGCGCGTGCTGAGCACTTCGAAGCGGGCGTTGGGGACCCGGTTGCCCAGGTTCCGTACGCTGCCGTTCCAGACCAGCGTCGTCTTCTGGAACTCGTTCACTCTCGTCTGCCGGTAGGTGACCAGCACCTCGTCCTGGACGAACGAGACGGCCTCGGTGTTGCCGGAGCGCTCCAGCTGAGCGGGCAGCAGGCCGGGAGAGGCGTCGCCGCAGGCGACCAGCGCCAAGCCGGCCAGGGCGAGCAGGATGGCGAAGCAGGTGAATCGGATCGACATGGTCCACCATGATCATCGGCCCGGGCGGCGGGCCCATCAACCGGCAACCTTTGCGCGAGCCGGCCGTAGTCGAACACGGAGGTAGTCTTGCGCCTCGTTCTTGTCTGTCCTTTCATCCTTGCCCTCGCGCTCTCGAGCGCTCTGGCCGCGCCCCCCGACTGGGCGCGCGACGCGGTCATCTACCAGGTGCTGGTGGACCGCTTCCACGACGGCGATCCCTCCAACAATCACGCGGGCGAGGACCAGCCGCTGCCGCCGTCCCAGAACCCGGGCTACCGCCCGACCGTCAATTTCCTGGGCGGCGACCTCGCCGGCCTCCGCCAGAAGTTGCCCTACCTGGCGGACCTGGGGGTCAACTGCCTCTGGCTGACGCCGGTTTTCCGCACGCCGTTCTACCACGGCTATCACGTGATGGACTACGACAAGGTCGAGCCGCGCTTCGGCACCGAGGCGGACCTGCGCAAGCTGGTCGATGAAGCGCACGCCAAGGGCATCCGCGTGCTGCTCGATTATGTCGCAAACCACGCCAGCGAGTACCATCCAGCCTTCCAGGACGCCCTCAAATCCCGTGAGAGCCGCTTCCACGACTGGTTCCTCTGGAAATCGTGGCCGAAGGAGTACGAGCGCTTCTACTACTTCCCCGATCTGCCGCGTTGGAACACGGGCAACCGTGAAGTCCGCGAGATGCTGATGTCGGCCGCGGCCGGCTGGGTCCGGAAGTACGGCGTGGACGGTCTGCGGCTCGACTTCGCAGTTGGGCCCGGCAAGGAGTTCTGGCGCGAGCTCTCCAGCCGGCTGGGCGCTGAGCGCTATCTGCTGGGCGAGGTCTGGGAAGACGCGCCGGCCATCGGGGGCTGGGCGGACGCGCTCCACGGGTGCATGGACTTCCCGCGCCAGGCGGTGTTCAAGCAGTTCTTCGCGCAGAAGTCGATCGACGTCGACAGCTTCGACCGCAGCATGAGCGACTTGCGGCGCATCTACGGGCCGATGGCGATGGGCAGCTTCCTGGGCAATCATGACGTGCCCAGGTTCCTGGAGTGCGCCGGCAACGATGTCTGGCGCCTCTACGTGGCGGCCATCGCCCAGATGACCTTCGACGAGGTGCCGATCGTCTACTACGGCGACGAGGTCACGTCGCATACCGGGTCGGTCGCGTCTGGCGGCGCTGCCGGGG
>JACPRK010000202.1 GCA_016190005.1 Candidatus Wallbacteria bacterium | reverse complement strand
GCGCAGCAGAGCGTCGCCTCGGCTCCGGACTCGGCACAGATGGGACAGAGGCCCTGCCCCGGGCGAAACATCAGCGCGCCTGCCCCGATGTTCTCGGCAGGCCCTGCGAGCAACCGCCGCAGCCGGTACTCGCCCCGGAGCACCAGGAAGAGGCTGGCCATCGCCCCCGCCGCCAGCATCAGGCCAATCACCGAGAACAGCGCCTCGGCCAGCCCGGGCGCCCGGACGAAGATCGGCACGAACATGGCGAGGCCGGTGGCCGCCGACAGGGCCACGAGTCGGCTATCCGCCAGTTCGCGAACGAGGAAGGGTTCGTGCCGGACGCGGCGCCGCCAGTAGAGGCAGGGCGCCAGAGGAAAGACCGCGTAAGCCGCCCAGGCGACGAAGCCGAACTGCTCTTCGGCGAGCACGGGTGACAGCGCCAGCAGCCCCAGGACTGCGAGACCCATGACGCGGAGCGTCATCGACAGCCGGGAGGCAGGCGCCGCTGGCATTCTGCCGAGGAGGCCCGAGAGACCCACGAACCATGTCAGTGCCAGGAAGAGGGCCCATGCCGCGTAGGCACTTGCGGCGGCCACGCTGCCGCAGTTGCTGTCGAAGGACCTCAGGAAGACGAGAGTCGTGCTGATGTTGGCGAGGATTGCCAGCGTGAAGGTGAGCAGGCAGATCGCCAGCACGGCTTGGTGGTTTCGAAGTGCAAGAAAGACCTTTTTGGGCGGGGCCAGCCATTTCCGGACGAGCCCGATGCCCGCCTGGACCAAGGCGGCAAGAAAGAAGAGAACGACCAGGGTCGTGCTCATCTGGAGAGTCTGGACGACCGGGCTGCACCCCGGACAGGCCTGGGCCGGGCTGGCCGAAAGAAGGAGCGAAGCCGGTAAGAAGAAGCCCACACGCATCGTCATCACCGTCCTGATCTCACTGTAGCCGAAGAGAAGTCATCCCAGCACTGGCCAGTCGCATTCTCCGCCCCACGCCCGACTTCGGGGGGGGGCGTTCCGGTCCGCGGCACGGCCATGGTAGGCTTGAGTCGCCCCCCTTTGGCCGCCGCCTCCGGGGCAGGCAGTCGCGAAACACGTCATATGGCCCCGGAACCCGGCAAGCGCCGTTCGCTCTCTCGCCACCTGCTTCTGCAGCTGGCCGCCGACGAGGCTGCGCGGGACGGCAAACTCGAGCCCGTCGAGAAAGGTCTGCTCGAGCGGCTCACGGCTGCGCTCAAGCTCGAAGCGGCTGCACCCGCCGAGGCGGTGGCCCGCTCGCGGGAGCGGCTGGCGGCAGGCAAGCTGGGCCGTCCACGGCCGCTCGATCCGAAGCACCTCCACAAGAAAGCCGTCACCGCCGCGTTCCGCGAAGGGGAGCCCGGCGAGCAGGACCTGAAGCTGCTCGACGTCTTTCGGGCGGTCCTCGAGCTCTCCCGGGAGGACCACGAGGCCGTCCTCGCCATTGTCCGGAACAGCCCTCGCCCGCCGCCCGCGTCTGCCGACAGCCCCGCGCCTACGGCATCCGGCGAGATTCCGCTGGCGCCCGCCGAGACCTCTCCCGAAGTTCGCGTTCCCCCAGCCGCACCCGTCGAGATCGAGCCCCCGGCGCCGCGGGTCGCCCCCCCGGCCGTGGACCGAGCACCTCCGGCCGCTCGCACCAGGACTCGCGGCCGCCGGCCCGCCGAGCCCTCTGAGGCTGCCCCCGAGGATGCGGACGCCGCGCTGGGCGAGCTTCGCCAGGCCCATTCCCTGATTCAGGAAGGCAAATTCTCTGCGGCGAACCGTCTGGTCGACCAGCTGCTCGTCCGGGTTCACGAGCCCGCTTTGCGAGAGATCGCCACGCTCGCCAAGAAGGCCGCCGTTCCTCCGGTACGCGAGGTCCCGCCGAACTACGGGGTCGTTGCCGGCCTGCTCGTTGCGGCGTTCGTCTCCGGGGCGGCCACCCTGACCCCGGTCGTCCGGCTGAACCAGGTGCAGGGGATAATCCTGGCCGTCGCTTTCGCGGTGGGGGCCGTCGTCGCCTTTGCCAGCTCGACCGGCCTGAGCGGAAGAGGCGTCACGATCAATCGCCTGCTCTCGCGAAAAACCATCCCGTGGAATCGCATCGCCGCTGTCGAGGCGACCACCTCCAAGATCCTGATGAATGGAAACCACGTGCAGAACGAGGTGGCCATTGTTCTCACGCTGCGCGAGGGCGGAACGGTCACGTTCAAGGGTAGCGATCCAGCCAATGGCGACCGCGAGTATCACGGAATCGCGGTGGCGCTCTGCGACTTCATCGGTTGTCGAGACCGCCTGGGCCAGCTGCTCGCAGGGGCGAACCGATGACGCGGCGCGCTGGGTTCGGCCTGCTCGGCATCCCGGTCATCGTTCTGGCCGCCTCACCGCTCTTGGCGTTGATGGCGGGCCGCTGGGGCGACTGGACTTCGGGCAAGGTGCTGGTGGCCACGGTCAGTTTGCTGGCGGGCTGCGCGATCGTCGCAAGTCTCAGTCGCGACCGGTACGGGATGCGGCTCGACAAGCTGCCGTGGTGGGTGCCGGTGCCGGCGCTCTTTGCCGGCTGGGTCGCTCTGATGGTCTACAACCGCGGCACGCTCTCGCTCGAGGCCTGCAAGGACGCCGTGGTGCCTACGGTGCTCACGTTTCTGATCCTGAGCGCGGAGGACATGTGGGGCTCGTTCACCGAATGGTCGCACGGCGGCCTCGCGAATTCGCCTGTGGTCCCGCTGTGGGCGATCGTCCTGTTCTGTCTCACCTGTTCCGCCGGACTTTTCTGGCTGGCGGACTACACGGACCTGGCAGCCCTCGATGCCCTCGGCTGGGCCGCCCTGGTCGCCGCGATCTTCGCGCATCGGATATCACCGATGCGCCTCTGATTGGTACGCCCGACTCACGAACAACTCAGGCTTCCTGGAAGTAGGCCTCGACCACGCGGCGGTAGCCGTCGACACCTCGATCGAAGTCGGCGAGCAGGATGCTCTCGTCGGCCTGGTGGGATTGCGTTGGGTCGCCCGGGCCCAGCACGATTCCGGGGATGCCGCGCAGGTGGAAGAGGTCGCTGACGCCGCCGAAGGCCCCTGGCGCGGTGGCGCCGAGCGCGTGCAACGCGGCGCGGACGATGGGCGAGTCGGCCGGTGTGCTGACCGGATGGAACCGCGACGACTTCACGGCCAGCTCGCCTCGAGTGGCGCCGCGCACCGCGTCGATGAGCCGATCGTTCGGCCAGGCGGGCGTGCTGCGGCCGTCGATGGTGAGCCGGCATTCGGGCGGGATCACGTTTGAGCGGACCCCGCCGGCGATCATGGTGACCGCGAGTGTCGCGCGACCCAGGAGCGGGTCCTCGCCCGGCAGCTCCAGGGCCGCCAATGCCAGCACGTCGCGGGCGGCGAGCTCGATTGCGTTCTCGCCCTCCCAGGGCCGGCTGGCGTGGCCCGCGCGGCCTCGGGCGGTAAGCTCCAGCTTCACGAGCCCCTTCTGGGCCGGGCAGACCCGCATCGCGGTCGGCTCGCCCACGATCGCCGCGTCGGCCTGGGGAAGCTCGCTGATGAGCTTCTCGAGCCCATCGCCTCCGGTCTCCTCGTCGCAGGTGGCGGCGAAGACGAGCTCGGCGCCCGCCGGAAGCTCGGCCGTGAGGAAGGCGAAGATCAGCCCGACGACGGCCGATTTGGCGTCGCCGGCGCCCAGTCCGTAGAGCTGTCCATTGTCGACTGTGGCAGCGAACGGGTCGCGGGTCCATGCAGGGGTGGCCGGGACCGTGTCGACGTGCGAGTTGAGGAGCAGCCGTCGCCGGCCACCGCCGCCCCGCGTCGCGTGGACATTTCGCCCGCGGACGACCGGAGCCATCCCCGCGCCGGCGAGCACGTCGCGCAGGAACTCGATCGCGACCGCTTCCTTCCCCGAGGGGCTCGGGATGCGCACGAGCTCGGCGAGGACCTCGCGGGGCGTCTTCATCGCGTCTTCGCTTTGGCTCTCTGCCGGGCCGCCTTGCGCTTGCGCCAGAGGCGGTTCTTGCGCGGATGCCTGGGCGGGGGAATCGTCGGCTCGGGCTCGGGAAGCGGCGCGCGGCTCACGAGGGTGCCCGAGCCGCGCTGCGTGAAGGTCTCTTCGAGGATCGAGTGGGGGAGGATACCGGAGAGGATGGTGGCGTGGCGCACGCCTCGTTCGACGGCAGCGACGGCGGCGCCGAGCTTCGGGAGCATGCCCTTCTTGACCGCGCCGCTCTCCATCAGCGTGCGCGCCTCGGCCGTGGTGAGGTTCGGAACGACCTCGCGCGAGTCGGTGTCGCGCAGCACGCCCGGCACGTTGGTCAGGATCAACAGCTTCTCGGCAGACAGCGCCGAGGCGATCTCGGCGGCGACCGTGTCGGCGTTGATGTTGTAGACGTGGCCGTCCTCGTCGGCGCCCAGGCTCGACAGCACGGGGACGTAATCGTGGGAGAGCAATGTGTAGAGGAGCGCCGCGTCGACCTGGACGATGTCGCCCACGTGGCCGAAGTCGACGTCGGCAAGGACGCCGGTCTCCGGGTCGCGCATCCGTTTCACAGGCCGGCGCCGGGCGTGCACGACGTTGCCGTCGACGCCGGAGAGGCCGACGGCGCGTCCGCCGAAGCGCCTGAGCTCCGAGAGGATCTCGGTGTTGATCTTGCCGGCGAAGACCATCTTGGTGACCTCGAGCGTCTCCTCGTCGGTCACGCGCCGGCCGGCGACGAACGTGGGTTTGAGACCCAATCGCTCCGAGAGCTCGTTTGCCTGCGGTCCGCCGCCGTGGATGACGACGACGCGGACGCCGACCTTGTTCAGGAAGCAGACGTCCTGCGCCAGCATCTCCAGGATGGCGGAATCGGCGACCAGCTCGCCGCCGACCTTCACGACGAAGGTCTTTCCCTTGTACTGGTTAAGGAAGGGCAGCGCCTGGAGAAGCAGAGAGACGTCCTGCATCGGTCCTACCTCCGCGCCCTGGAGGACGTCCGTGGTTTCGCCTTCGGCCCGGCCTTCCCTGCCAGCGCCACGAGCAGCGCCTTCTGGGCGTGCAGGCGGTTCTCGGCCTCGTCGACGACCGCCGACCAGGGACCGTCGAGCACCTCGTCGGCAAGGGCCACGTTTCGGCGCACGGGCAGGCAGTGCATCAGGAGCGCGTCGCGCGTGCGCTTCATCTGGCGTGCGCCGACCATCCAGTCCGTGTGGCGCGCGCGCAGCGCCTTTTCGGCTGCGTCGTCGCCGTAGTGATCGAGGCTGCCCCACTCCTTGGCGTAGACCACGTTGGCGCCGTCGAAGCCGGCCTCGAAGTCGTCGACGACCTCGACGGAGCCGCCGCTCTTTCGGGCGTTGGCCCGCACACGCGTCATGATGTCGGGGTCGAGGTCGAAGCCTGGCGGCCGCGCGATCGTGATGCGCATGCCGGCGCGGCTGGCGATGAGCGCCGCCGAGTTCGGCACCGCCGTTGGCAGCGCGCGCGGGTGGCGGCACCAGGTGAGCAGGAACCGCTTGCCCTTCGTCTTGCGCAGCTTCTCGCGGATGGTCAGGAGGTCGGCCAGCGCCTGGCACGGGTGGTAGAGCGAAGACTCCATGTTGATGACGGGGACGTCGGAGTACGCCGCGAAGCCCGAGAGAATCGGATCGGTGCGCTCCACCGCCCAGTCCTTGCCGGACGGGAAGCAGCGCACGGAGAGCAGGTCGCAGTAGCGGGCAAGCACTGGCACCGCTTCGCGGAGGTGCTCGGCCGCGTCGCCGTCCATCACCGTGCCGTCCCTGTGCTCCAGCTTCCAGACGCCCTGGCCGACGGAGAGGTCGATGGCGTGTCCGCCGAGCTGGAACATGCCGGCCTCGAAGGAGGCGCGGGTACGCAGCGACGGGTTGAAGAAGACCATGCCGAGGATGCGGCCGGCGAGAAGCGCGCCCGGTCCGCGGGCCTTGAAGCGGGCGGCCAGCTCGAGCAGCGCCTCCAGCTCGGAGTCCGTGAGGTCGTCGGTGGTGAGGAAGTTCCGGCCGGCCAGGCCGGCGAGAGGGTTCTTCGAGGGCATCGTCAGTCTCCTGGGTCGGGTTTCGGGAGCGCGGCGAGGAGTGCTCGCGCCTCTGCGAGCTGGGCCGCGACGCCGGCGGCGCCCGTGCCTCCGGCGGCATTGCGGCGCGCCAGGCTCACCTGGGGGTCGAAGAGCTCCAGCGCCCGGGCGTCGAACTCGGGCGACGCCTCGACGTAGGCCGCGAGCGGCAGCTGCGAGAGCCCGACGCCGGCGCCGACCGCCGCGCGCGCCAGGCGGCCGACCGCCTCGTGGGCCCTGCGGAACGGCACGCCCTTCTTGACGAGAAAGTCGGCGAGATCGGTGGCGTAGAGGTCGTCGGTGAGCGCCGCGCGCATGCGGTCGCGATCGAACTCGCACCCCCGTACGACCAGGCCGAATACCTCCAGGACGGCGCGGGCGGAGTCGAGGAGATTGAAAAGACCTTCTTTGTCCTCTTGCAGGTCCTTGTTGTAGCTGGTGGGCAGGCCCTTCTGAAGAGACAGGATGGAGCAAACCTGTCCGATTGCCGCGGCGGCCTTGCCTCGGATGAGCTCGAGCGAATCGGGGTTCTTCTTCTGCGGCATGAGTGAAGAGCCCGTCGCCAGGCTGTCGGGCAGCCGCATGAACCCCAGCGCCGGGCCGCACCAGAGGACCCAGTCCTCCGCATAGCGCGAGAGGTGGACCAGCGTCTGCGCCAGCGCGAAGCTCACCTCGCTTACGAGGTCGCGATCGCCCACGGCGTCCAGGCTGTTCTCGCTGGGACGCGCGAAGCCGAGCTCGGTTGCCAGTCGCGCGCGATCGACGTGGAGCGTGGTCCCCGCCAGCGCCGCCGAGCCGAGCGGCATCCGGCCTGCGCGCGAGGCAGCCTCCGAAAGCCGCTCCAGGTCCCGCGAAAGTGCCCAGAAGCACGACAGCAGATAGTGGCCCAGCGCGATCACCTGAGCCGGCTGCAGGTGAGTCCAGCCGGGCATCGGCGTCGCCGCTTCCTCCTCCGCCCGTGTCACGAGCGCCTCGAGTGTCCTCGCCAGAAGTCCCGTCAGCTGCTTC
>JACPRK010000201.1 GCA_016190005.1 Candidatus Wallbacteria bacterium | reverse complement strand
TATCAGACCCTGGGCTACTTCGCGCCGACCAGCCGCTTCGGGAGCCCGGAAGATTTCATGTATTTTGTGGACCGCTGCCATCAGGCGGGTCTCGGCGTCATTCTGGACTGGGTTCCCGGCCATTTCCCCAATGACTGGCACGGCTTGATGCGGTTCGATGGAACCTGCTTGTATGAGCACCAGGACCCGCGCCAGGGCCAGCATCCGGAGTGGGGCACGCTCATCTTCAACTACGGCCGCAACGAGGTGCGCAACTTCCTCATCGACAACGCCCTCTTCTGGATGGAGCAGTACCACGTCGACGGCCTGCGCGTGGACGCCGTCGCCTCGATGCTCTACCTCGACTACAGCCGAAAGGCCGGCGAGTGGATTCCCAACAAGCACGGCGGCCGCGAAAACCTCGAGGCGATCGAGTTCTTGAAGGAGCTCAACGAGGCTGTGCAGAAGCAGTTCCCGGGCGCCGTGACGATCGCCGAGGAGTCGACAGCCTGGCCGATGGTAACCAAGCCGGTCTACCTGGGCGGGCTCGGTTTCACCTTCAAGTGGAATATGGGGTGGATGCACGACAACCTGTCGTACTTCTCCAAGGACCCGATCTTCCGCAAGTTCTTCCACCGTCTGCTTACGTTCGGGATGCTCTACGCCTACAGCGAGAACTTCCTCTTGCCGCTCTCCCACGACGAGGTCGTCCACCTCAAGAAGTCGCTGCTAGAGAAGATGCCGGGCGATCGCTGGAAGCGCTTCTCGACGCTGCGCTGCCTCTATGCCTACATGTGGGGCTTTCCCGGCAAGAAGCTGCTCTTCATGGGCGGCGAGCTCGCGCAGCCGCACGAGTGGAACCATGACTCGTCGCTCGACTGGCACCTGCTCGAAGACCCGTACCACCAGGGCGTCCAGGCGCTCCTGCGGGATCTCAACCGCATCTACACCGCGGAGAGCCCGATGTGGGAGGCCGACTACGACCCCGCAGGCTTCAAGTGGATCGACGTCAACAACGCCGACGAGAACGTCGTCGCCTTCGCACGCTGGGACGCCGCCGAGCGCCAGCACATCGTCGTGGCGGCCAACTTCTCGCCCATCCCCCGCGAGGAGTACCGGATTGGGCTGCCCAACCGGGGCGTCTACCGCGAGATCCTGAACACCGACTCCGCCTTTTACGGCGGCTCCAACGTGGGAAACGGCGGCGAGATCCTTGCGCAGCCCATCTCCTCCCACGGCTTCGACTGGTCGGCCGAGCTGACGCTTCCCCCGCTGGCAGTCGTCTATTTCAAGCCCGAGCAGCTGCCCGACCCGGAGCCGGCGCCCGAGGCCGATTCCGAGGCCGCGGATGCGACCGAGCCGCCCGCCCCGGGGCCTGAAGAGACAAAGCCCTAGCCACCTGGGTCACCATGATCGGGGCATTCGCTCCGGCCAGGCTCCGGGCCGCGTCCCCAACGCGTTTTCGCACCTGGCCGGCCTCCGATCCCGGCCGGGGGAAGTGGTATAACGCCCATGGCTCCGGGAACACCGGAAGCCAGGACCACCAGCCGTCCGCCGGACAGGGAGACGCCGTGTTCGCAGCCGCCGAGTTGGGACGCAAGCTGTCCAAGGAAGAGTACGACGCCGACGAGCCCGTTCTGCGCAACGAGATGCTCGAGACGCAGATGGAGCTGGCGAAGGCGAAGTTCCCGGTGATCCTGCTCGTTGGCGGAGTGGACGCCGCCGGTAAAGGCGAGACGGTCAACATGCTGCTCGAGTGGATGGACCCACGCCACATCGAGGTGAACAGCTTCGGCGAGCCCTCCGACGAGGAGCGCGAGCGTCCGTATTTCTGGCGCTTCTGGCGGGCGCTTCCGCCGCGCGGCAAGATCGGGATCTTCTACGGCAGCTGGTACACCGACGCCATCGTCGGCGGAGCGCTCGGCGAGATGAAACGCGGTGCCCTCGAACGGCGCATCCAGGAGATCCGCTCCTACGAGAAGATGCTGGCCGACGACGGTGCGCTCATCATCAAAGTCTGGCTGCACCTGTCGCGGAAGGCCCAGAAGAAGCGCTTCACCGAGCTCGAGTCCGACCCGAGAACCCGCTGGCGCGTAACCAAGCGCGACTGGTCGAACCTGGAGCGCTACGACGAGTTCATCCGCGTGAGCGAAGCGGCGCTGAGGGCCACGAGCGTGGCGCACGCCCCGTGGACCGTGGTCGAAGGCGAGGACTGGCGCTACCGGCAGAACGCCGTCGCCAAGCTCCTGCTCGACAGCCTCAAGGGTCGACTGGGCAAGGCACGCCCCAAGCCCGAGCCGGCTGCCACGGTTCCGCCCGCAAATCCCAAGCAGGGCCTCACAGTCCTCGGCAGCATCGACCTGACCCAGAAGTACTCGAAAAAGGAATACGAGAAGAAGCTCGAGAAGTACCAGGGCCGCCTGAACCAGCTGGCGCGAAAGGCCTGGCAGAAGGGCGTCAGCACGGTCGTGGTCTACGAGGGCTGGGACGCCGCCGGCAAGGGCGGCAACATCCGCCGGCTCACCGCCGGAATGGACGCCCGCAACTACCGCGTCACGCCCATCGCGGCGCCGACCGACGAGGAGCGCCAGCACCCCTACCTATGGCGCTTCTGGCGCCACATCCCGCGCGCCGGCCGCGTCACGATCTTCGACCGCTCGTGGTACGGCCGCGTCATGGTCGAGCGCATCGAGGGCTTCTGCACGGAAGACGACTGGAAACGCGCCTACAGCGAGATCAACGACTTCGAGGCCCAGCTCACCGCCAGCGGCATCGTCGTCGTCAAGTTCTGGCTCCAGATCTCCAAGGAAGAGCAGCTGCGCCGCTTCGAGGAGCGCAAGAAGATCGCCTACAAGCGCTTCAAAATCACCGACGAGGACTGGCGCAACCGCAAGAAGTGGGACGCCTACGAGGCCGCCGTCAACGAGATGATCGAGCGCTGCAGCACCGATATCGCCCCCTGGACGCTGGTGGAAGCCAACGACAAGCTCTTCGCCCGCATCCGCTGCCTGCGTACCCTCTGCGACGCGCTCGAAGCCAAGGTCTAGCCCGGGGGGGGGCTGCCGAGCCCCCCGATTGCTTTCGGCGGCGATTGGCCGCATAATCAGGACTGAACTGTCCCGATTCAGCGACGCTCGCTTGCCATGCCGATCGACGCACCAGAGACCAAGACCGACCTCTACATCGTCACGGTCCCTTTCTGGGGCGTCCGCATGCCGCCGCTCGGCGCGGCCTACGTCGCCGCAGCCGCCAATGCGGCGGGATTCCGGACCCGCCTGACCGACTTGAACGTCGAGTGCTTCGACGCCGTTCGCGGCGACAAGGATCTGGAGCGGCTCTGGGACAACAACCCACCCGACGTCACCGCAGCCGAAGCTTGCGACCGGGTCTTCCGGACGACGCTTCCCATCATCGACCGCTGGATCGACGAGCTCCTGGCCAGCGGCGCGCACTCGGTCGGCTTCTCGCTCAACTACCGCAACCTCGACTTCGGCAATCGGCTGGCGCGCCGTATCAAGGAGCGCGCTCCTGGCCTGCGGCTGATCTTCGGCGGCCCGGAGAGCTTCGCCCAGCACAAGCTCGGCTACCTCCACAAGAACGAGGCCGACATCTTCGTCATCGGCGAGGGCGAACACACCCTGGTCGAGCTCTTGCGCGCCCTGGTGGCCGGCCAGCCGCTCGACGGCCTT
Organism: Candidatus Wallbacteria bacterium; assembly: GCA_016190005.1. Classification (GTDB taxonomy): domain Bacteria; phylum Muiribacteriota; class UBA6191; order JACPRK01; family JACPRK01; genus JACPRK01. The sequence continues at coordinate 17,782 of JACPRK010000201.1, read as the reverse complement.
CCCGGCGTGGTGTTCCGCAAGGAAGGGATCATCATGTCGGCCTACACGCCGCGCAAGCCGGAGATGAAGTTGGACCGTCTCCCCTTCCCGACGTACGAGGGTCTGCCCCTGGCCAAGTACTCCACGCGACGGCTGCCGATGCTGATGAGCCGCGGCTGCGTCTGCCACTGCCGCTTCTGCGTCGACTACATCCTGAACGCGCCTTACCGCTTCCGCGGCGCTCAGGCCGTGGTCGAAGAGATGAAGTTCCAGCTCCGCACCAACGGCTCGGGCGAGTTCGCCTTCAACGATCTGCTCTGCAACGGCAACATGAAGCAGCTCGAGCAGCTCTGCGACATGATCATCGCTTCGGAGCTGCCGGTCGTCTGGGACAGCTACGCCATCGTCCGCAAGGAGATGACCCCGGCCATCCTCGCCAAGATGCGCCGCGCCGGCTGTCTCAATCTCTGCTACGGAACCGAGAGCGGCAGCGACCGCGTGCTCAAGCTGATGGGCAAGTTCTCTCCCGCCAGCGTCTCGGCCCAGAACATCAAGGACACCCACGAAGCAGGCATCCGTACCTCCATCAACATCATCGTCGGCTATCCGGGCGAGACCCAGGACGACTTCGAGCAGACCCTGGCTTTCCTGGACCACTCGGCCCCCTGGATCGACGAAGTGACGAACGTCTCCAGCCTGGTGGTGATGCCCGGGACCTACATCGCCGAGAACCAGAAGGAGTTCGGCATCCAGTACATCGACAACGCCGACAGCTGGGTCGACGAGGCAGGCAGCACCCCCGAGACGCGTGGCGACCGCGTGGCGCGCCTGCTCGAGAGGATCAGCGCTCACGGGCTCGGCAAGGAGATCGTCAACCACGACTACCACACGGCCGGGAACATCATGATCTCCGTCGTGGTGCCGTTTGACGGGACCGGCTTCGACGCGCGGCAGTACCGGCTGATCACGGGCTACCCCTTCCAGGTCGTGCTGGCCGGCGACGGCGTGACCGCCTTTGCGGACGGTCCGCGGCTAAAAGTCGCGGAGCGCAAGCCGGGCGAGACTCTGGCGCAGTGCGTCAACGCCGCCCTCGAGCTGACCGACGGCCGCTACGTCGCCTTGGTGCCGCCGAACATGCCGCCTTCGCGGGAGCTGCTCTTCACGATGTACCGCGCCATGGAGCGCGCGCCGGACGTCCACTTCGCCCTGCCGCGCCAGGCCGCCGCCAGCTGCGTCTTCCTGCGCAAGACCGCCTTCCGGGAGCTGGGAGGACTCGATCCCGGTTTCGGGCCGGAGACCTGGACCACGGACCTCCTCATGCGTGCTCAGCTCTGGGGCTATGCCTCGGCCTCCGTGCTCGAAGCCCGCGCCCTCGCGCCGGCCGGACCTCTCTCCGCCGCCCCGGCGCTGGCAGCGCGCAACGCCCTGGAGCTCGTCCTGAAGAACTACCCTCGCGTCTTCCTCAAGAAGGAAGCGCTGCACGTGGTGATGCGCCTGCTGGAGCGCATGCTCCCCAGCCGCCAGGAGCCGCTCTCACCGCTGCATCACCTGGCCGGCTACGCCCGCGCGCTGGCCGATTTTCCCCGCACCCTCGCCGAACGCCGCCGCATCCTCTGCCAGATGACCGTTCCCGACCACGAAGCCGGGCGATTCCTCAAGGCGCTGGAAGGGCTGTAGGGGACAACGCCTTGCACGGCGCTGAACTGCGGGTCCAGCGCCCGGGACCGGCCGGGCCCGCATTGCGACTCACTTCGTCTTCAGAAGCGATTCGATCATCTGGACCAGCTCTTCCTCGGACTCCTCGCTGAAGCCAGTCTGGACGTGGTGAACGAGCCCGCGCGGGTCGATGACGACCGTGCATGGGATGGCGGTCACGCCGTAGCGGGTCCCGATCTCGCCCTGGGGGTCCAGCTTCTGGCGGAAGCGAATGCCCTTCTCCTTCAGGAATCGCCGGATCTTCGGCTCGGCGCCGTCGTGGTCTTGGTTCACGCCGATGACCGTGACAGCCTTCTTCTCGAACCGGCGTGCAAGGTCCTGGACCCGAGGAATCGCGCGCACGCAGGGAGGACACCAGGTCGCCCAGAAATCGAGCACCACCACGCGGCCGGCGAGCGACTTGAGCGTCAGCGGCTTGCCGTCCATGTCCTGGCCGGAGAAATCAGGCGCCGGCTTTCCGAGCAGGTCGCGCTGCTTGCCCTTGGGTGCGTTGAAGACGAACCGGTCGACCTTCGAGTACCCCGCGGGCGCCTTGAAGGCGAAGGTCTCGGGCGGCATCGGCTCGTCCAACCCCAGGAAATCGACATCGAACGTCACTGCGAATGTAGCGGGCGGCACGCGGCCGGCCATCGGACCGCCCCGGGCCGGCGGGCGGGCCTTGAGCTCCAGCGACCGTGGAACTCCGTCGGACTCTCGGAACCAGGCGCCAAACTCGATCGGCTCCACTCCCATCGAGACCGGGGGCACGATCCGTCCGGTCAGTCGCCAGCCCGGCCTGCCCGCCAGCGGCTCGGCCCGCACGGGTCCGAGCTCCACAATCCGCGTAAGCTGGGCCTGCCAGTCGGAGAGCGAGGCGGCCACGCTCTTCGGGACGGAGGCGCCCGGCACCATGGCCTGAAACCACCCGAGAAGGTCCGTCTTGCCGCCCTCGACCTTCGGCGCCGGCATCTGGCGGAACTGCTGGATCGGCTTGATGACGGTCCAGATGGAGACTCCGTCGCTGACCACGCGCACCAGGTCGCTCTCGATGGCCATCTTCAGCGGCTTGGCAAATCGGACTGAAATCGTCCGTTCCATCCGCTGAGGCTTGCCCTGCTGCCCGGGCATCGTGACCTCGACGGCCGCGCGCGTCTCGGCGTGGTAGCTCTGGGCGCCGTCCAATGTCGCTATCGCCCGCTTCACCAGCGCCGCCGCGTCCGGAGCGGCCGCCGTCGCCACCCCCGTCGCACCGGCCGAACCTGGCGCCGAGAGCGGCGAGCGCGCCGCCCAGGCCGGATCGGCCCCCCAGCAGAGGAGCGCCGCCAGAAGCGCCGAACCGACGCGAAGAACACGGCCCGTCGAGACTTTCCCGCTCATTCGCCACTCCTCACGGCGCCTCGGGCGCCCGTCGGTCCTGGGCTTGCCGGACGCACTCCTCGATCAGGCCGCCGCCCAGCACCATCCCGGTCTCGTCATAGAATACCGCGGATTGACCCGGGGCCGTCGCCAGCTGGGGCGAGGCCAGCTCCACGCGAGCCGTCCGCTCGCCCGTCGACTCCACTGTCGCCTCGAACGTCCGATTGCCGTATCGCACCTGCACGAGACACTCGACCGGCTGCCCGGGCCTCTCGATCCCCACCCAGTTCACGGCGCCAACAAGAAGCCGCCGCGTCAGCAGTGCGTCACGACTGCCCAGCACCACACGATTCGCGGCAGCGTCGACGCTCACCACGTACTGGCGCTCTCCGCCCGATACTCCCAGGCCGCGCCGCTGTCCGACGGTGTAGAAGGCAGCGCCCTCGTGGGCGCCTAGCCGGGCACCGTCGACGCCGACCAGCTCTCCGGGAGCCACTCGGTCGCCGGCCCGTCCCCGCAAGAATTCGCGGTAATCCTTCGCCACGAAGCAGATGTCCTGACTGTCGGGCTTCTCGCTCACGGCCAGGCCCAGCTCCCGCGCCAGCTCGCGCGTGGCGTCCTTGTCGAGCTCGGCCAGCGGGAGAAGCGCGGCAGCCAGCTGCTGCTGCTCCAGGCCGTAGAGCGTGTACGACTGATCCTTGGCCGGATCGGCCGCCCGAAAGATTGCGTGGCGACCCGTCCGCGCGTTCACACCAACCCGCGCGTAATGGCCCGTCGCCACACGCGAAGCGCCGACGGCGCGCGCCTTGTCCAGCAGCCTCCCGAACTTCAGCTTGCTGTTGCAGATCAGGCACGGGTTCGGCGTGCGCCCGGCCAGGTACTCGTCGACGAAGTTTGCGATCACCTGCGTCTCGAACTCACCCGCCAGGTTGATCACGTAAAACGGAATCCCTAGCCGGTCCGCCACGCGCCGGGCGTCACCCATGTCGTCCACGGAGCAGCAGCTCCGCTGCGCCGGCGAAGCAGCTTCCCGCGATGCCCACGTCTTCATCGTCATCCCGATGACGTCGTAGCCCTGCCGCTGCAGCAGCGCCGCCGCGACGGAGCTGTCGACGCCGCCGCTCATCGCGACGACCACCCGCTCGCGCGTCATGGTCGCGTCAGTCCCCCGCGGCCCCGCCGGCGCGCTGCCCGGCGACCACGCGCGCCAGCGTCTCGAGGAAGCGGTCGACCTCGTCGTCTGTCGTCGAGTGGCCCAGCGAGACGCGAATGCTCGAGAGAGCATCCGGACGCGTCAGCCCCATCGCCAGCAGCACCGGCGACGGATCGACCCCACCGCTATGGCAGGCGCTGCCCGTCGAGATCGCGATTTCCTCCATGTCGAGCGCCAGCAGAAGCGACTCCCCTTCCACGCCCCTGAAGCCGAGGTTCGAGGTATTGGGAAGCCGGCGCTCGAAGGGCGGCGAGCTCGCAAACGAATCGGGAATCGACCTGAGCGCCTGCCGTTCCAGCCGCTCGGTCAGCGCCGCCAGCCGACGCGTCGGGCCGTCGCCTCGCGCCGTCACGAGGCGGGCCGCCGCGCCCAGCCCGACGATGCCGGGGGCGTTCGCTGTACCGGGTCTCAGACCGCGCTCGTGATCCGCCCCGTGCAGCAGCTTCTCCACGGTCGTGCCCTCGCGCATCCAGAGTGCCCCGACGCCGTGGGGCCCGTTGAACTTGTGCCCCCCGATCCCCAGGAAGTCGACCCCGAGCTCGTCGACCGCGATCGCCATCTTCCCTGGGCACTGCACGGCGTCCGTGAGGACCAGCGCTCCGCGCTCCCGGGCCGCGCGCGCAATCCGCGTCACCGGCTGCACGGCGCCCGTCTCGTTGTTCGCCAGCATCACGCTCACCAGCAGCGTCCGCTCGTCCAGGACGGCCTCGATCGCCTCCGCGGCGACACAACCATCGGCGCCCGGCGGCACGAAAACGACCTCGAACCCCGCCTTCGCCAGGGCCTTGCAAGGCGCCGCCACCGAGGCGTGTTCGAGCGAAGTCGTCACGATCTTTCGACGCTCTCCGCGGTGCGCGCGCGCCGCTCCCAGGATCGCCAGGTTGTTCGCTTCGGTGCCACCGGAAGTGAAAACGAGCCCCCTGGGCCGCGCCCCGATCAAGCAGGCGACCGCCTCCCGCGCATCCTCGACCGCCTTCTTCAGCGCCCGGCCCCACGCATGGATGGACGAGGCATTCCCCCACCGGTCCGAAAGGTACGGCAGCATCGCCTCGAGCACCTCGGGGGCCATCGGCGTCGACGCGTTGTGATCCAGGTAGATCCCTGTCATGGCGGCCCTCGATGATAGCACGGCGCCGCGCCGGGCCGCCGCTCGAGGAGGCCCCTAGAAGATGCGGGCAGGCGTCAGCGTGAAGCCCGGCAGCACGCGCGATTCCAGGACGTCCTCGCCTTCGCCCTGCGCGAACGCACGGTAGATGCCGTCGGAGAGCTCCAGCATCATCACCGACTTCTGCTCTAGGTCGATGAGCCAGTACTCACGGATGCCGTACTTGGCGTACATCTGGAGCTTGGTCACCGTGTCCCGTGCCGCGGCGGCCCGGTTGTAAATCTCGACGACCAGGTCGGGCGCGCCTCGGACGTGCCCCGAGATCAGTTGCGGGGCCCGCTCCGCGCTGACGTAGAGGAGATCAGGCTGGACGATGGCGTACTTACCCAGCTCCACATCCGCGGGCGCGTGCGCGAACTCACCCCTGTCGCCCGTACGCTGGCGCCAGCTCTCCAGCATCGAGGTTAGAATCCAGGATACTTTTTGGTGTCCGAAGCTGGGCGCCGGCTCTCGGACGAGATAGCCCTCGAGCACCTCATAGCGGCAGCCGTCTTCCGGCAGCTTGGCGTACTGCTCCCATGTGTAGAACTTCGGTTCTGCCTTGGCCATATCAGCTGTACCTCCTCCCGCAGCCGAGTATACCTCGGCAGTGTGTCACGCAAGGCAGGCCCCCAGCGCGACAGCCTCCTGCTCGCTAGACCTTCAGGAACAGCCCGACGGGGATGAGCACCTCGAAGGGGCTGACGCCGCCGTGAGTGTATCGGGAGGCATCGGAGCGGTCGAGGAAGTCGGGCCGCTCACGGAAGCCGTGATCGGCGGTGAAGACGACCAGGGTTCGCGGGGGAAGCCGGTCCAGGAACGGCAGAAGCGCGGGGGCCAGCGCCATTGCGGCTTCCCGGTAGAGCGTGCGCAGATCCTCGCCGGTGGCGTGGACGCGGTCGTCGAGCGCGTTGTACTTCACCACGGCCACTCCGTTCTTCTCGGCGAACTCCTCCAGTGCCTGGCGTCCGAACCTGGGCGGCTCGGCCTCGGCCTGGCCAGCCGGAGCGGCCAGCGGCGGCCGCCGGCCGGTCAGGAGCGCGTCGAGGTTGTTAGCGGTGAGCGTCGGCGCGAACGCCCAGGCGGTGAGCGTGTCGACGTGGCGGAAGGTGCCCTGCGCCAGCGGCAGCACTTCTCGTCTCAGATGCTCGTAGAAGTCTTGACGCATGGCGTCGACGACGACGCAGGCGACGCCGGCGGCCGACAGTCGCTTGGCGAACTTCGGAAAGACGACAGGCGCCAGGTCAGCAGGCGTGAGCGGGCCGCCGCTTGCGGGCTCGGCCAGGAGACCGCGGCTGGCGCCGTAGAATTCGGCGAAGTCACTCTCCAGCTTGCGAACGGCCGTCCTCAGGCGCGCCTCGGGGAGCGTCGCCTCGGCCCCCACGGCGGCCAGCGCGGCCCGGGCCGAAAGCAGCGCCAGCTGCGCGCCCGCGAGCGCCTCGCGGTGGAGCGTCTCCCAGGCGCCGAAGTCGAGCGGGTGTCCTGCGGCCTTTTCACAGGCGCGGGCTGCAAGCTCCAGGGTTGCCGCCGACGACAGCGCCGCGCGGAACGGGTCGGAGGACCCATCTTCGGCCTGCCGCACGAGCTCCGGCTGCGACTCCTCGGAGACGTGCGCCGCGTAGACTTCGACGGCGCGGCGGCGCGCGAACTCGAACACGTCGTCGGCGGCCACCAGCTCCCGCAGGCCCGCCCTGTCCCGTCCCGAGAGCGCCGCAGCGGCCAACCGTTGGGCCGTGCCGTCGGCCACCAGCCTCACTTCCAGCGACTCACGCAGTCCGGCTGTAAGCTCCGGATGCCGCTCGAGCAAGTGCGCGGCGAGGTCGCGCAAGCCGGCCGCATGACTCGCTAGACCCGGGCGCTCCATCGACTCCTCGAGAAACGAATCCGCCAGGCCCGCCTTCGCCAGCCACCGTGCCGTGAAGATGGCCTCGACGAACCGCTCTTCTCCCAGCGCCCTGAGCTCGCTCAGGAGGTCCGGATAGGCCTCCTCGACGACGGCCACCAGCCCCTCCTGCTTGCCCGCGCGACCCGATCTCACCCGGACCCAGCCGCCGGGCGGCACGTCCCCGATCCAGCGGCCGATCGCCGCGGCCAGGTCCTGCGGCTCGAAGCTGCGGTCGACCAGCGCCTCGACCAGCTCGTCCAGGTCCCGCTCCACGGCGGTCATTCGCCCGGCCAGTGCCTCGCGCAAGAGCCTGCCGGCACCGCTCTCAAGCAACTCCTCCAGACGTGCGACCACCTCCTCCCCCACCGGGTCCAGCGCCAGGAACCGCTCGAGCGCCTCGGCCTGCTCGGTCCGGCGTGCGTCGCGCAGGCCTGAAGCCGCGGCCGTGATGGCTTCGCGCATCCGCCCCGAAAGGAGTGTTCGCAGGCTGTCCGCGACGCCCGCTTCCAGCGCCCCCGCCAGCGCCGATACGTCCGGCAGCTCCAGCTCTCCCGCCAGCGTCAGCCCGCAACGGCAGACCGGCGTCATCCGCAGCGCCACAGGGTCGAACCCCGGGCAGGCACGGCCCAGCACCTGTGCCAAGGTTCGCTGCAATCGAGGAAACTCGTCGCAGACACCCTCCCCCAGCCCCGAGGCCAGCCGCGACAGGAGCGCGTACTCCCGGCCTGCCTTCAGACGCCGGAATGGTTCGAAGCGCCCTGCGCCGTGCTGGCGTTCGTGATGGGATGCGTAGAGCGGTCCGTAGGCCGCCAGCAGCCGCTCGAAAGCCCCCGTCAGCTCGTCGATAGCGCCCTCGCGAAAGGGAAGCTCGGGATCGGTGAGCAGCCCGCGGACGGCCTGTAACGCGTCCGCCGCGGCGGCGTGGTCGGGCGCATCGCCGAGGGCGAGACCCGGATGGCGCGCGTACGCGGCTATCGCCACGTAGCGCTCGGGGCCGCCCGCAAGGAAGGCAGTCAGCCGCTCGACGCGCTCGAGTGACTTCCTCAGCCCGGGCGTCATCGCCCAGAAGGTCGCGAACCGCTCGAGCCCCTCGCGGGCGGCGTAACTGACGGCCACCTCGTCCAGCATCGCCCCCCAGGCCGCCAGGTCGTCGCGCGCGCGCGCCAACCCGAGCTGGGCCAGCGACGGCAGCGAGAGCGCCTTGTCCAGACCCGCCGCCAGGTTCGCCGCCCGGTCGGCGGCCTGGCGCTTGTAGGCCACCAGCTCGTCCCAGGCCGACTGCTGGACTCCGACGTTGAACTGCTCGCCGGCCTTGCGGACGACGGACAGAAACGGCACCTCCGCGAGCGCTCCCCGCGCCCCTGGACCGACCAGGTCGCCGCGCGCCAGCTCGGTTGCGCGCTCGATGGCCTGGGGCGAGAGCCGGTCGACCGCCAGCCGCTTCCCGTCCGCGTAGAGGCTCACCTGGCCCGAGAAGACCGCCGCCCAGAGCAGCATCTTGGTCTGCTCGCGGCCCATCCCCAGCGGTCCCTTGCGAAGCGCCCGCAGGACCAGAGGCAGCTCCGCGCGGGTGCCTTCCGGGACCATCTCCAGTAGCCGCCGAAGCGGCTCGGAGCGCCGCGCATCGACCGAGAGTGAAAGGGTCGTATGCGTCTTCTTTAGCAGCGCCAGGGGCCGCAGGTAGCCCTCGAGCAGGACTTGTAGAGTCCGCGCCCCGGGTTGCGCCAGGTCGATCGCCCCGGGCCTGAAGAACCCGTCGACCAGGTCGGCCTCGCGGTCGCGCATGAAGGGGGACGCCAATGGCGCGATGGCCAGGTGCCCCGGATAGCGCTGCTCGAGCACGGCGGCGGCGGCGCGCTCCGTGGTCTGCTCCAGTGGGATGTAGCCCCAGCGCGCAGGTTCGGCGGACTTGCCCCCGGGGAAATGGATCCGCCCGGTGAAGTAGACGCGCTCGAAGATCTCGCGGACCCGCCGTCGATCGTTGGCGAGCTCAAGCTCGAGTTGCTTCTTGACGCGCTCCGAGAGGGTGTCGCGCTGCTCGGCCAGCTCGTCGGCCAGAAGCTGCTTGGCGAGGATCGTCGCCAGCTCCTCGCGGTCAGCCCGGCCGACCGGCGCCGGCTCCCAGAGCGCTATCGAGCCGCTGGCCGGGGGCCGGCACGCGCAGCCCGGAGGCGAGATGACGAACACGAAGTCCGCCTCACCCGTCGCGAGCTCCTGCTCGATTGCCGCGAGCTTGTCTAACGTCAGCTCCTCGGAAGGCACGAAGAGGAGAAAGCCCTCGCGGCGCGTATGCTGCCACATCGCCTGCACCCGCCGGCGCGTGGCCGAGGAGAGCGAAGCCAGCGGCAGGTGCGGCGGCTCCACGAAGGAGAGCAACCGCGAGAAAAGCCGGTGGTCGTCCGGGAAGAGCGTCGAACGGATGTACGCCGCCCGGCGGCGTATGACCAGGTTGACGTCGGCCTCCAGGTCGATGCGGTAGACGTCCTTGAAGGCGCCCTCGCGCTTCTCCACGGCCAGGTAGGCGCCCGAGACGCGGAGCTTCTCCATCAGGTCGGCCACGTACTGGTAGTTCGGCTCGGCGGCCAGCGACGTGACGGGCGAGAGCGCCATCTCGGCCAGCTCGGCCACCGAGAAGTCCCGGCGGATCGGGCTGATGGCGCCCAGAATGACCAGCTTCACCAGCTTGAGCGCCATCGCCTGTTCGGCCAGCTCCGGCAGCAGTCTGGGTGTTTCGACCTCGAAGTAGCGGTAGACGATCTCCAGGAACGGGTTGGTCTCGACCATCTCCTTGATGCGGGCCTGGAAGTGGTCGAAGATGCCGTCCGGCGTCAGGAGTGTGGTGTCCCTTTCCTGGAGGATGCCCGGGATGGAGCGCGAGGCGTCGCCACCGACCCGCGCCGAGATGAAGTCGACGACGCCTCGATGCTGGCTGAAGAGCGCCTTCAGCTCCTCCAGCATGAAGAGAGTGGCTGGATGCACCGGGTAGAGCGACTCGAATCGCTCCACGCCGGGGTCGAAGCCGCTGAAGGCCCGCGCGTGCAGCTTGTGGATCTGGGCCAACCGCCCGGCGGCTCCCGGCTTCTTCGGCAAGAGCCGCCGGGCGATCAGGTCCTCCAGGTGCTTGCCCGTCAGCGCCAGTCGCCCCGGGTAGCGGTCCTTGATCTTGTTGAACGCCGACTGCGTGATCTCGCCGGTGTCCTCGATTCGCTCCTGCAGCGTTGCGACCACCCAGAGCGGGTTTTTCTCGCCGAACTCGCCCAGGACCTGCAGGAACCGGATCTCCTCGTTGAAGCCGCGCGCGTCGGTCTTGGAGCGCAGGTACTCCGATAGCTCGTCGATCAGCACCACCGCCCCGGCAAAACCCGCGGCGGCCAGGCCGGGCGCCAGCGCCTCGAACGTCTCGCGCCGGTCGTAACGCATCCGGAACGGAAAGTCGACCGACTGCAGGAAGCGCTCGAGCCTCTCCTCATGCCCTGGAGTGAAAAGAGCGGCCGGGTCGCTTTCCATTCCCTCCCCGGCCGCAAACTTCCCGAGCTCCGCGCCGTGCTTCTCCTCGAGCACCGCGGTGTACTCCGCCGGAAACCTGGGCGAGGACGGCGGCGCCAGCCCGCGCGTCGCCAGCTCCTGCGCCAGCGCGTCCAGGACGATCTCCTCCAGCCGCTCCCGGGCCCCGTGCTCCACCAGCGACACCGCCACCGGTAGATAGCGCCGCCCCGCCACCGCGAGCGAAACCGCCGCCAGCGGCGTCCCCTCGACCTTCAAGTGCCGCCAGGCCTCCGGGTTCTCGATCAGGAATCCCAGGACCGCCAGGAAGTGCGACTTGCCACTCCCGAAGCTGCCCTGGAGAAAGAACCCTCTTCCCTTCCCCGACCCGAGAGACGAGAGGATCGCCGCCAGATTGAACTGCGTCTCCCCCGTCAGGACGAACGTATCGAGAATCTCGTCGCGCAACCCGGGGTCGCGCCTGTCGGCCAGCTGCACGACCGTGCGGACCCGAGGAACACTGACGAGCTCGCCGACAGTCCCCGGTGCTTTCGTCCCCGCTGCGCCCGAGCCCGCCATGCCCTACTCCCCCCCCAGCGCCTTGAGCGCCTTCTTGCGGATGCCGTAGAGCTGCCGGGCGCTTGGGTGCGCCGCGATCGCGCGGTCGAAGGCACTGGCCAGCTCCGCGGGCTGCCCGGCCATCTGGTAGCACTTCACGAGCGCTCCCCGAACGTAGACGTTCAGAGGGTCATCCTGAAAGAACGGCTCCAGGACGCCGATCGCCTCCTCGTAGCGGCCCGCCCGGTAGAGGCTGAACCCGAGCTGCTGCAGGCAATGGCGATCGCCCGGGGCCAGCTCCATCGCGGCCCGGTAGGCCGCGGCGGCCTCCAGGTATTCGCCCGACTTGAAGAAGGTCTCGGCCGCCAGCTGCTGGATCTGCGGATTGCGCTGGTAGGTCGGGACTCGGAGCACCGACTTGAGCTCCGCCAGCGCCTCGTCGGCGGGGAGCGAAGCCAGCCGGTTCTTGATGAGCTCCCGCACGGCATACGGGTCCTGCGGCCTCAGGGCCAGCAACTTCTCGCACACCTCCGCGGCTCTCTCGGGCTGTCCGGATTCGGCGTAGGCCAGTTCGAGGCTGCCTAGGACATACGGATTGTCCGGGTAAAGCCCGAGCGAGCTCTCGCCCACGCGCACCGCCTCGGCGTACTCGCGCGCTCGCACCAGGGCCTTCAGCACCAGCGAGCGGACGTAGGCCGACGGCGTCTGGCGGTCGGCCTCCAGGAACATCTCGAGCGCCTCCTTCGGCCGCCCCTGTCGCAGGAGCACCTCGCCGCGCAGCTTGATCGGCCCGGCGCTGCCGGGATGGCGCTGGTAGAGCTCCTCGGCTAGCCGCTCGGCCTCGCTCACACGCCCCGCGGCAAGGTAGAGCTGCCCCAGCGCCTCCAGCAGTACGACGTGCTCCGGGTAGACGGCCAGCGCCTCGTTGAGCTCGTTCTCCGCCGCGCGGAAGTTCCCGGCCTTGCGGAACCGGCGGGACGTATCGAGCTTGAGCCTGACCAGCTCCGTAAGCGCCATGCGGCGATCCTAACACCGGCACCGCCGGAAGACAGCCCGAGCCGCAGCAACGGGCCCCCATGGCAGATTCGGCCAGATTGGAGCATGCTGAAGCCGAGGTAAGTCCTCGAGCCGCTCCCCGCCGAGCGCACGGAGCCGCACTTGGAGAAGAACCACTCACAGAAGCTGCCGCAGACGGCGAGCTCCGCGGAGCACGGAAGTCTGGTCAGCCACCGTCTGCTTGCCGGTATCGTCGTCGCAAGCCTCGTGGCACACGCAGGGTTCGTGATCCTCGGGCGCTCTGTCCTGGAATCCTGGAGATGGCAGCAGGTTCCGGTCCACTCGGTGGTGGAGGCCACAGGCGCCTTCTTCGCGCTCTGCATCGCGGCGTTGCTCCTGCGGCTACAGGCGCAACACCAGGGCACCAGCTTCAATCTCTGCATCGCCTCCGCGCTGGCCTCGATGGGCATCCTGGACGGGCTGCACGCGTGCGCCTCGCCCGGCGACGTCTTCGTCTGGCTACACACGCTGGCGACGCTCTCGGGCTCCCTGCTTTTCGCGACGATCTGGCTGCCGCCCGCGTGGCGGGAGCGCTGTCCCGGACCGGCCGCCATCGCGGCGACGACGACGGGAGCGGGGCTGACCATCCTGCTATTCTCGCTGTCGCCGGAGATGACCGTCGGCGAAGGCTTCGCCCCAGTAGCCCGTGTGTCCAACACCCTCGCGGGAGTTCTCCTCGTGTCCGCAGCTTTGAGGCTGATCTCGAGCTTTTGGCGCACCGGCAACGAGAACGACCTGCTGTTCGTGGTGCATTGCCTGCTTTTCGGCTCGGCAGCGCTGATGTTCGGCGCCTCGCGCCCTTGGGACTTCGCCTGGTGGGGATGGCACTTCCTGCGGCTGGCGGCGTACGGAGTGGCCTTCGGATTCGTGCTCCACACGCTCGGCTACGAGGCGCGATTGGCTCGCATCGCCGATGACCTGCGCGGCGAAGTGGGACGCCGCCGGCACGCGGAGCTGGAGCTCCAGCGCTCCAACGAAGCCCTCGAGCAGTTTGCCGTCGTGGCGGCGCACGATCTTTCGTCGCCGCTCCGATCGATCGGCGGGCTGCTCCGGCTCCTCCAGGACGGACTGGGCGGCCGGGCGCAGACCGACGACCTCGAGCTCCTGGCACGCGCCCAGGCCGTGGCAGCCCGAGCGCTTCTAATCGTCGACGCGCTCCTGCAGTACTCCCGCGCGGGACGGACCTTGCAGTTGCAGCCGGTCGATACCGGGACGGTGCTCGGCGACGTGTTGAACTCCATCCAGGGCGACATGGCGAGCTCGGGAGCCGCGGTCCAGACCGCTCCCCTGCCGACAGTCCGGGCCGACCCGCTCCAGCTCTCCAGGGTGTTCCAGAACCTGCTGGACAATGCCATCAAGTTCCGCGGGGAGCGTCCCCTGCAGATCCGCGTCTCGGCAAGCCCTCACGCCGACGGCTGGAGATTCGAAATCGCCGACAACGGCCTGGGGTTCGACACCGCGCAGCAGTCGGAGATCTTCCGGCTCTTCGGCCGGGGTAGCGAGGCCACGCGCCCGGGCGCGGGTGTCGGACTGGCCATCTGCAAACGCATCGTCGAAGCCCACGGGGGCCACATCTGGGCAGATTCCTCCAGGGGCGAGGGGAGCCGGTTCCAGTTCGTGCTCCCAGCGGCCGACAGCCCAGCGCCCGGCCGCGCCTGAGCACCGAACCGCCGCGCGCGACGGCTTCGCCGTGCGCTACCGCACCCGCTCGAGAATCCGCACCTTGCGGGCGCCGGTGTTGTCGACCTGCACGCGCCAAACCTTCTGACCGTCCTCGGAGCGCACCACGGCCACGCGAGCGCCTGCGGGCTGGCGGCCGTTGAAAAAGATGTCGGCCTTGCGGAACTGGGGCTGGGAGAACTGGATCTGCGCCAGCGCAGTCCGGGTCAGGTGGCGCTCCCGGGCCTCTCGCGTGGAGGGATTCGTCACCTCCAGCTCGTAGAGCTTACCGTCGTTGTCGTCGCGCAGCCGCGTGCCCTTGATGCGGTCGTCGCCCTCGAAGCCGACCTTGTAGACACCCTCGCGGTTGAAGAACGTCTCGGCCTCCCAGAAGCCTCGGTCGTTGGGGCGCATCGGCACGCGAAGCCTCCCCAGGTCCGTGCCGGTGTCGACCACGGCCACCGGCTGGGCTCGGAAGGAAAGGCTGCCCCGGTAGGCCAGCTGCACGATGGCGTCGGGCGGGTCGCTCAGGACCCGGGAGGTGAAGGTCTCGTCGGCCCCGGGAGCGGCGGACGCGAGCGCCCCCGCCAGGGCCAGCGCAGTCGCCAGCGCCCGGGCGCGGCGGCGCGGGGAGCCGGCGGTGATTCCGGAAGGCGACTTGGGGGAGTGCGTCATGGCGAGTTCCTCAGCGGGAGCGGCTGCGTCAAGGTGGAGGTAGCGGTTTGCGTGTACTCGAAGCTGGTGATGAACGAGGCGGAGTTTCCGGCACGGTCGACGGCGCGCACGTTCAACACGTAGACGCCGTCGGCGGTCCCGTCGGTCGGCAGCGAGACGGGGTGTCCTGCCGGGTCGAGGATCTCGAGCAGGATCTTGTGGCGCTTGTCCGCCGGATTGAAATCGGGGCGAGTCGGGTCGTCCGGGTTTGGCGTGTGGACGAAGGCGATGCCGCGCACGGGGCCGGCGGGACGGACCGGGTTGCCCTGGAAGTCGAGCCGGATGCTGGCGGCGTCGAGCCGGATGCCGGCGCCCGGGTTGCCGCTGGCGGCGACGGGATCCTCCACGAAGGCGTCGACGATTCGCAGCGGCCCGCGCACCTTGGCCATCGTGGCCGGGAAGCTCGCTTCGCCGCGCGGTGGAGTGGTATCGAGGACGAGCTCCCGCGTTACCATGCTGACGTTGCCTGCCCGATCGAAGGCCTTCACCTCGACGATGTAGGTCCCGTCGTTGCGGCCCAGGCGCGGATCGGGCACGCCGGGCGGCAGGAACTCGCCCGGGGGCGGGTTCTCGAAGTCGTCGCGGCCGTCGCCGTCCTGGTCGCGGCTGACCGATAGAATGATCCTCCCGTCCCGCCGCTCGAGCGTCACGCGCATCTCGCGTGGAACGCCGTTGGGCCCGCCCAGTCGGGAGAGCAACCGCGCCGTCGAGCGCGCAACGTCGAAATCGGGATCGGAACTCGCGACCTCGACCCTTTCCAGCCGACGCACCGCGGCACCGGTCTCCGGGATGGGGTTGCCTGGATTCGGAAACGGCTCGCTGAAGACGGGCTGAATCGACACCTGCAACGCCGTTCGGCCCAGGGGCGTCGAATCGAGCAAGAGCGAAAGACTGGCCGTAGTGCGATTGCCCGCGCGGTCGACCAGATCAGTCTCGATGCGATAGGTGCCCTCGAGCGGGTCGGCGCGGCCGTCGCCGTCGGTATCGGTGAACACCCCGGCGCGCGGATCGTAGGGGTCGGGCAAGAGCAGCAGCACCGCCGGGGGACGGGCCACAACCGTGCCGGGCAGCCTGCGTCCGCGGGGGTCGAGCACGCGGATGGCGACCTGCTCACCGGCGCGCTCGAAATCGACGCCGCTGGCGGCGTCAGTAGCCACGTTCGGACCGGCGAAAGTGCCGTCGTCGGGCCGGTTGTAGTCGGCCACGAAGGCCATGATCTCGCGCGGGAATCCCGAAGCCGGGAGTACCTGGTTTTCGGCCGGGATGGAGCGAAAATTGCCCGGAACAGTGACATCGACCCGCCGCAAGCCGGGCGGCAGCGTATCGACGATGACGGCGCGCTCGACCGTGAAGACAACAAGTGGGTTGTTGGCTCGGTCGTAACCGAAGTCCGGGGCGCGGCCGTCGAACTCTCCGGACGCGATCAGAGCCGCTGGACCGTTTGCCTCCGGTGACGGCACTGGAAACACGCGGTAGACGAAGAGCGGATTGGCCGAGGCGTCGGTAAGCGCGGCTTCCTGGACGAAGCCGCCCGGCTGGCGCAGCACGAGCTTGGGCGCTGCGGCCATCGGCTCGCTCGCTGTGAGCCGCAGCTCGAGCGTGCCGAGCCCGACGAAGACGTTGCCGGCTTCCGACACCCGGCGCCGGGCCGGGTCGTCCGGGAAGGTCACGACCGAGAGGCCAATCACGCGAGGGGGAGTCGTGTCGCGGCCGATGGGAACGTCCACCAGCGGCAGCGCCGCCGCCGGTGCCTCCTCGAAGAGAATGTCGAACATCCCCTGGCGCTGGTGGTCCAAGAGCGGCGCCGCCGCGAGACCCGCGCTCCCCAGTGCCGCGGCCAGAAAGACCGCCGTCGCCGTGCGTGTGGGCATCGCGTGCCTCCTGTAGCTCACTCGCCGAGCCTAACTGCCGGCCCCTTGCCGACGTTGGGACGCGACGCGTCCGACATCTTGTCCGCGGCGCTGATGGAGATCTGGCCGGGCCCTTCCGGCAATCCGGCCAGGGAGACTGTCACTTCGAACTGCCCCGACGCTTCTATGCGGCCCGTCGCCACCGCGCCCGGCGCGGCCTGGGCCGTCAAGCGGATCTGGTCGGCAGGCGTCCCGAACGGTCCGTCAGCCACCACTCCGCGCAAATCGATGGCGTCTGCCGAGGTGAAGTAGGTCTTCCCCGGCTGAAACGGCTCGAACGACAGGCGCGGGTCGATGCGAATCTGCGTGAGGGTGACGACGGGAGGGACATTGTCGAAGGCGATGAACGTCGGCTGCGAGACGGCCGTCGGCCCGGTCGGAGAGGCCGTGACGCGCACCGACACGCTCTTGAGCCCGGGCGACGTGAAGAAGGCGCCGACGTTGCCGCTGGCCTCGTTGACGAGAAAGTTGCTGGCGTTGACGTCTGCGCCGGCGCTCTGGCTGATGAAGAGCCCGGTCGCGCCGCCGTCATGACCGAAGGCAATCGCCAGCTGCGAGAAACTGGTGCGGAAGGGCGCCTGAGAGGTGCCCACGGGCGCGCTGATCGTCACCCGTGAGAGTCCCTGCGCCTCGCAGGCCGCCGCCAGCGCTCCCAGCGCCAGAAGAATGTGGAGGGCCCGGTGTGCTCTGTTCATGGCCTGCCCCGTCATGACACGGTCGCGTCGAAGTCCGCAGAATTATGCGGTCGGATCGGGCGATCGTCTAGCGGGGGGCAGAACTCCGCGGACGGGTAGGGGGGACCCTGGTGGTACTGATTCCGAGTGAGGGCCCTGCCCTAACGCTCCCGTCAAGGGGCCAAAGGCCCCCTGAACCCCCTTTGGTTTGCGGGGTTCGGGTGGGCGAGAGTCTCGCATCCAGTCCGGAGGAACCGAAAGCAGGCGAGGGGCCCGAGGAGCCGGCTCAGAGGAGGCTGGCGACCTGGCCGCCCAGCTTCTGCTCGAGGTCGGCGGCGTCGCCGATGTGGACGCTCTTGACGACGCCCTGTTTGTCGATGACGACGGCGCAGGGGATGCCTCGAACCAGGTACTTCTTCTTCACGTGGGCATCCGGGTCGAGGATCTGCCCGAAGG
>JACPRK010000198.1 GCA_016190005.1 Candidatus Wallbacteria bacterium | reverse complement strand
TGACGACCGCTCCGGCGGTGGCTCCCGCGCCTGTCACCCCTCCGCCGGCAGCGGTGGCGATTCCGACGGTCGCGCCCGCCACGGCGCCGACGCCCGGACTTCTGTCCACGCCGAAGCCGGCGGCCGCCGCGCCCGCCCCGGCGCCCGCTCCCGCGCCCAAGCCCGCGCCTGCGCCCGCTGCTCCGCGTGCCGCTAGCTCCGCTTCGACCCAGCGATCGCCTTCGTTGCGTCCCGAGGGGCGTTCGCAGCGTCCCGGCGGCGCCCGGCAAGCCACGCCACCGCCCGCGCCGCCCAAGCCCGTTGCGCCGCCACGCACGGTCTATTACGGTCCCTCGCCGGCCCCGGCCGACTACGAGTCCCGACCGCGGCAGATGCCGACCCGACCGCCTACGATCTTGACCAGCGGCCCCGCTGCCGGCGGCGCTGGCCCGATGATTCGCCCGACCTCGCCCGCGGGCGCCGCGCGACCGACCGGGCGCGTCTCGACGACGCCCCCCGCAGGCGCCGCTGGCCAGAAGACCATCTTCCGGCTCGATGAGAAGGAAGAGGAGCGCAAGCGCAAGGATCGAGAGAAGGAGCTGGCCAAGGAGGCCGAGCGCCAGCGCCGCGACGCGGCTCGCGAGGCGCATCGCAAGAAGCAGGAGAACTACCAGGCGCGCCAGCGCGCGCAGGAGGAGGCGTCCCACTCCCAGCACTACCAGAGTGCCCCGGCGCCCGAGCCTGCCGAGAAGCAGGTCCGTCTCTCCGAGAGCATTGTCGTCAGCGAGCTTGCCAACGTGCTCGGCAAGACGCCGATCGAGGTCGTGACCAAGCTGATCTCGCTCGGAACGATGGCCAGCATCAACCAGCGCATCGACTTCGAGGTCTCTTCAATCGTCTGCCAGGAGTTCGGCTGCAAGGCTGTCCTGGCCGAGGAAGACCAGGCGGCCCAGGAGGCCGAGAAGCCGAGCGATCCGACCAAGCAGGTCGCCCGTCCGCCGGTCGTGACCGTGATGGGTCACGTCGATCACGGCAAGACGTCGCTACTGGACGCCATCCGCGAGAGCAAGGTGGCCGAGGGCGAGCACGGCGGCATCACTCAGCACATCGGCGCCTATCAGGTGAAGCTGGCCGGCGGCCAAATCATCACCTTCCTCGACACACCGGGCCACGAGGCGTTCACGGCCATGCGCGCCCACGGCGCCAAGGTGACCGACTGTGCGGTGCTCGTGGTCGCAGCCGACGACGGCGTCATGCCTCAAACCGAAGAGGCCATCAACCACGCGCAGGCCGCCGGAGTGCCGATCATCGTGGCCATCAACAAGATCGACAAGCCGGGCGCCAACCCCGACCGGGTCAAGCAGCAGCTGTCGAAGCTGGGGCTGCAGCCCGAAGAGTGGGGCGGCAAGACCATCTGCGTCGGCGTGTCGGCGACGAAGCGCCTGAACCTGCAGCAGCTCCTCGAGATGATCGTGCTCCAGAGCGAGATCCTGGAGCTGAAGGCCGATCCGACGATGCCGGCGCGCGGCGTGATCATCGACTCGCGTCTCGACAAGGGACGCGGGCCGGTGGCGACCGTGCTGATCCAGGACGGAACGCTCAAGGGCAGCGACATCTTCGTCGCCGGGACGGCCTACGGGCGCGTGCGCGCGCTGCTGGATGACATGGGTCGCAAGGTCAAGGACGCGGGCCCAGGAACGCCGGTCAACGTGATGGGCTTCGATAGCGTGGCTGAAGTGGCGACGACCTTCTCGGTCGTCGACAGCGAGGCCACGGCCCGGGACCTGGTCGCCAAGCGGCTTGCGAGACGCAAGATCCAGCGCACGGCGCAGGCGCAGCATGTCAGCCTGGAAGACCTCTTCGCCAAGGTGAAGGAGGGCGCGATCCGGGAGCTGAAGGTGATCATCAAGGCCGACACGCACGGCTCGGTGACGGCCCTTTCGGATGCTCTCGGAAAGGTCACAAACGAGGAAGTCATGGTGCAGGTGATCCACGGAGGCGTGGGTGCCATCACCGAGACCGACGTGATGTTCGCGGCGGCCTCCGACGCCATCATCGTCGGCTTCCACGTCCGTCCGACGCCGCAGGTGCAGAAGCTGGCCGGCCAGGAGAAGGTCGACATTCGGCTCTACTCGATCATTTACGAGGCGGTCGAGGAGGTCGAAGCGGCCATCAAGGGCATGCTGGCGCCCAAGTTCCAGGAAGTCGTCTTCGGCCACGCGGAAGTGCGGCAGGCCTTCAGCGTGCCCAAGATCGGTCGAATCGCTGGCTCCTACGTGCTCGACGGCAAGATCATCAGAAACGGCGACGCACGCGTCATCCGGGACGGAGTCGAGGTCTACTCGGGCAAGATCGCGTCGCTGCGCCGCTTCAAGGAAGACGCTCGAGAAGTCCTGTCGGGCTTCGAATGCGGCATCGGTCTGGAGCGGTTCAGCGACATCAAGGAGAAGGACATCATCGAGGTGTTCAAGCGCCAGGAGGTCGGGCGGGACTGACCCGCGGCGCACCTCCCGGGCTTGGCGCCCCTCTGGCGGCCAAGTCGAAGGACCGCCAGCGCGGCGCGGCGGTTTCCCACCCATGACGATCACACGCAAGATGGAGCGCGTGCAGCGTGAGCTGCAACGGCGCATCGCTTCTCTGGTCCTCTCCGAGCTGAAGGATCCGCGGCTGGCCTATCCGTTCGCCATCACCGACGCGGAGATCAGTGGAGACCTGCGGCTGCTCAAAGTCTTTGTCAGCATCGACGCGCCCCCGGCGGAGCAGGAAGTGGTCCTCGGAGTCCTGCGGAAAGCCTCCGGGAGGCTCAGGCACTTGATGGGCGACGGGCTGGAGCTGCGCGTGGTGCCCGAGATCCGGTTCCTGCTGGACGACACGCCTGAGAACGCGCAGAGGATCGACCGCATTCTCGACGGGCTGCACCAGGGCTGACGGGGGCTTCTGCGACCGGCTGTGCTGGCATGCTCGACGGCGTCCTCATCGTCCACAAACCGGCCGGCGTCACGTCTCACGACGTCGTCGACTTCGTGCGGCGGCTGCTGGGCGGCGTGAAGGCGGGCCACTGCGGCACGCTCGACCCGGCCGCCACCGGTGTCTTGCTCGTTTGCCTGGGAAAGGCGACGCGGCTGGCTGAGTACCTGATGGGCGGCCGCAAGGTGTACCGCGCGGGGGTCCTGCTCGATCGCCGCACGGACACGGGCGACCTCGAGGGCGAGGTTACCGCTCTCTTCGAGCCCGCGGGCTGCCCGCCCGACGAAGCACGCATCGACCAGTTGCTCGCGGCGTTCCGGGGAGAGCTTCTGCAGCGGCCTCATCGCGTTTCGGCAGTGCGCGTGAACGGCAAGCGTCTCTACGAGCACGCCCGAAGCAAGGGCGCGGGGGGCGACGCTCCGGAGGTGAAGCCGCGCCCCATCGTGATTCACCGGCTCCAGCGACTCTCATTCGAGTACCCCAGGCTGGAGCTCGAAGTCGAGTGTTCCGCCGGGACCTACATCCGGCAGCTTGCGGAGGACCTGGGGGAGGCGCTGGAGTTGGGGGGCTGTCTCGAGAACCTGATCCGGACTCAGTCGGGGCCAGCCCTGCTGGCCGACGCCCGCACGCCCTTCGAGCTGGCGTCGCTGGCGGCCCGCGGGGCCATCGGAGACGCAATCGTGCCGGCGACGCGGCTCCTGGAGAGCTTCGGGGAGGCCCGGGTGGATGGCGCTGCGCTGGCGCAGGTCAGTCACGGCGCGCCGCTCACTCGGGCCGACGTGACGGACTTCCTCGAGCCCCGAGACCAGGACCTGGTCAAGCTGATCGCTGCCGGCGACGCGCTGGTGGCGATCTACCGCCTCACCTCCACGGACAGGCTCGAGCCGTGTAAGGTGCTCATCTGATGGCCAGCGCGCACGCGTCGAGACGGGCAGCCACGGGATCAAACGTCTGGGAAGACGCTGTGTCCAGGACGGCCGACGAGCCGGGGAAGGAAGAGACGCCACCGATGGAGAGATACCAGGAGCGAATTCTCGAGAAGGGTCACCTCTTGCTCTTCGGAGAGATCGACGAGGACATGATCCGGCAGCTGATTGAGCAGCTGCTTTACCTCACGTCGGGGAAGAAGCGCCCCGTGCCGGTGACGATGTGGATCAACTCGACGGGCGGGCTCTTGCAGCCCACCTTCGCGCTGGCAGACTTCGTGAGCCGCCTCAAGGTGCCGATCCACACCGTCGGTATGGGGACGGTGGAGTCCGCCGCCGCGCTCATCCTGATGTCAGGGTCGAAGGGCAAACGCGCGCTGATGCGGAACTGCTCCCTGATGATCCACGAGTACTCCTGGTCCAACTCCGGCAGCTTCACCGAGATGAGCAGCCGCATGAAGGAAGTACAGAACACGATCAAGAAGCAGCTGGCCTTCATGTCGCGCCACTCCGGCAAGACCGCCGAGGAGCTCAAGGCGATCGTGCGCCACGAGGAGACGTGGTTGACTCCCGAGGAAGCCGTGAAGTGGGGGATCATCGACAAGGTGCTCTGAAAGGGGTGACCCCACCCCCACGGTGAAGTGGGAGTGGGGTCGTCTTGCTTACCAGAGTGTCGCCGACAGCCTGAGCTGCCGGCCTACCAGGGCTAGCCGGCCGAAGGCAAGCCTGAGAGGCTGTGAAGTAATCGGGAGTGGACTTGTGGTTTCCCGGGAGCGGTGGCCTCGCGCGCCTGTGAGGTCATTGGCTTCCGTTTGAGTTCCCTGCTCGGGTTCCTGTGATTT
>JACPRK010000199.1 GCA_016190005.1 Candidatus Wallbacteria bacterium | reverse complement strand
GGCAGGGGCACGGGCAAGGGCGCGGGCACGGGCGAAGGCGCGGGCAGGGGCGGGGGCAGGGGCGCGGGCGCGGGCGCGGAGTGGGGGCGGCGGGGGAGAGAGTGGAATCAGCGATTTCGAGCGGCGACTGGCCTTCTGTCCGTCATTTCCCGGCTCCTGTCTGTCGGTCCATCCTTCCTGGCTGGCGTTCGCAGTCCGCGGTTGTCCGGTCTTCCTCTCTGCGCCTATAGAGCCGGAGACTTCTACACGTACTCGAATCGCGCGGTGAAGTGGCGGAGCATGGGAGCCTGGTAGGCGAACTTCATTCCGCGGAGGCGATCGCGGCGCTTGTAGACGTCGACGATGGCCTCGGCGACGTAGTCGAAGTGGCTCTGGGTGTAGACGCGGCGGGGAAGGGCCAGGCGCACGAGGTCCATTCGGGAGGGGATTTCGTGGCCGGTCTGGGGATCGGTGTGGCCGAACATGGCGGTGCCGATCTCGCAGGAGCGGATGCCGGCCTCGAGGTAGAGCTCGCAGGCAATGGCCTGGCCGGGGAGCAGCTCGGGGGGCACCTGCGGCAGGAAGCGGCGGGCGTCGAGGTAGACGGCGTGGCCGCCCGGAGGCCAGAGGATCGGCACTCCTTCGGAACGGATGTGCTCGGCCAGGTACTCGGCGGTGCGGAGCCGGTAGGCGAGGTAGTCCTCGTGGAGGATCTCCTCCAGTCCGATGGCGATCGCCTCGAGGTCCCGGCCCGCCAGGCCGCCGTAGGTCGGGAATCCCTCGGTCAGGATGAGGAGGTTCCGCGCCTTCTGGGCGAGCTCGTCGTCGTCCACGGCGATGAAGCCGCCGATGTTGGCGAAGGCGTCCTTCTTGGCGCTGAAGGTGCAGCCGTTGGCGAGGCGGAAGAACTCGCGGGCGATATCGATGACGGGACGCTCGCGCTGGCCTGGCTCGCGGAGCTTCACCAGGTAGCTGTTCTCCGCGAAGCGGCAGCCGTCGATGAACAACGGGACGCGAAACTCGTCGCAGGCTTCTCGAATGGCCCGAACGTTTTCGAGCGAGACCGCCTGGCCGCCGTGCGAGTTGTTGGTGATCGTGACCATCACGAGCGGAACGCGCTCCCGCCCGTGGGTCTCGAGAACCTCGCGGAGCGCGGCGACGTCCATGTTTCCCTTGAAGGGATAGTCGCTCGAGAAGTCATCGCCCTCGTGGCAGGCGAGATCGAGCGCGGTGGCGCCGGAGAATTCGATGTTGGCGCGGGTCGTGTCGAAGTGGGTGTTGTTGGGTATGACCTTGTCCTTGCCGCCGACGATGCTGAAGAGAATCTTCTCGGCGGCGCGGCCCTGGTGGGTCGGGATGACGTGCTTGAGGCCCGTCAAATCGCGAACGGCTCGCTCGAAGCGGTAGTAGGAGCGGCTGCCCGCGTAGGATTCGTCGCCGTCGGTGAGCCCGGCCCACTGCGCTGCACTCATGGCGCTGGTTCCGCTGTCGGTCAGGAGATCGATCAGCACATCGCTCGAGTGGAGCGCGAAGAGGTTGTTCCCGGCCTCGGCCAGATGCGTTTCGCGCTCCTGGCGCGTCGTCATCCGGATCGGCTCGATGACCTTGATCTTGAACGGTTCGATGATGGTCTTGGGCATGGCGGGGAGAGGATAGCAGGGGAGAGAGCAGGTGGAAGATGGAAGATGGAAGGTGGAAGGTGGAAGATGGAAGGTGGAAGGGTAGACAGTAGACAGTAGACAGTAGCCAGTAGGGAGAGTCGGGTCGCCGAGTCTCCTGCCTCGCCCCTGACTCCTGACTCCTGAAGCCTGACGCCTGAGCCTCACCCCTATCTGTTAGACTTGCGCGGTCATGGATCGTGATGGCGCCTGCAAGGTCGTGCTCAACGGACTCGGAGTCACCTTCGGAGTCGTCGGGCTGGCGTTCCTGCTGGCGCCGGATCAGGTGATCGCGCTCCTCAACTGGACGGGGCGCCTTCTGGGTTCCTTCGCCGAGGTGCCAGCATCGGAGCAGCGTCTGTGGGTTTCGCTCTCGTTTGCGTACATGTCGGTTGTCACGGCGCTGGCGTTGCTTGCGGCGAGCGATCCGAGGCGCTACCTGCATCTGCTGCCGATCCTGGCGCTCGGAAAGATCACCTCCTCGCTGTCTGGGCTCGGGTTCTACCTCGTGTCCCGGCCGGCCTTTGCTTACCTGGCGACCTTCGTCGTCGATGGCGCGATCGTGCTGGTCGTGATGGGTTGCTATCTGCACTTCCGGCAGGAGGTGACTGCGGTTGCAGATTGAGAAGTTCACGCTGACGCCGGCGAGCCCGTTCCCTCTGAAGCTCAAGGCCTATCTGGCGGAGCGGTTTCCGCTGTCGGTGAACGGCCCGGCGATCCTCTTGATGTTCGCCAGCGCCTTCCTGGTGAGCGCTCAGCTACAGGGGGCGGCGGTCACCATCGTCTCCGGGCGCACCGCGCTGGGCATCCTGGTCCTCTTCTTCTTCTTCCTGAGGCTGCGGATCTCCGACGAGCACAAGGACGTTCATTACGACCGGATCGTCAACCCGGACCGGCTGGTGGTGCGCGGCATCGTGACCTTGGGAGAGCTGAAGGCGGTGGGCGCGTTCGGGTTGGCCGTCGAGGTCGCGGCCTCCTGGGCGCTGGGTCCCGAGGTGTTTGCAACCTGGGTGCTGGCGGCGTTCTGGTCGTGGCTGATGCACATGGAGTTCTTCGTCGACGAGTGGCTCCGTGCCCGGCCGGCCATTTACATGCTGACGCACATGGTCATCATCCCGTTGCTGACGGGCTTTTGCTTCCAGTGCGCTCGGCCGTTCGGGCCGGTGGGGGCCCCTGTCGGGCTGGCGCTCTTCGCGCTGGCGAGCGTTCTGGCGACGGCGTCGCTCGAGACCGCGCGCAAGATCCGGTTGCCGGCCGACGAGGCGCCTGGGGTGGAGTCCTACTCGAGCAGCTGGGGTTTCTTCCCCAGTCTGGGGGTGGTCGGGGCGATGCAGCTGGGGTCGCTCGCGATCCTGGTGGGGTTGAGATCGGCGCTGGGACTGGGGCCGATCTTTCTGGCGGCCGCGGCGGTCTCCTGGGGGCTGGTGGTCTTTGCGCTGGCGCGCTTCGGTGTGGCACAGGACCGGCGGCTGGTCGGCAAGCTCGAGAAGGTTGCGGCGCTCTACTTCATGACGGTGCACATCGGCCTGACGGCCAGCCTCTGGCGGTAGAAGAGCGTGCAAACCATTCTCTTTTCCGGCGAGCTCGACCAGGAGACGCTTCCGCGGGTGGGCGGGAAGGGGCGCAACCTCTGGCTGCTGGACCGTTTCGGGATGCGGGTCCCGGCGTGGTTTGCGCTGAGCTCGGAGCTCTTCTCCGAGCTGGTGCTGGAAGACCCCGAGGTGCGGTCGGTCTGGCGTCGCTGGCGGCGCCAGGGAGCGGCGAAGCGGGCCGAGCCCGGCGAGCGCGCGGCGGTCTCCCGGGCGCTTTCGGCGCGCGCCCGCGCCGTGCCATTGAGCGACGGCTTCGAATCCGACTTGTCGGAGGCAGTGGACCGTTTGGCTCGTTTGGCAGGCTGCGCGTCCTCCGAGCTCGCCGTCAGCGTTCGCAGCTCCGCCTCGGCGGAGGACGCCGCGGGGCGGTCGTTCGCGGGGCAGTTCACTTCCCAGCTCTTTGTGCGCGGGGCGGCGGCCGTCTCGGCTGCGGTGCGGGACTGCTGGGCCTCGGCCTTCGGCGAAGGGGTGCTGGCCTACGCGGCGGGCGCAGGCGATACGGAGCCAGCGGCCATGGCGGTGCTGGTGCAGCAGATGGTCCCCGGGGAAGTGAGCGGCGTGGCGTTCAGCGTCGATCCGGTCACGGAGGACTTCGACACGGTCGTCATCTCGGCCGGCTACGGCACTTGCGACGGGATCGTCGGCGACCGGGTGGGCACGGACCTCTATCGCGTCTCGGAAGGCGGGCGGCGCTTCGAGGCGAAGCTGGGCCCCAAGTCCGAACGGATGGCCGCCGCGGACGGTGGCGGTACGCGCGCCGTCGACGTGGAGGCCGCGGAGGCCGCTCGCCCGGCGCTGGATGAGCCTCGCGCGCGGGAGCTGGCCGCGCTGGTGCGCGACGTGGAGCGTCGCTACGGCGTCGCGGTCGACCTCGAGTGGACTCTGTCGGGCGGCCAGTTCTGGCTTCTGCAGGCGCGCCCGATCACGACACTGGCGCGCAAGGACCCTCGCTGTGCGCCCAAGCTCCTCTGGGACAACTCCAACATCGTCGAGAGTTACAGCGGCGTCACCTCGCCCCTGACCTTCACGTTCGCAAGCTCCGGCTACTCCGTCATCTACCGCCAGTTCGGCAAGCTCGTCGGCGACAGCGAGGCCTTCCTCGAAGCGCACAAGCGCGAGCTGGCCAACATGCTCGGCCTCCAGAAGGGCCGCGTCTACTACAACCTCCTCAACTGGTACCTGGCCCTCTACTACTTCCCCGGCTTCCGCTTCAACAAGTCGGCGATGGAGCAGATGATGGGCGTGAAGGAGTCGCTGGACTTCCAGGTGCCAATGGGTCCGATGACTCTTTCGGAAAAGCTGTGGGAGGCCGGCGCCTTCGTCTGGGCGGTTGCGCGCGTCCTCTGGAACAGCTTCCGGGTCGACGCCCGCGTGCGGGACTTCCAGGAGAACTTCGAGCGAGTCTACGGAGCCCACGCCGGGCTCGACCTCTCCCGCATGCAGGTCCCCGCGATCCTTTCGATGGCCGAGAAGGTCCGCGAGAGCCTGATGCTCCGGTGGACGGCGCCCATCCTCACCGACTGTCTGGCGATGATGTTCATGAAGCTCCTGCGCGTCGCCACCGCCGCCTGGATCGGCGGTGACCGGCCGGGCCTGGAGAATGACCTGCTTTCGGGCGAGGGCGGTATCGACAGCACTCGCCCGACGAAGACGCTGGTCGCGCTGGCCGCCCGGGTTCGCCAGGATGCCCGAGCGCGCGAGCTCTTTGCGACGCTCCCCGAGCCGGCGCTCCGCGCCACGGTCGAATCCGACCCTGCCCTGGCCTGGCTCGCCGCCGAGATCGAGCGCTTCCGGCTCGAGTTCGGCTTCCGCTGCATCGGCGAGCTGAAGCTCGAGCTCGACAGCATCAAGGAAGACCCGTCATTCGTCTACTCCATGCTCAAGAATTACGCCCGCCAGGATGGCCTGGACCTGGGGCGGATGGAAGCGCGCGAGCGGGCCACGCGAGCCGGCGCCGAGGAGTTCGCGCGTGCCAATGTCCGGCCGGGTGGCTGGCTGGGCCGCGCTGGCCGCTGGGCACTCTTCGACTGGGTCCTGGGCGGAGCCCGAAAGCACGTGAAGAACCGGGAGAACATGCGGTTCGCCCGCACGCGCATCTTCGGCTTCTTTCGGGAGGTCTTCAACGCCGTCGGGCTCAAGCTCTTCGCCGCCGGTCTCATCGACCACCCCAAGGACGTCTACTACCTCACCATCGACGAGCTCCACGCCTTCGCCGAGGGCCGCGCCGTCACCCAGGACATCCGTTCGCTCGCCAGGCTGCGCTACGCCGAGTACCGCCGGTTCCGCCGCGAGAATGTCCCCGACCGCTTCAGCACGCACGGCGTCGTCTACGCCCCAGGCAACCAGCGCCCCGATGCTCCCGCGCCCGGCGCCGCTCAGCCGGCCGCCACTGCCGGAGCCGACGGGAGCGTGTTGCAGGGTGTCAGCGCCTGCCCGGGCATCGTGCGCGGACGCGTCCGGGTGATCCGCGACGCCTCCGACGATCTCTCGCTCGACGGCCAGATCCTCGCCGCGCCCCGCACCGATCCCGGCTGGGTGCCACTGTTCCCCTCGGCCTCGGGGCTGCTCATCGAGAGCGGCAGCATCCTGTCGCACTCCGCCATCGTCGCCCGCGAGCTCGGCATCCCCGCCATCGTCGGCCTCAAGGGACTCCTGGAGCGCGTGACCGACGGCCAGGAGGTTCTGATGGACGCAGGCAAGGGCACGGTTCAGCTCGCTCCCGAGCCGACGCCGCCGGCTCCGGCCGCTGGGCTTCCTCCTGTCGGGCTGGCGTCCCCCCCGGAGAGCTCCCGCACGGGCGCTCCCGGTCCGTCGTGACCCGTCAGCTCCGATGAGCCGGGCCGAACGCATCACGACTGGATACCTCCGGTGGGTCCTGGACCACCGGCGTCTGGTGGCCGGCCTGGTCCTGCTGGCGCTGATCCCGTGCGGGCTGGCTGCCGCGAAGCTCCGCGTCAACAACACCATCACCACCTGGTTCCTCGAGACCGACGAGAACCTCAAGGCCTACTACGCCTACCAGGAAGTCTTCGGCAACGACGAGGTCGTGCTGGTGGCCGTCCGCGATCCCGAGACCGTCTTCACTCCCCGGGTGCTTGCGGCCGTTCGCGAGGCGACGCTGGCCATCGCCGCCCAGAAGCACGTGCAGCGGGTCCTCTCGATCACCAACGCCACCTCGATGGAGTCCCATGACGGGACGCTGTCCGTGCGGCC
This sequence comes from Candidatus Wallbacteria bacterium, assembly GCA_016190005.1. Classification (GTDB taxonomy): domain Bacteria; phylum Muiribacteriota; class UBA6191; order JACPRK01; family JACPRK01; genus JACPRK01. The sequence goes on along the minus strand of JACPRK010000199.1, from coordinate 5,460 downwards.
CGTTCTGCCCGACTCCGGCCCCATCGACGCCGCGCTGGCCTCCCGCGTCAAGAGGGAGATCCTGGCCGATCCCGGCTACATCGGAAACATCATCAGCCCCGACGCGCGAACTGCGCTGATGGTCGTGCAGATGAAGAAGGTGGCCGACATCGACGCCGCCCGGACGGAGGCGCTGGCCGAGCTCCGCGAAGTCCTGGAGCGGTCGCTTTCGCGCGCGGGCATCCCGCACGCGACCGGTGGCATCGGCGTCATCTATGACGCGTTGAACCAGCTCACCGTCGTCGAAGGCGGCGTGCTCATCGGGCTGAGCTACCTCATCATCACGCTGAGCATGGTCCTGATTCTCAGGAGCGGTCGCCTGGCCGCGCTGGGGTTGGGCGTGGTCTACGTGACGATGACGCTGACGATGGGGCTCTATGCTCTCACGGGCCGCTCGCTCAACATGGTCACGGTCATCCTGCCCAGCCTGCTCCTGGTCATCGTGGTGGTCGACTTCATCCACGTCGTGGTTCATTTTCACCACGCCGGCCCCGTGCCCTCCGACCCCGACGCGCGCCGCCAGGCCGTCATCGAGCGCATCGGCCGGGTAGCGGTGCCCTGCTTCTACACCTCGCTCACGACCGCTACAGGCTTCCTGGCGCTGGCCGTCTCGCCCATCTCGCTGGTGCGAGACCTCGGGCTGTTCGGTGGCGCGGGCGCCTTCGTCGAGTGGTTCGTGACCATCACCTTCGGGGCCATCGCCCTGGACGCGCTGACGCCCGTGGCCGACTTCAGGCCGAACGATCCCGGCGGGTGGATCCGGCGGTTCCTCGACCGCGTGACGCGCTGGACTCTCGAACGGCGCGGCACCACGGCAATGGCCGCTATCGGCGTGACGCTCTTCTTCGCCGCGGGAATGACGCGGCTCTCGGTGGACACCTACACGGTCGGGTATTTCAAGGACAGCCATCAGGTCCGCCGCGACCACGAGTTCATCGAGGGCGGCTTCGGCTATTACATCCCGATCGAGCTGACGCTGCGCACGGCCCGCGCGCGCGGGCTGCAGGAGCCGGAAGTGCTGGCGCGTGTGGAGCGGTTGCACGAGTCGCTTACCGCCGAGCCCGAGATCTCCCGGGCGCTCTCGCTCACCAGCTTCTCCAAGCGCGTGCACCAGGTCCTGGCGGGCGGGGAACCGGCCAGCTACACGCTGCCCAGGACGCTCGACGAGAGCAGCCAGGAACTGCTGCTTTACGAGATGGACCCGGACAACAGCCTCTCGCAGTACGTGACGCGCGACTACGGCTTCGGACGCATCTCGGGCCGCATGAAAATGATGAGCGTGCGGCCGGGCAAGGAGCTGATGGAGAAGCTGGAAGGACGGCTGCAGGGCGTCGCCGGCTCCGAGGGCACCGTGAAGTTCGCGGGCTATCTTCCGCTCTACGTGAAGATCATCGACTACCTGGTGGAGAGCCAGGTGAAGAGCTTCTCACTGGCCGTGCTCTTCGTGTTCGGCCCGATGTATCTGCTCTTCAGGTCGGTGCGGCTGACACTCGTCAGCGTGGTCCCCAATGTCTTGCCGATCGCGATCGTCCTGGGGACGATGGGCTGGCTCGGCATCCCGCTCGACGTCGCGACCGTGACGATCGCTGCGATCGTGCTCGGCATCGCGGTCGACGACACCATCCACTTTCTGCACGGGTTCCGCGAGAGGCGCGCCAGGGGTCTCGAGGCCGAGGATGCCATCCGGGAGGTGATCGCCGGCACGGGGAAGGCCGTGGTGACGACCACCGTGATGCTGTTCTTCGGGTTCGCCGTGATGGGTATCTCCAGCGTGAAGCCGGTCGCGTACTTCGGGGTGCTGAGCGGGGCCAGCTTGCTTGCGGGGCTGGTCTGCGAGTTCCTCGTCACGCCGGTCCTCCTGGTGGCGTTCTACCCGTCGAAGCGCGCCGCGGCTGTCGTTTCGGGGGGCTCATGACGCGACCGGCGGTTCTGAAGCTGGCGTACAGTCTCTGCTGGGAGGACCCCGAGCTGGACCTGGCTGCGCTCGGAATCCGGCCGGGAGACCACGCCGTGGTCATCTCCTCGGCGGGGTGCAACGCGCTCTCCTTGCTGCTGTCCGGCGCGGGCCGCGTGACGGCGGTCGACTACAACCCCTACCAGAATGCCCTGCTGGAGCTGAAAGCTGCGGCGGTCGAAGCGCTCACCCCTGAGGAGTACTTCGCGTTCGCCGGCGAGCGGCCCTCGGAGGGGCGGCTGGGCGTCTTCGATCGGCAGCTGGCCGGGCGCTTGCGCACCGACGAGGCGCGCCGGTTCTGGTCCGCGCGACGCGACTGGATCGCCGGCGGCGTTCACCGGGCCGGGGCGCTCGAGCGGCATTTCGGGACCTGGCGCCGGCTGATGAGGGTGATCCAGGGGGAACGCCGTCTGGCAGCGATGTTCGAGAGCAAGACACTCGAAGAACAGAAAAGATTCTTCGAGTCCGAATGGGACAGGCTTCTGTACCGAGGCGTGGTGCGGCTCTTCTTCAACAGGACGTCGCTCGGGTTTGCCAAGCACCCCGACCACTTCCGCTACGTCACCGAACCCGACATCGCCGGCAACTTTCTCGGCAAGTGCCGCCACGCAATGACCGAGCTTGGGGTGAGCTCCAACTACTTCCTGGCCCAGATTTTTTTGGGCCGCTACCTCGATACAGAAGCCGTGCCTCCATTCATGCGGGCCGCGAGCTGGCCGATCGTCCGGGAGAGGTTGGCGGCGCTGGAGATCGTCACGGGCGACCTGGTCAGCGTGCTCGATGGCCTGGAGCCCGGCTCGGTGCGCGCGTTCTATCTGTCCAACATCTGCGAGTGGCTGGCGCCCGAGCAGGTCGAGCGCGTCTTCGAAGCGATGACGAGGGCCTCCTCGCCCGGCGCGCGGGCGACCTCACGGGCCCTGCTGGCGGACCGTCCGTGGCCCGCGCGCTTTCAGGATCGCTGGCGCGTCCTGCAGCCGCTCTCCTCTGAGCTGCACTTCCGGGACCGCTCGTTTCTGTACTCCAAGTTCGAAGTGTTGGAGAGGCTTTAGGCTGGAGGTCCTGAGGTTGGACGGAGGTGAGGAGATGGGCACGGGTAAGGGGCGAGGGGCACTCGCAGCACCGGGGAACCGAGCCAGTCTTTCGCGCATCTGGACGGCTCTGGTGGTTCTTGCGGCCTGCGGTTGCGGCACGAATCCTCCCCAGTCGCCTCCAGCCCCACCGGCGGCCGCCGCGCCTCAGCTTCCGGCCGTCGACGCTCTGGCGCTGGCTCGCAGGGTGCGGGCCAACCTGGATCTTCCCTACGAGCGGATCGACTACTCCATCGAGCTGACCGATGCCACGGGAGCCTCGGAGAAACGCCGGGCGACTTTTCACCTGGCGGCGGGGCTCGATGGGAAGAACTGCGCGTACGTGGTGTTCACCGAACCGAAGAGCATCGACGGCTTCGGCCTGCTCACGCTGCGGGAGATGGCAGGGGCGCCGCCGCCCGGGGCAGCGGCCGGCTGCGGGGGAGAGCCCGAACAGTTCCTCTTCGTGCCCGCTTCGAAGAAGGTGAGCCGCATTCTCTACTTCTCGACCAACAGGCGCTCCAGCTTTTGCGGCACCCAGTTCACCTTCGAGGATCTGGAGCCGCTCTGCGTCGACGACTTCCAGTTCAGGATAGTTGGCACTGGCGTCGTCGCAGGCGCGGCGTGCTACCGGCTCGAATCGCGGCCTCGCGGCCAGTTCAGTGGCTACTCCCGGATCGAGAACTGGGTTGACGCCAAGACCGCGCTCGTCTGGAAAGCTGACTATGACGATCCGAAGGGAGCGCGGCTCAAGACTGCCGAAAGCGCCGAGCCGTTCGAGGCCTCGCCCGGCCACTTCCGGTTCAAGCGCTCCACCGTGCGCAACCACCAAAGCGGCCAGGCGACCCGGATGGAGCAGCTCGAGTTCAGCACCGCGATGCCCGGCTCGCCTCCGGACCCCAGGCCGGTCTTCACGCTCAAGACCCTGTCGCGGGGGCGCGAAGGGTGACGCTGGTATCCTGCCGGGGAAATCTGCCCGTTTTTTGATTGATGGTTAGTCGGCACTCATGGTAGATTGTGCCGCCCTTTTCGCCCATGACGTGCCGGGAGCCTAGCCGGACAGCAGGGGGCGACGGGGAGAGGAACGGACGGACGTGCTGAGGCGTGTAGCGGTTGGCGGTGCCACTGGATTCCTCGGCGCGTACCTGTGCGCTTGGTTTGCCAGCGAAGGGTACGAGGTCCTGGCGTTTGCACGGGGGAGGGACGACGCGGACGCTCGCCGGCGGGTCCGGGAGATTCTCGACGGGATCCCCGATTTCGGGCCGATAGCGCTCGATCGAGTGCGCGTCTTCGCCTACGATCTCGCCGCCGGAGAGCTTCCGGCCGAGGCTGCGCGCATGCTTCGCGGCGTGCCGTTCGTCAACACCATCGCGTCTCTGAAGCACAGCGAACAGCACCGGGCGGAGATCATGGACACCAACGTGGAGGGTACCCGGCGGCTGCTGGATGCCTTGACCGCAGCCGGTGTTTCGCGGCTCTGCCACGTGAGCACGGCCTACGTCTGCGGTTCGGCGGCCGGCGAGGTCGCGGAGCGGCCAATCGACGTGGCAACGACCGCGTTCAACAACCTCTACGAGCAGTCCAAGGCAACGGCCGAGGCGCTGCTTCTGGCGCAGTCGGCAATTCCGGTAGACATTGTTCGACCCAGCATCATCATCGGCTCCTCGCCGACCGGCTGGGCCCGGAACTTCACCGGCTACTACGGGCTCTACGCCGTTGTCCGGGCCGCGGCGCACGAGGTCTCGCAGGCCTTCGGAGGGCGGCGGCTGGCCTACTTGCCTCTTGGCCTGCCCGGGGACCCTCGGGCCTGTTCCGACGTCGTCACAGTCGACTACGTTGCGGACTGCATCGGGCGGCTGGTGCAGTGTGCTGCCACGGCGCCCGCGGGCCACGACATCCTGCACGTGGTGAGCGGCGCTCCGCGCCCGACGGCCTACTTCCTGGGCGCCGTGCAGTCGCATCTGGGACTGGGCGGGGTGGAGTTCTTGACGCCGGACCGCCTGACCGACGGTGGAACGCTTGAGCGCTGGTGCTCGGCCCGGCTCAGGTTCAACACTTCGTACACCGTCAGGGACTACCGCTTCTCCGACGATCGCCTCCGCGTCCGGCTGGGGGCCGCTGCGCCGTCGCCGTCGGCCGTGGGCCCGGACGTCCTCTGGCGTGTCAACGACTTCTTTGGTGCCTGTCTGGAAGCCGATGCGCCGGCTATGTCGCGTGACGCCGAGCGCGCCGCCGCCCTGGCTTCGCAGTTTGCCGACAGGCCTGGTTTCCTGCAAAAGAACGGAATCGAGATCGACCCCCGGAGTACGCCGGCAGCCGCCGTCGCTGCTCGGGTGGGTCAGCACATCGCACCTTGATCGGATCGAACGGACGAAGGGAAAGAGGAGGGCCACACATGGC
>JACPRK010000197.1 GCA_016190005.1 Candidatus Wallbacteria bacterium | reverse complement strand
GTCTTCAGCAGGATCTGCAGGTCCAGCGCCAGGCTGCGATGGAGCACGTAGTAGAGGTCCAGGCGCACCATCTGGTCGAAGCGCCACTTGCGAGTCTTCTCCACTTGCCACAGACCCGTGATGCCTGGGCGCTCCGAAAAGCGCGAGTGGTGCCAGTCGCGGTAGCCGGCGACCTCCTCGGGGAGCGGTGGCCTGGGGCCGACCAGGCTCATGTCGCCGGCCAACACGTTGAGGAGCTCTGGCAGCTTGTCGAGGCGTGTCCGCAGCAGCAATCGCTGCAGCGCCGAGGCGCCTCGCTCGGTCGCCTCGCCCTCGGGGGTCGTGCGGAATCGCAGGAGCCGGAACGGGCGTTCGTCGGCTCCGATGTGCTCGATCTCGACGAGTGCGGGTCCCCCGTCGGTGGCGCGCAAGCAGGCGGCAATCGCTCCCAGGAGCGGAGACAGCACGCACAGCGCCGCGCCCGAAACGACCAGGTCCATCCCGCGCTTCATCGCCCGCGACAGATCGTCGAGCGGCGTTCCTGGCAGGTCGATGGCGGAAAAGTCGCCGAGGTCGATCAGGCTGCCCGAAAGCAAGTAGGCCTCGGGGGAGGCGAGCACGATCTTCACGTCCAGCGGGACCTTGCGGCAGGCGACCACGGGCCCCATCAGCGGCTCCAGGCCGCCGTCGCCCTGGACGAAGATCACCTCCTGCGCGCGAACCGCGCTGGCCAGGTCCGGCAGCTCCTCGGGTCCACCCAGAATGGGCGCGGCGGCCCCAGGAGTGCCGACAAAGCCGGCGACGTCATATCCCAGGTTGGGGTCTGCCTCGAGCGCCTCGGCCAGCGCCGCCGCCCGCTCGCCGGTGCCGACGATTACGGCCCGGCGCAGCGTCAGGCGCCTGCGGGTCAGCCACCGTTTGATCGTCAGGATGCCCCATCGGGACAGCGAGAGCGCCAGCACGGCGCTGGGCAGCGCCTTCACCAGCGCCAGCCGCGAACGGAACATGTGCGGGACCGGCACGCGCGTGGTCCAGTAGAAGAGCCCCGATGCCAGGAGCCCGATCAGCACGTTGCCCAACGCGCGCCAGACCAGCTCCGCGATTCCCTCGTTGCCGCGCAGCCGGTAGTGGCCGAGCCACCAGGCCGTGAGCAGCACCACTGCGGGCGGCGCCATCGACCACGGGAGATCGGTCAGTCCCCAGAGCGCCCAGGTGAGCAGGAGCCCGTCCGCCGCAAGCGAAGCCGGTAGCCGCAGCGGGGAGAGATAGCACTTGAGAAGGTAGGCGACTTCGCCCCACTTGTCGTAGTAGCGGACCGCGCTCTCCAGGTGAATCCAGAGATCCGGGTTGAGAAGGCCGGCGTCGCGGCTGCCTTGGCGATAGTGGTGGACGATGCGCGCGCGCGGGCAGAAGAGGACCTTCCAGCCTGCCTGCTTCATGCGGTAGCACCAATCGACGTCCTCCAGGTAGAGGAAGTAGCGCTCGTCCATCCAGCCGATCTGCTCCAGCGCCCGCCGCCGCACCAGCATTGCTGCGCCCAGCACCCAGTCGACCTCGCGCACGGAATCGTGGTGCCAGTCGAGCATCAGGTGGCGCCGGATTTCCGGGGCCTCGGGGAAGAGCTTGCCGAGAGCCGTGCGGCGCAGCATCAGCGTCTTGAAGCTGTAAAACGTGCGGCAGCTGGGCTGCAGCCGGCCGTCGTGGTACTCGAGACGAGGGCCGGCGACACCGCACTCGGGATGCTCGTCGGCGAAGTCGAGTAGCTCCCGGAGCGAACCCTCGAGAGCGACGGTGTCGGCGTTGAGCACCAGCAGGTAGCGGCCGCGGGAAGCGGTGATTCCCTGATTGACGCCGGTGGAGAATCCGACGTTGACCGAGTTGGCGATGAGTCGGACCTGCGGAAACTCCCGGCGCACCATCGCCGCGGAGCCGTCGGGTGAGTGGTTGTCGACGACGATGCACTCCGAGGAGAGCCCCTCGCTCTCGCGTAGCACGGAGCGGATGGCCTCGCGCAGGTAGGCGGAGGTGTCGAAGTTGACGATGACTACGGAGAGCTGCACGTTCTGGGCTTCGGGCAGGCAGGATCCAACCGCAAAAGCGGCCGTCATGCAACGACGCCGAGGACCTGTTCGTACAGGGAATCGAGCAGCTCGGCCGTGTGGTCCCAGCTGAAGCGGGCGGCTGTAGGCCCGCGGAGCGCTTCTTTCCTGCCGTCTTCCAGAGCCGCCAGGACCGCCCGTCGGATCGACCCGAGATCGCCCGGGTCGCAGTATCGTGCCTGGTCGCCCAGGTACTCGCGCAGATGCCCACGGTCGGTGCTGACCACGGCGGCGCCAGCGGCGGCGGCCTCCAGCGAGGCCAGGCCGACATTCTCTGCCCAGCTCGGCAGCGCGTGGACTCGGGCGGCGGCCATGGCGGAGGCCAGCGAGGGCCTATCCAGAGCCGGAAGATGAAACGTGTCCGGTCTAGCGGCGACGGCGCGCACGAAGTCGCGCCCGTAGGCTCGGTGCGAGGGATTGAGGTCACCGGCGAAGACGACCGGGACGGAGATTCCGTGGAGCGCCTCGAGCAGGGCGAGCTGGTTCTTGAGATCTTCCACCCGAGCAGCGCAGAGCACGAAGTCCCGCGCCGGATGTCGCGCGTGCCACGTCTGGGGCGTCGCGTCGCGAAACTCGGGCGAGATGCCGAGCGGTACGACGCGCGCCAGCACCGGCTCTGCGCCGGTGGCCTCGAGGGCGCGCCGCTCTCCCTCGGAAGCGAAGATGACGGCCCGGCAGCCGACCAGCACCTGCCGCTGCAACGCGCCATACCCGCCCGCCAGCTGCCGCGCCGCGACGCGTCGCATGGCCGGGTTCCTCGTCGCGTGCACCACGACCCGCGCTTGCTCGAGCCCTTCGCGCCCCAGCCATCGAGCCGCCCAGCGGCCGATGCCGCGCCGCCCGCGCGCGTCATACTCCGCCAGCTCCTGATGGATGGGGGTCACCACGCACGGCACTCCGGCCCGCCTGGCCAGTGCCAGTCGATGGGCCGTCTCACCGATGCGGGTCCAGTTGAAGAGGTGCATGAGCTCGACGCCGCCCAGCTGGGGCTCCAGCTCGGTCGTGACGCGCGCGACCCGGCCGCGCCGCACCAGTGCTGCAGCTGTCTCGAGCATCTGCACCGTGTCGCCGCCCTGCTTCTCGAAGGCGTCGAAGCGGCCGGCCAGCAGTATGCCGGACCTCGCCATCAGCGGTCCGCGGGTGGCTCGACGACGATGGCGGCGCCATTTCTCCACGCAGCCAGAAGCTGGTCTGCACGGTAGGCGAGCTGCCCCGTGACCGCGTCGGCGCCCGCTGGGTCGTTGACCAGCACGCGGCCGTCGGAGGTGAACCCGCGCACGAGAATGAGGTGCCCCGCCGTCCCGTTTTTCATCGGCGAGCCGTCCAGGCCGCCCGCCTCGAACCCGATGCTTACGATGACGGGTACTCCCCGCTCCAGGTACCTGCGTACGGCCGTCCAGTCCCGCAGCCGAGTGACCCGCGCGTCGAAGCCGAGCTCCCCGGCCGCCGCGGCGGCGAAGGACCAGTTGCCGAAGAGGTCGTGGGCCGGGTCATAGCAGCGCAGCGCCACCGACTTCGTGGGGAGCGCCTTCCCGAGCCAGGCCATCGCCATCGACAGCGAGGTCGGGCAGCAGATGCGCGACGCGATCGACCGTTCCTCGGCCCGTTGGGACCGATAGGGTACGTCCAGCTCGATCGGCGCCAGGTCCGTAGCCGTCTCCGCCCGGCCCTGGGCTGCGCCGGTTGCGGTCAGCACCGCGCGAAGGGCGCGAACCCGCGGTCGTGGGCCCGCAGGGGAGCCGAAGAACGAAAGCCGGCACTGCAGGGCGGTGGCTCCGGGAGGCTTCGCAAGCAGCGTGTCGACGTCCAGCCGGACACCCTGGCCCGAGGGTTCCGCCCAGGGCGGCGGCCGCCGCCGGATCGGCGCTTCTGGCGCGTCACCCGACCAGGTCGCCAGACGGCACCAGGGGCTCCAGCCGCCCTCGCGAAAGGCGCGCGCCTCGACCCGCAGCCGGGTCCCGGGAGGCGTGCGAGCGTTCCACGAGACGACAGCGGCAGAGAACGGGACGGCAGCCTCGATGGCGGGGCTGGTCCAGATCCCCGGCGTGCCAGCCTGCTGGGCGCTCGCCGAAAGCTCCCGGGCCCCTGCCCTCCACGGAGCGTTCACCGCGCTGCCGCTCGAGAGCTCGAAAGCGAGCTCCCAGTCCCTGGGGGAGGTCCAGCCCATCGGGGGAGCCATCAGCGTCAGGGCCGCCGCCATCGCCGCCACTCGCGGCATCCGGGTCTGGCCTCTCGAGAGTGCTTTCACCTCGAAGATTCATCATAGCAAAGTGCGCCTGGCGCTCATCCGTAGAGACGCTGCAAGGTCGATGCGCTCACTCCCAGCCGGTAGAGGAGAGCGATCAGCGCGTTGCGCGACGCCGTCACGAGGGGGCCGAGCGTGGTGAATCTCCTCGCCGAAGTCAGCACCGGCGGCGAGCCGAGAAAGCGGATGGTTCCCACCCGGCGAAGCGCCAGGCCCAGCGCCAGGTCCTCGAGGAACGGTTGCTCGGGGAATCCTCCCGCCCCCAGGAATGTCTCGCGCTCCAGGAAGAGGCACTGGTCGCCGTACGGTGTCTGCATCCAGCGGTTGCGCAGGTTCGACAGCTGCTCGATCAGGCGGTATTGCCAGCCCGAAGCCTCGAGCTCGATCTCGAAGGCGCCGGCCGCGGGCGGGTCCGGCGAGGTCATCAGGGAGCGGATCCGCTCGACGGCGCCCGCGGGCAGCACGGAGTCGGCATGCAGAAATGCCAGGATGCGCCCCGAGGCGAGCCGGGCGCCCGCGTTGAGCTGAAGTGCCCGGCCCCGCCCCGGGCAGGCCAGAAAGCGCACTGCCGGTCGCTGCCGGGCGATCTGCTCGGTGCTGTCCGTGCTGCCGCCGTCGGCGACGATGACCTCGACTCCAGCCGTCGCCGCCGGGTCAATCGACTCGAGACATCTGTCGAGGCATTTTTCCTCGTTCAGCGTCGGGACGACGAAGCTGATGGAAGCCGCTGACGCCGGCGGGCGCCGAACCGGTCGCCCGTAGAGCCGGGCCAGTGCTTCCGGGGATTCACTCAGCACGCGGTACCCGAACATCACCCGGGCGTTGACCCACGTGCGCCTCCAGGCTCCTTCTTTCACGTACTTCCGTGGCGAGACCCGCACCGGCCCGGGCAGGATGGCCAGCCGCCCGCGCCGCTTCAGTCTGTCGCAGAAGTCGACGTCCTCCAGCAACGGCCACTCGCGATACCCGCCGAGCGCCCGGAAGTCCCGTGCGCGCACGAAGATGGCGTTGGTCCCGACCAGGTCGCGCATGAGCGAGGCTCGCACGTGGTTGAGAAGCCACTCGGTGGCCAGGAGCACCGGGGGGGCCGGGTCATAGCGCTTGAGAAATCCGCCGCCGACCACGTCGGGGGATTCGAGCGCCCGCGCGATGGCGTCGAAGGCATCCTCGGGCAACGTGGTATCCGCGTGGAGAAAGAGCAGCGTCTCGTGGCGGGCACGTGCGGCGGCGGCGTTCATCTGGGCGCCTCGACCCGCCGGGCACTCGACCAGCGTGGCCCATGGGCGGCGCGCCACCTCTTGCAGCGTGCCGTCCGTGCTGCCGCCGTCGGCCACGATGAGCTCGTTGGGGGGGCACCAGTGGCGTAGCCTGTCGAGGCATGCGCCGGCGGTGGCCGCTTCGTTGAGGACTGGGATGACGATTGAAACCAAGTGGACTCCCGCGGGCAACACTAGCGGCACTCTCGCTGTAACGGCAAGTGCCGATAGTCATGACGTGACTCATCCTCGACGCCCATGGCGCCCGGGGCCGCTGTTGCCCGTACTGGCTGCGGCGATCGCGCTATCCGCGACGGCGCCGGTCCTGGCCGTCTCCAACGAGGAGCTCAAGAAGTACGGGTTCGGCGACCACCTGGAGCAGGCGCTCGACGAGAGCCGCCAGCTGGAGCCGCCGCCCGTGCAACAAAGCCCCAAGGCGATCCCGCCGCCCGTCATCCCGGGGCTGGCCGAGGAGCGCCAGCTCCCGCGTCCGACGGGGTTCGAGAACCGGACGCTGTCGCAAGCGTATCCGAAGCGCTCGCAGTCCTTCGAGGGGCCGACGGAGCCCTATCGAGGAAAAGAGGCGCGCAAGGAGGAACGCGGCTTCGACGACGTGGAGGACTTCGTCTTCGCCCCCCGCCACGTGCACCCGCGTCTCTTCACGCTCTCGCAGCGGGGATTGACGGGCCTGGGGCAAACCATAACGGCGGAGGTCCCCGCGAAAGGCTTCATACACTTCCGCTCAGGCGTCGACTACACCGTCTTCAAGCGCAGCTTCGGCGCGCCGTTGTTACCCAACCAGAAAATCGAGCAGCTGATCTTCCCGTTTGCCTACGCCTTCGTTCCGGCTCACGATCTGGAGATCTCGATCCAGTACAGCATCGTCGACGAGGAAGGCCGCAACTTCCCCCTGATCCCGGACTTCAACACGTTCGGCCTGATGGACTTCGGCGCGCTCACCAAGTACCGCTTCTACGACAACCCGGAGTCGAAGGTGAGCTTCGCCGCCACGCTTGGGATGCGCAACGGCGCCAAAAAGGTCGTGACGCGCTTCGGCTCGAGCGGCGTCGACTACGTCGGTGCCTTCAACTTCACCAAGCGCATGCGCAACACCGGCATCCACGGGGAGTTCGGCGCGCTCTTCGTCAACGGCCTCGACCGCACCAACTCGGGGGTGCCCGACATCACTTTCTACAACCTTGGCGTCGACCTCCAGGCCAACCGCAAGCTCGACCTGGTGCTGGAGCTCAACGGATTCGACTGGCAGAGCAACGGCGAGAACGTCGACGCGTCGGCAGGCTTCAAGTTGAAGCTGAGCAACAACTGGCTGGTGGATCTCAGCGGCGCCATCAACCTGCACTCGACCATCCCGCAAGGCTATCGCTCCCGGCTGTTCGCTGGACTCCAGCTCCAGTTCTGAGACCGGCCGGAACGCCCAGGTGGCGGCGCTGTCCATGGCGGGGTAGAGGTAGAACGAGGATGCGCACACCAGGGATCGGGCTGTTCGTGGCGATGCTGGCGCTGGCCCAGGTTTCGGCCGCAGAATCGGGCGGGTTCGAAGCCGGCGCAGCGCCGAGCGCAACCACTGCGACCTCCGGGTCGTCCGCGCCGGAGTATGCGTTCGAGGAGAACCTGAAGGACTCGATGGAGGCCGGGGAGAAGAACCTGGCCGCCGGCAGGCTCGACGAGGCAGGGATCGACTTCGAAAACGCCCTGACGCTGGACCCCGAGAACGAGCGCGCCCTGGAGCGACTGTTCGATGTCTACGAGAAGTCGGGAAAGAAACTTCTGGCCGAGAAGCTCCTGGAGCGGATGCGGTCGTCCGGGAAGGCCGGTCAGGAGAAGCTGGTCGCGCTGGAGAAGCGGCTGGACGCCATCGTCGCAGTTGTTCCCAGACCCGCTCGAGCAGCCTCGACCGCGCAGGCCGGGGGAGCGCACGGAGGCTCCTCGGCCACACCGGTAGCCGCGAGCTCGCGGTCCTCTCCGCCAGCAACGCCGGCCGGCGGAGGAGACGGTCTCGACGAGCTGGAGCGGGATCTGGGCGCGGCCGACCCTGTCTCGGCAACGCCCGACCCGGCGGCGGGGAAGGCGGCCTTCGGCGGCAAGGTGGAGGCGGCCGATGCCCAGGGCCCCGGCGCTTCGCGAGCGGCCGAGCAGCCTGCGACGTCCGCGGCGAGGTCGACCCCCGCCACGGCCGCACCACCCGATGCCGATCTGTCCAAGCTGACGCCGGAGCAGAAGTTCGAGCAGTCGGTGGCGCTGGCCAAACAGAAGAACTACCAGCGCGCGATTCCGCTCTACGTGGCTGCGCTGCAGGCCAACAACGGGCTGCTGGCCAGGGACGATTTCGGGCTCAGGGCCCTGAGTCAGAGTTACTACGAATCCCGCACCAAGGCCGACCCGAAGAACCCTCAGTTCCACTTCATGATCGGGTGGTTCGCCGAGCTCGACTCGCGCAACGACGACGCGCTGAGGGCCTACGAAGAGGTGGCCCGACTGACGCGCCCGGGTGACGATCTTCACGGCTTCGCGACGCTGAAGGTCGAGCAGATCCAGGCGCTGAGCAAGCAGCTGGCCCTGGCGCAAGCGCAGCAGGCGGAAAAGCACCGCGAGGCCGCCCGTGAAAAGGAGCTGGCCGACATTTCCAAAGGGCAGGCCAAGGGCCTGACTGCTGCGGACTACTTGAAGAAGGGCTCCGAGAGCTTCGAGAAGTGGAAGAAGGACAAGTCCGCGAGTGTGCTGGCCGAGGCGCTTGCGTACTACCAGGGCGCGGTGGCCGTGGATGGGAAGAACCCGAAGGTGAGGCTGGCGCTCGCGCGCGTGAAGATCGACCAGGCCATCGCGGGTGACGCGTCGGCGAAAACTGTCGCGCGTCAGGAGCTCGAGGCCGCCCTGAAGCTGAACCCGGACGCCGAGACGAAGAAGCAGGTCCAGTCGCTGCTGGATGGTCTGAGCGGGACCAAACCGGCCGCAAAGTAGGCCGGACCGCGCCTGGTCGAGTTCCGGCGCCCTCATGGCGTCGAGAATTCGCTCTGGGAGCGAACCGTCGAGGTTTCATCGCCGGATGAGGGTCCAGGGATCATGACGGCCCGCCCTG
>JACPRK010000200.1 GCA_016190005.1 Candidatus Wallbacteria bacterium | reverse complement strand
GGGATCAGGCTCGAGAGGTCATTCCTGACTCCTGACTCCTGACTCCTGACTCCTGACACCTGACACCTGACACCTGACGCCTGACGCCTGATCCCTCACTTCTCAAGCCTCACGCCCATCACGGGTTGCGGGCGGCGAAGCGGTGCGCTATGGAAGGGGATAGTGTCCGTCTGTCCGCAGTGCAGCGCCGACCTGCCGGACGAGGCACGCAAGTGTCCTTGTTGTGGCAAGGGCTTCCTTTCCACCAAGCTCGGGGTGGAACAGCTGGCCATTCGCCGGGCGCTCGAGACCGCGCGTGCGATACGGCGCGAGAAGCGGCGGCGTTCCGAGGCGAAGTTCATCGACTGGCGCGACGCGGCGGGAGGGATCATCGTCGGGTTCTTCCTGCTCTACGCGTTCTATGTCTGGGTGCGGCCGGAGCCGTCCGCACCGTCGGCGGCGGCCAGCTTGGTCAGGCGCGCGGAGGGAGAGGAGGAGCTGCGCCGCCAGATCAGCTTCACCGATCGGGAGATGACCCCCGTGCTCGACGGGGTCGAGGTGCGAGGCGAGCTGACGAACTCTTCGGGACGGGCGCTCTTGCATGCGGAGATCCTGACCATCTTCCGCGACCCGGACGGCAACCGGGCCGGCACCTGCACGGGGGAGGTGAAGCTGGTAGAGCCAGGCCAGGCCCGGGAGTTCGTCACGGCCGGCAAGCTTCGGTCGGCCACGCGCAAGCGGGAGGGCTGGAGCTGGCGGACGGAGCTGGGCCGCGCGGTCTGGGCGCCTTGAACGGGGCCCTTTACGGTCCAGCCGGGGCGCTATAATCTCAAGTTAGGGGCTGACCGCCGGGCACACCCCGATGGGGAGAGGCACGGTCGGATTCCAGCAGGGAGTCATCTTGGAAAAGTTGTTCACCATCCTGGGCGCGACAGCGTTGGCGGCGTTGGTCGTCGGTCTGGCGCTAGCTCCGACGACGCGCTTTCCCTGGGAAGGTCTGCTCTGTGTCCACTTCGTGAACCTCTGGCTCTGGATCACGGCCTACATCGTGACGTCGCGCCGTTACGCCGAGGAGCGCGGCAAGGGCAACGAAGGGGCTGCCAGCGTGCTCTTCCTCTTGACCTTGCTGACCGTGGCGCTGGTGCTGGGCAGCGCGCACGCGGGATTGATGCTGGCCAGCGAGCACGGCGTCCTCTTGGGCGGACAGGTCTACCGCATCGCCCAGCAGCACCCCCTGGCGATGGCCCTGCCGAATGTCCTGCTGGGCGTGGGCGCGCTGGCCATTCTCGTCACGATGCGGCGCGAGTCGAACCTGTCGGCGCTGATCGAGGAGTCGGACACCGCGCGCGTCATCCGGCAGCTCAACGCGGAGCTCTCGCAAGAGAAGCAGAAGCTCCAGACCGTCGTTCAGGGCATTCGCGCAGCCCTGGCCATCGTGGAAGCCGACGGCACGATCCGCTGGACCAACGGAATCTACAATCACTGGTTCGGGCCCGGCGAGAGCCTGGTCGGCCGTGACAGCCGCGTCGTGCTCCACGTCAACTACGCCGAATACTCCCGCTGGCCGCACGACAGACTTGCCCCGGGCGATCTGACGGTGGCCCAGGCGGAGCTCTCCCTGACGATGGCCTCCGGCCAGCAGCGGCCGTTCCTGGTCAGCGCCTACCTGCTCACGAGCGACGACGGCGTCGTGACGGGGCACCTGCAGCTCTTGCAGGACATCGCCGAGCAGAAAGCGCTGCAGGCGCAGCTGGTCGAGACCGAGAAGCTCTCGGCAGTAGGTCAGCTCATCGGGAGCGTGGCGCACGAGCTGAACAACCCGCTCGCGATCCTGGCCGGCTACTCGGAGCTGGCGCTGGAAGACGAATCGGCCGACGGCGCGCTAAAGCAGACCATCGAGATGATCCGCACCAACACGATGCGGTGCCAGAAGGTCGTGCGGAATCTGCTGAGCTTCGTGCGACGGCACAAGGAGGAGCGCGTCTACAAGAGCGTGCGGGACCCGATGGCCGCCGTGCTGGAGCTCAAGCGTCACCAGCTGATGGTGGACAACATCTCGGGCGAGCTGGACTGCGGTCTGAATCTCCCGATGACGATGATGGACGAGCACAAGCTGCAGCAGGTTTTCCTCAACCTGGTGAACAACGCCCACGACGCCATCGCCGAGCTGCGACGGCCCGGCAAGATCACGCTCTCGGCGCGGCAGGACGACGGCTGGCTCGTGGCCAGCGTTTCCGACGACGGACCGGGGATTCCGGCGGCGCTCAGAGAGCGAGTCATGTCGCCCTTTTTCACCACGAAGGCGCCCGGTCGCGGGACTGGGCTGGGGCTCTCGATCTGCAAGGGCATCGTCGAGGACATGGGTGGCAGGATGGAGCTGGAGAGCGAACCCGGCAAGGGAACCACCTTCCGCATTCGCCTGCCGATCGTGCGCGTCCAGATCGACGTACCCGTCTCGGATGCGCCGGCGCCCGTCGCCCCACGGAGCAAGGTGCTCGTCATCGACGACGAGCCCGAGATCGCCGCGCAGCTCGGGAAGATGCTGGCGGACGCCGGCCACGACTGCCGCACCACCGGCGGCGCTCAGGAGGCGCTAGAGCTCCTGGCCGGCGGCGAGCGGTTCGACCTGGTGCTCTGCGATCTCAAGATGCCCGGGCTGGACGGTTTTGGATTCTTGGAGGCAGCCAGCCGGGACCACGCCGAGAAGTTCTCGAGCATCCTGTTCTTGAGCGGCGATACGGCCAACCCGCGCACGCGCTCTCGCGTCGAGGAGAAAGGCATGGAGCTCCTGGAGAAGCCTTACAGCAGGAGCGAGATCGTCGGGAAGGTCAACGAGGCACTGCTGGCCAAGAGGAAGCCCGCTGCCGGCTAGGGACCGGCGACGGGGAAGAGCACCCCCGGGGCGAGCTTACCCCCAGGGTCGAGCGCGCGCTTCACTTGACGCATTGCGTCAATGCCCTCGGCGCCGTAGAGCTGCGCAAGCAGCGCCTGCTTCACCGGATTGCGGCCCGTGCCGTGTTCGGAGAGCGGGCAGCCGCCCAGGCGCGCAAGCTCTCGTCCCAGCTCCAGGATCGCTTCCTTTCCCGCCGCCACCTCTTCGATCGAACGTGGCAGCACGTTCGGGTGGACGTTGCCGTCGGAGATGTGGCCCCAGATGGCGTGGTCGAGCCCGCGCCGGCCGAACGCGTCCCGGTAGAGGCGCATCATCTCCGGAAAGCGGTCGAAGGGGACGATCATGTCGGCGGCGACCTTCTGGATGGCCGGGTGACGCTCCCGCTGGGCCTGACCGATGCGGCGGTTCACGCCGACCGGGACCGCCTCGCGCAGAGCGAAGAGCTGCGCCGCGCGTGCCGTGTCGCCCGGCAGGGCCACGCTCATCCGATCCAGGGCGCCCCGCGAGGCCAGCAGCCGGCAGAGCCGGACCAAAGGAGTGTCTGGAGCATCCGAGTCCTCGAAACGGCCGATCTGGTCGCAGGCCTGGGCCTCGTCGAGCGCCGCCGGGAGCTCGGCTTGGAGCAGAAGCGCCGCGCCATCGCCCGGGCGAAGCTCCACGCCGCAGGCTCTGTCGGCGCCGTCCTCGCGGAGGATCTCGAGGCAGCGGGCGTCCACCGCCTCGATGGCGCACACGTCGATCCCCTGCGGGTCGCCTAGCCGGCGCGTGGCGAGCGAGGCCTCGCGCAGTGCGGCCGTGAGCTCGAAGGCCAGCGCGTCGCTCTCGAGCACCACCAGCGCCGTCAGCGTGGCCGCGGGCCTGGGGAGGATGCGCAGCCGAGCTTCCAGCACGATCGCCAGCGTCCCCTCCGAGCCGACAAAGAGGTCGATCAGGTCCATCCCGGGCTCGGTGTGGTAACCGGCCGAGCGCTTGGGCACGTCCGGCATGCGGTAGCGGGGGACAGGCACGCGGACCATCGGACGACCGAGGTCCTCCAGCTCGAAGTAGCCCTCCGGGTGGGCGCAGACGGCGCCGCGCTCCAGCTCGAGCACCCCCCCCGAGGCCAGCATCACCGTGAGCCCCTGAACCCAGTCGCGCGTCGTACCGTACTTGAAGGTCGCCGCGCCTGCGGCGTTCGTGGAGACGACGCCGCCAACCAGGGCGCCCGTGAAGGTCGGGACCGGCGGGTACCAGAACCCGAAGCCGGCCAGGTGCGATTGCAGCAGTGTCAACGAGACTCCCGCGCCCGCTAGCACGCTGCTCTTGGCCGGTGGCTCCAGGCGCGCCAGCTGCTCCAGCGAGAGCACCCAGGCGCCAAAGGGCGTGGCTCCGCCCGTCAGCGACGAGCGCGCTCCGACCGGCAGCACGGCCGTCGCCTCCGAGAGCGCCCGCGCCACCTGGCCCTCGTCTGCAGGCAGGAAGACACCCGGCGTGTGGCCGCCCGGGAAGTGGGCCTCGTCGTGCAGGTACGGCTCCAGGTCGGCAGCATCCGTCAGCCGTCTCGGTGCGGTGGTCGCCCCTCGAGGCGGCCGGACGCGCGCGCTTTGGACTGGCGCCGGTCTCACTGTCGTGGCTTCCTTCCCATCGCCCCGCATCGTGCCTCGCGGGCGGGGGCGGGGGCAAGCTCCGTGCTTGACATCACGGCTTGCGGGTGGTACCCTGTCGGGCGCAGTAGGCTAAAGTAGCTTCCAGTAGCCGTCCAGGACACCCAGGATTCTCGAGAGTAGATAGAAGAGCCCGGGTGTTTTTTCGTTTCGGCGGGTCCGGGGGACCGGGTGCCGAGACTCCGAGGACGGATTTCAGGACCACGAGTATCGAGGAGAGACCAGCCCTTGGGCCGGAGCGTCTCGAAGACGCAGCACGGCCGGGAAATGGCGCTCCGGGTCTGGCGCAACAGCGCAGCCCAAAACTCGCGGGTCGTTCGGTAGAGGTCACAGTGCGGTCGGGCGGACCGCGGCTTCATCGAAGGCCCATCACCTTCAGAAAGGAAGGGACCCAACATGCTCAGCCTCAAGAATTCCATCATTGCTCTGGCGCTGGTCGTCTCCGCGCCGATGATCGCGGCCGCCGGAGAGCTCTTCGAGCTCGAGGGCGGAATCCGCAAGGTCACGGTCGGCGGCGTCGAGACGGCTGCCAGGACCGGCTACGCCGTCGGCAACCAGGTGTTCGTCGTCGACGGGCCGATGGCTCCGGCCGTCGAGGCCAGTGTCGGCCAGCACCTGCTGGTGAAGGGCATCGTCTACCGGCGGATGGGCATCGGCGGGGAGACCGCGCCGAAGCTCATCGTCGGCGAGCTCGCGCTGGCCCGCGTCGACACTTCGGCCGCCACGTTCCGCGTGGCCGGCTGTCTGAAGAGCAACAAGGTTCAGGTCCAGATCGGAAGCCTCTCCTTCAAGCCCGCCGGCCCGCTCGCTTCCGCGCTGCTGGCCCTGGACGGCTGCGAGATCGAGATCACCGGCGAGAAGAACCCGGTGGCCGTCCCCGCCGCCGCCGAGAGCATCTTCATCACCAGCATCGGCAAGCGCGACATCACGAAGGCACCCGCAGCGAAGTGAGGGCGAGGAGTCAGGCCTCAGGAGTCAGGAGTCAGGCCTCAGGCCTCAGGCCTCAGGCCTCAGGAGTCAGGCCTCAGGAGTCAGACCTGATCCCTGAAGCCTGATCCCTGAAGCCTGATCCCTGAAGCCTGATCCCTGATCCCTGAAGCCTGATCCCTGAAGCCTGCGGTATCCTGGCTGGCATGACGATTCGTGGGTTGCGGGCGGGGGCGCCGTACGTGGTGCTCTGCGGAGGGCTGGTGCTGCTGGCGTTTCATGCGACGCTGAGCGCGCTGGCGGTGCGGCACATGCCGTCTCTCGAGCGGCTGGCGCTGGCCCACCTTGCGCGGATGGGGGAGCGCGCGTTGCCGTTCGTGATGGAGTTCCTGGGCGCAAATGATCCGCGGCTCAAGCAGGCGGGGGCGTCGCTGTTGAAGGCCGTGGGCGAGTCCTCGGACTGGTCGGAGAGTTCGCCGGAGCTGTTGAAGACGGTGATCGCCGAGTTTCGCAAGGGCGCGGACCCGGTGCTGAAACGGCAGCTGGCGGCGGCGCTCGGAGCGTCCGGCACGCGCGAGGCGGTGGAGGCGCTCGGTGAAGGGGCGCGCGATCCTGCAGTCCGCGACTCCTGCGTCCAGGCGCTCGGAGCCATCGCGGAGCGGGCGCCGAACGCGGCGCTGAAGGAAGCGGCGCGCCAGGCGGGGGCCTATGCGGGCTCGGCCGAAGCGGCGCGAGCCGTGTCGTCCGTCGTCGACACCGCTGGCGCCGTTGCGCGTCCGGTGCTGGGAGTGGTCGACGCCGTACTGGGAGTGGCGGGCTCGGCCAAGACGACGGGCACGACCCGATGAAGCCGGTCGGGCCGGCCAGTTCGATCGGGTCGGGCCAGGTCCTGACGCCAGCCGAAAAGCACGCCGCCAAGTGCCGGCAGTGTCTCAAGAACCCGCGCGTTTGCTACTGCGCCAGCATCGTGCCCATCGAGACTCGCTGCCGCATCCTCATCCTGCAGCATCCGTCGGAAATGTGGCGCCCTTCGGCCACGGCCAAGATCGCCGGCCTGGCGCTCCCGAACGCCCGGCTCTATATCAAGGAGAACGAATCCGACGAGCGTGAGCTAGAGTCGGTGCTGAGCGATCCGGGTGTCCGCACTTTCATCGTGCTGCCTCACGAGGCAGTGCCCGAGCCAGCCGAGCTCCGAGCTTCGGGGGCGCTGGATGGCTCCTTCGTTCCGGCCTTCCTCTTCCTGGACGGAAGCTGGCGGCAGGTTCGCCGGATGCGCCACCGGCGCAAATGGTTGGAGGGGCTGCCCGCGGTGACGCTCAGGCCGCAGAGCGACTCGATGTATCGGATTCGGCGGCAGGCCCAGCCTGGCCATTTGTCGACGCTCGAAGCCGTGGCGTTGCTCCTGTCCCAGGTCGAGGACAGGCCGGAGCGATTCGGTCATTTGCTCGATCTGCTCGATCTGATGGTGACGCGCATCCTCGCCCTCCGAGGCATGGATCGCGACGGTGTCCCGCTCAAGACCGGGACGAGGTGGGGGGATCGGGGAGTAGGCAGTAGTGAGTAGTGAGTAGTGAGTAGTGAGTAGCGAGAGGCTGTGAGCAAGCTCCCTGGGAGCGATCGCCCGAGCCTGTCGAGGGACCATAGCCGCTTCGATACTGGGCTTCGACGAGCATGTCCTGAGCTCGCCGAAGGGCTCGGCCCGAGCGGTTTGAGTAGGCGGGGTGAGTGCCGGACCTTCGGGAGGGCCGGAGCAAGACGGGTGTCTGGAAGTGGGATGCCGCCCCGATCGAAGCGCGCGTCGCGCTGCTGGCTCGCGTCTTTCTACTCGCTACTCACTACTCGCTACTCACTACTTCTTCTTACGTCCGTCGCCGGCGCCGACGAGGCGGCAGATGGCATCGGGATGCTTGATGCGGGGCAGGACACACTCCAGGACGCGGCACGGGTGGTTCATCCGCTCGGCGCCCAGGTAAGCGACCTGGAAGTCCATCGAGAGGGCCAGGTCCACATTCTCGCGGCCGGTGGAGAGCACGAACCCCTCGTCGCCGCGCAGGGCGTTGGACTGGAAGACCCCGTCTGTGACGAGCTGGCGGACGTTCTCGATCTCGAGCACGCCTGTCGACTGGTAGATCCGGTGCAGCTGGGCGAAGCGCTTCGGCGGAAGGACTACGGCGTAGGGCCCGTAGTGCCCCGACGCCAGCAGGTCCTCGGTGGCCCGCACGACATCCAGGAACCCGTTGCCCGGGATGTTCCAGTCGCGCATCTCCAGTGTGTGATTGCCCGACACGGTCATCAGTCCGGGCTCCTTGAGCTTCGGATCTCCGTAGAAGACCAGGTCGTCTTCCTTGAAGGCGCAGAAGGCTGCGGCGCCGGCAGCGGCCGAGGTGTCGAGAGGGCTGCCAAGCTGGCGGGCCGTCTCGATGTCGCGCCAGTGGACCATGAAGTCCTTGTAGATGATCGGGATCATCCGCTGCTGGCGCGTGTCGGCGAAGACGGTTCCGGGCTGCTCTTCGCCCAGGACGTCGCTGCTGCCCGGCGCGGCGCCCTTGTACGTTTCGACCATCACCGACTGCACGCCCGGCCCCAGGGGGCCGAACACGTCGAGGAATCGACGGCCCACCAGTCTCCGGGTGGCGACGGCCGTGACGGTGTCGACGAAGAGCTTCCACTCCTCCGCGGTGAAGGGATTCTCAAAGTGGGCGAGGAAGTTCTGTCCTGGGTTCATTCGTCGTCTCCTTCGGGTTGGGGAAGGCCTCGAAGGCTTCCCACGGTCAGGCCGATCGGGGGCGTAGCGGACGCAGTGGCGGCGTGGCTGACGGGCGGTCCGGCGGCAGCCAGGCCCGGCGGCTTCGTTGCGGCCGGCGGCGTGGCCAGTGCGGGCGTCGCTGTCAGCGCGGGGCTGCCCAGGTCGTCTTCCGGCGGGAGCGGGGCGCCGGTCAGCTCGGCATGGACGCGCGCGGCTTTCAGGGCGTGTCCCGACTCCTCGTCGAGCAGGTGGCGATAGAGGACCGAGAGGCTGGCGATTTCATTCAAGAACATCGCCGTGTGCTGCTGGGTGTAGTCGTGGTGGTGCGCCGCCAGTGCCTTCGCCCTTGGCGAATCGAGCGCATTCAAGTCTGGGGCATTGCGCCAGAGCTGCTCGAGCTCGTCGGTGAAGGCTTGCCGCAGCGCCGCTAGGGTCTCTTCGACGGTCATGTGACCGAGATTACCAAGAACACCGGCGACGAACAACCTCGAGCAAGGAAATACGGGGACACACGACCTATTTTGAAAAAATAGGTCGTGTGTCCCCGTATTTCCATTTCAGCGGACGTGGCCGGGCGGGGCGGGAAGGAGGCCCTGGGGCTCGTTGCGCCGGTAGACGTGGATCGTGCAGCTGTGGGAGGGGATGAGGGCGAGGCGGTAGAAGGGCACTCGGGCGAGGCTCGCGGGAAGCGGTGAGGGAATCTCGGGGGCGGCCTGGGCCAGTTCAGCAAACGAAGCGACTGGAGGCAGCTCGGGGCCTGCGTGGTGGAGGACCAGACCTTGGAGCTCCTCGGGGCGGTAGGCCGGAGTCTCTTCGAGACCGATGAAGCGCTGGGTGAGGTCGGCCCGGAAGCCGGCCCAGGCGAAAGTTTCCCGGTCGGCGAAGAGCATGATGTCGCTCTGGAGACCGATCAGGGCTCCGTCCGGGCAGGAGGCGACGGCGTCAAGGACGGCGTCGAGCGGATATGGGGTGCCGGTGAAGCCCCACCAGTCTTCCTTGTAGAACCCTGAGTCCGAGTGCTCCCCGACGTCCAGGACGCGCGCCTTTAGCAATCGCATCGGCCCGAGCAAGACGGTTGAGGCCATCGCAGAGGGCTGCCGATCCTGGGGGAGCTTCAAGTCGATGCCGAAGCCGGTCTGCCACCAGAGCACGACCCCCAGCGCCGAAACGCCCAGAAGGGCCGCCGATTTCCCGGGCGCGCTCGAAAGGGACTCGTCGACGTCATTGGCTCTGAACACTCTTTCGAATCCGATGGTCGCCAGCAGCGCCAGTGGCCAGAGCGCGGCCAGGAAGTAGTCGCCCCACTTGATCCGGATGAGCGTGAGCGCCACCCACGGAACGGCGATGGCCGCGAGCAGCTGTCTCAGCGCCGGATGCCGCCGCCTGGCCATCGCCCAGGCGCCCGCCGCCGCGGCGGCGAGGTAGGGGAGCAGCCCTGGGTAACTCGCCACCGCCATTGCGTAGTAGGACACGCCCAACGGATCGCGCCAGGACGTCGGATACGACTGCTCGTCGAGTGACCCGGAGCGCTCGAGCCAGCGCCCCCGTTCCTCCCAGCGGCTCGAGTACCACCAGGACGAGATCGCCAGCGCGACGAGCCCCGCCAGCGCCAGGTTCCCTGCGAACCGCAGGGTGCGGGTCCGCCGGTGGCCGCGGGCCCGCACGGCGGTCCACGCCGCCATTGCCAGCGGGCTCGCCACGAAGATGGGGAACGTGAACTTCGTCAGCATCCCCAGGCCCGCGACGATACCGAAGCCGGCCGCTTCGGCGCTTCTCTGCAACCCACCTGAGCGCACCAGGAAAAGCGTCGCCAACGCAGCCAGTGCCGCGACCGGCAGCTCCAGCATCGAGTAGCGCGTCTGGATGTAGACTATCGGGAAGGACGCCAGGAGGACGGCGGCCGCCGGTCCCGAGCCGCGTCCGCCGAGTCGTTCGGCCAGCCCGTAGGCGCCGAGCAGCAGCAGCGCCAGCCAGAAGCAGCCGGCCAGCCCGATCCAGTCGCGGCCGCTCGGGAGCAGCGAGTGGCAAGCCGCCGCGACGAGGTGGGAGAGCGGCGGGTAGGCAACCTCACAGGCGGTGATTCGGTCGAGAAGTCCAGGGGCGCCGGCAGTTTCGAGCAGCAGCCGCTCGTACTCCAGCGCCAGCCGCCGGTGGTGCGCGTCATCGGCGGCCGGAATTCCTCGGTCCAGCCGGAACCAGGCGATGTCCCCTGCCAGGTGCAGTGTTGCCAGCCCGAAGCAGATCGTCAGAGCAAAGAGCAGGCGGCGGCTGCGATCGGCGTCCACTCCGCGCGCTCCTCGGGACGGCCAGGCGAGTGCGGCCGGGCTCGAGCGAGCCTAGCGGCGCTTGCGCAGGAAGCTGGGGATGTCGAGGTCGTCGGCCACCGCGGGGGAGAGCGTTGCGGGCTTCATCTGCTCGGCCTGCTGCTGGTGTCGTGACGGGCCCTGGGAAGAGGGCACGGCGCTGATCGGCGTCACGCTCGACCGGCCGGGCCGGGTCGTAGCGTAGCCGTCCTTGGCGAAGCCGGTGGCGATGACGACGATCTTGATCTCGTCCTTCATCTCCGGGTTGATGGCTGTGCCGAAGATGATCTCCGCGTCCGGGTCGGCCGCTTCGCTGATGATCTCGCTGGCCTGGTTGACCTCCAGGATGCCCAGGTTGGGGCCGCCGGTGATGTTGATGAGCAGGCCTGTCGCGCCGCTGATGGTGGCTTCCAGCAGCGGGCTCGAGATGGCCTCCTGCGCGGCGTGGACGGCGCGGTTCTCGCCGCTGGCGCGGCCGATGCCCATCAGGGCGGAGCCGCTACCGGCCATGATGGTCTTCACGTCGGCGAAGTCGAGGTTGATCAGGCCCGGCACGGTGATCAGGTCGGTGATGCCCTGCACGCCCTGGCGCAACACGTCGTCGGCCTTGCGGAAGCCCTCGAGGATGGAGGTGTCGCTGTCGGCGATCTGGAGCAACCGGTCGTTGGGGACGACGATGAGGCTGTCGACCTTCTCCTTGAGGTTCTTGATGCCGATCTCGGCTGTGGACATCCGCTTGCGGCCTTCGAAGCTGAACGGCTTGGTGACGACTGCAACGGTGAGCGCGCCGAGCTCCTTGGCGACCTCGGCGATGATGGGGCCGGCGCCGGTGCCGGTGCCGCCGCCCATGCCGGCGGTGATGAAGACCATGTCTGCGCCGCTCAGGGACTCGGCGATCTTGTCGCGGTCCTCCTCGGCGGCCTTCTTGCCGATCTCGTGGTTGGCACCCGCGCCCAGCCCCTTGGTGAGCTTGTCACCGATCTGGATGCGGATCTTGGCGTCCGAGAGAACCAGCGCCTGCGCGTCGGTGTTCGTCGCGATGAACTCCACACCGGGCAAGCCGGCCTCGATCATCCGGTTGACGGCGTTGGACCCGCCGCCACCGACGCCGATGACCTTGATGTCGGCCACCTGCTCAACCGCGTCGAACTCGAACATCTTCTCTTGAGCCATATGCCCACCGTACTCCTTGCGCTCTTTAACCGGTTTTGCCGCCGGCGCGGATGAAAGCTCTGGAAAGCCCGCGAAGTATACACTGCGCGGGCATGTCCGCGCAACGGCCCACCGCCGGATCGCAGGCCGGATCGAGACCGCGAGCACCCGACGAGCCGCCGTTCAATCGGGTCGGGCCAACCGGCCGCCGATGCGGCTCTTGACGTCGGCCCAGCTTTCCAGCGAGAGCCGGGCGCTCGGGGTCGAGCGGCTGTGGCAGAAGACGCAATTCTTGGCGATCACCGGCGCGATCTGCGCGCGGAACTGCTGCTCCGAGGCGCCGGCGCGCACCCACTGCCGGAAAAGCCGCGCCTTGTCGGGGGGGAGCGGGCGGGCCAGCGGCATCCCGGGCTGGAGCTTGCCCTCGACTCGGAGGACCAGCGGCGAGCGATCCGGTTCGCCCGGGACGATCAGCGTGCTGGTGCCCGGCGGCTGTGGCGGCGGCGCCGGCGGCGGAGGTCCCGGGGGTGGGGGCGGTGGCTCAGGCGGCGGTGGCGGGCCCGGCGGTGGTGGAGGCTCCGGCGGTGGCGGCGGGGCCGGCGGCTCTCCATCCCCCAGGCCCATCTGGTCCGTGATTCCCATCACGATGCGCGCATTCCAGGACGACATGGCATCCGGCCCGTTCTGGAGCACGAACTTGGCGCGCTGCCGCAGCAGCTTTAGCAGCTCCCGATCGGTCCGCCGGATTCGCCACGCCAGCGTGCCGTCGATGGCCCGGCGGGAGAAGTCGAAGGTCTCCACTTCCTCTTTCGAAAGTCCGAACAGCCCCCGCACCGGACCACCCCTTCGGAGGCCCGCACCCGCTTCGCCCGCTGGCAGCGGCGCGACGGCCGCGCAGGCGAGCACCAGCCCCAGAGCTGCCGCGCCTCGCTTGATCATGGAATTCATGGCCTGAAACGGTCGGCCAGAATTATAGGGACGGGCCAGGGAACGTCAAGTGGCGGGCGTTCAGAACAGCCGGTAGCGAAGCAGCGTCCAGAAGGCCTCGATGCCGTCCATCCAGCGGATCTTCTTCCCCTCGTCCACCGTGCGGGGGCGGTAGCGGATCGGCACCTCGACGATGCGCTCGCCCAGGCGAAGGACCTTTGCCGTCACTTCGGGGCAGAACTCGAAACGCCGGCACTCGAGCCCGAGCGATCGTAAGAGGTCCGTGCGGACCAGCTTGTAGCAGGTCGCCTCGTCCGTCACTCCGGCGCCGGGGAAAAGCAGGTTGGTGAAGAGCGAGAGCAGCCGGGCCGCGATCTTGAAGCGCGTGTATGGGATCGTGTTGCCGGGGTGAAAACGGGTGCCGTAAACGACCTTGGCTTTGCCCGCTGCGATCGGCGCCATCAGCTCCGGCAGGTTCTCCGGGTCGTACTCCAGGTCGGCGTCCTGCACCGCCACGACGTCTCCCGAGACATGCGGAAGTGCGGCGCGGATGGCGCTGCCCTTGCCCTGGTTCGTCTCCAGGCA
Organism: Candidatus Wallbacteria bacterium; assembly: GCA_016190005.1. GTDB lineage: Bacteria > Muiribacteriota > UBA6191 > JACPRK01 > JACPRK01 > JACPRK01. Next base: position 43,287 of record JACPRK010000200.1, on the reverse strand, counting down.
GACCACCTTCAGCCCGGGCTGGGCCAGCGACTCGAGGATCTGGCGCGTCCCGTCGGAGGAGCCGTCGTCGACGGCGATCAGCTCCTTGTCGATCGGCAGCCGCATGACGCGGCCGACGATCTCGGCAATGGTGGCCGCCTCGTTGAAGACGGGCATCACAATCGAGAGCTTCACGTCCGGGCCTCCGCATCGGCCGTGGCCTCGGCTCTCGCCAGAAGCCTCCAGCTCCTCGCGAGTCTGGGTAGCCCCAGGCAGACAAGCGCGAGGCAGCCGATGCCCATGGCCGAAAGCGGCGCCGCGGCCTGCCCCGGCTCCATCAGCCGAGGCAAGCTCGCAAACCAGAAGTCGAGGCTCCCCGCGTGCTTGCCGGCCGGCCCCAGGTCGACCAGCGGCAGCAAAACATGACCTTTTTCATCGTTCCACTCCTCGGCGGACGAATGCAGCACGAAGGAGCCGGCGCTTGCCGGGTACAGCGTCGAACGCAGCAGGAACCAATGGCCGCGGAGCGGGGAGAGATCCGGGTTCCAGTGGTGCTGGTGGAGCGGGACGTAGCGCTTGGTGGGATAGCCGGGCAGGTAGTCGCCGAGCTCGCGCTTGTGGGCCTCCAGGTACCGGACCCAGTCGTTCGGATCGACGGCCAGGCCCAGAAACTGCACTGCCAGGCCGGCGGCCAGCGTCAGCCGCCAGAGCAGGGTTCGTGCCCCCGATTCGACCAGCGCGCCTGCAGCCAGCATCGCAAAGGGGACCGCCGGCAGGAGATAACGCGGGCCCCAGGCCCAGTCGCCGTCCCAGTTCTGCTGGATGCTGAAAAAGGCGACATGCACGGCCGCCAGCAGCCAGATGAAGCGCGAATCGCCCGCTGCCCGGCGATGGAAAGCCGGGGCGCCGGCCGCCGCGGCCAGAAGGGGCGGGTTGTAGAGAAAGACCGATTTTCCGGCCGAGAGCAGCAATCCGAAGGCTCCGATCCAGAAGGGAATGTGAGTGTTCTGCACCTGGCTCGCGTAGCCCGTCACGAACGGGCTGCCGAAACGATGGAGGTTGTACCACGCGATGGCCGCCGCCGCCACGCCCAGCGGTGCCGAGAAGAGCACAGCGGTTCGCAGCGGCCGGCCGCCCCCGCGCCGCCACGCCTCGAAGACGAAGATCGGCGCCAGCACGACGACATAGACCTTCGTCAAGAGCGCCCATCCCAGCGCAGCGCCGGCCGAGACAGCGCAACCCTCCCGGCCGCTCCGCTCCAGGCGAAGCAACTCGTGGTAGGCCAGCAGCAGGAAGCAGGCGACCTGCGGTTCCGTGAAATCGCGCGCCGCGTACGGCCAGAGCATCGTCCCCACCCCTGCGCTACAGGCCACGGCCAGCGCCGTCGTCGGACGCATTCCCAGCAGCCCGGCGCAGGCGAAGACGAGCCCGACAGCGGCCGCGGCGAACGGGATGTTCCAGAGCGCGGCCGGAAGCTGGCGCAAGAGCCGGGTCGATTCCGGCCCGCCCGGCAGCAGGCCGGCCAAAAGCTCGCCCGCGGCCGCGGGCACCAGGCCCGAGAGGACGGCCCCCAGGCCGTACTGGCCGTAGAACTTGCCGTCGGGTCCGTAGGCGCCGCCGTACGCCCGGTCGAAATCGATGGCGAACCCCTGGCCCGAAAGCACCGAGCGCGCGGTCGCCTGCACGGTCGCCGCGTCGCCTGTGTACAGGTGGCCGCCGGCAAAGAGGCCGTACAGCCCCAGAAAAGTGGCGACGAGCCAGGGGAGCGGCCGAGGAGCGGGACGCGTCAATCGAACCGGTCCGATCGTCCGCCCGCGCCGGCGCCCTTGAGCGGCACGTAGACGCAGCTGGTCAGGGACTCCTCGATGAAGCGGCCGCCCAGCCGGCGCACGCGCAGGAGCTGCTGCAGCCCTGGGCTGCCCACGGGCAAGACCAGCCGGCCTCCTTCAGCGAGAAGGTCGCAGTAGACGGCCGGGATCTCGGCGGCTGCGGCGGCGACTCCGATGCAATCGAAGTGCGTCCTCAGGAAGGTGCAGGTCGAGCCGTCGCCCACGATGCAGGCGACGTTTGCGTACCCCAGCCGCCGCAGCACCGAGGCCGCGCTCGAGGCCAGCCCGGCGACCAGCTCCACCGAGACCACCCAGGGCGCCATCCGGCCGAGCACGGCGCACTGGTAGCCCGAGCCCGTGCCGATGTCGAGCACCCGGTCCGTCGGGCCCGGGCCGAGCGCGTCGGCCAGCAGAGCGACCATGTATGGCTGCGAGATGGTCTGGCCGTGCCCGATCGGCAGCGGATGGTCCTCGTAGGCCTGGGCGATGTAGCTCTCGTCGACGAAGAGATGCCTCGGCACTGCGGCCATCGCCTCGAGGACGGCCGGCGCGCGCAGCCCTCGAGCCCGGATCTGCCGCTCCACCATGGCCCGGCGCCGCTCGGCGAACGGCAGGAAATCGGAGACTCCCGTTCCCGCTTCGGGCGGATGTCGACCTTCTGCCACCATCGCGAGCAGTCTAGGCGCACGGGCGGCCGAGGTCCAACGGGAGATTGCAGCACCGGCCGGGCTCGGCGTGACCGTCCTCACCCGATCGCCGCAGGTAGCCGGCCCGTGACGGAGAGCTCGCCCAGCAGAGCGCCCGCCGTGACGGCCAGCACTCCCGGGCGGAATCCCAGCGTCGCCAGCGCTGTATCGCCAGGCCGCGTCAGCCGCAAGTCGTACGGATTCCGCAGCGCCACCAGCGCGAATCGGCGGCTGGCGTCGCGGACGGCGGCGAGCAACGCGGCCTGCTCGGGATCGACGTGGGCGTTGTAGGAGAAGAAGATCGACACCTCCGACTCCGAGGCGAGCTGCCGCGCCCGCGACAGGTCCGCGGCCCTCTTCGGCGCGAAGCTCATCGTGCCCAGCGCGGGCAGCCGGGCGGTCAGGGTGGCGGCCAGGGCCGGGTCGCTCCCGGAGCTTTCCTCGACGGGACTGAGCTCCGCCAGCACCGGGAAAAAGGCGGCCGCGCTCGCGAAGGCCGTGAGCGGCAGGAGCGCCCCCGGATCGCGCACCAGGCAGACCGATTCCGCCCAGAGCCGCCGTACCGGCGCGTCGTGTCGGGCCACCAGCGCCTCCAGCGGCTCCACCGGCTTGCTGTCCCGGTGCTTGGCCAGCAGCCGCTCCACCCGCGCCACCGATTCGTCCACCCTCGCCTCGGGGATCTCGCCAGTCTCAACGGCCCGCTCCATCAGCTCCAGGGCAGCCTCCTGCTTGGCCGCGTCATGGCAGATGAGCAGCAGATCGGCCCCGGCCAGGAAAGAGGACTTGATGGCGCGTTCGAATCCGAAATGGTCCCGGATGGCGCCCATCTCGAGGTCGTCGGTGATGAGCACGCCGCCAAAGCCCATCTCTTCCCGCAACAGGCCCGTCATCACGCGCCGCGACAGCGTCCCCGGCACGTCGTCGCCGAAGGCCTGGTAGACGGTGTGGCTGCCCATGAAACAGTCGATGCCCGCGCGCACCGCCTCGATGAATGGTGGAAAGTCCTGGCGCCTGAGCTCGGGCTCCTGGCGCGAGATGAGCGGCAGATCGAAGTGAGCGTCGAGCGAGGCCGAGCCCTTGCCCGGGAAGTGCTTGGCCGTCCCCGAGACTCCCGCCGATTGCAGCCCCTCCAGGTACGGCAGAGCGAACCGCGCCACCGCCTCGGCCGTCTCTCCGAAGCTTCTGAGCCCGATCCCCGGGTTGTCGGGGTTGGAGTTGACGTCCAGGACCGGTGCCAGGTTGATGTCGACCCCGAGCGCCGACAGCTCCAGCCCCGCGATCCGGCCCGCCAGGCGAGCGTTGGCCGGATCGCCCGTCGCTGCCAGGCCCATCGCCGACGGGAGCTGGCTCGCCTCCGAGGAGAGGCGAAGGACCGGACCGCCCTCGTGGTCGATGGCGACCAGGATCGGGCTGGCGGCCCGGGCGCGCACCTGCTCGATCAGGGAGCGCATGCGCGTGCCCGAAGACGCGTTGCGCGTGAAAACGATGACGCCGGCCAGCCCCCAGTGGTCGAAAAATCGGCCGAGTGTCTCGGGCGGCTCGCTGCCCTGGAACCCGAACATGAAGATCTTTCCGAGCTTGCGTCTCAGGGCTTCGCTGGACATGACGCTGTCTCCTCTTCGCGGCCGTAGATCAGGCACTCATTGCGTTCCCGGGCGAACCGCGAGGCGGACTCCTCGAACCGTGCGAAGACCTCGCGCATCGGCCGGCCGGCGCCGATAGACTGCCGCAGCTCGGCGGTGCCCAGGAGTCGATCGATGAAATGAATCCCCGTTCGGGCGTTGGAAGGCCACTCGAGCCGGTCCGGCCAGAGCCGGGCGAGGGCGGCCAGGATGGCAGCGCCGGTGGCCAGCGGGCGGAAGCGGCTTCGGTCCAGCACGCGCAACGTCAGCCCCTCGCATGCCGTCCCGGTATGCTTGGAGCGGGTAGGAACGAAGCGCGCGGGCTCGAACCCGACGCCCTCGATGCCGGACTCCTCCAGGGCGCCCCGCAGTCGATCGGGCGAGAGCCACGGCGCCCCGAAGATCTCGAAGGGGCTCTGGGTGCCTCGCCCCTCGGAGACGTTGGTTCCTTCCAGCAGCACGGTGGCGGCGTAGGCCACGGCGCTCTCGAAGCGGGGCAGGTTCGGGCTGGGCGGGCGCCACGGCAGCCCCGTCGCGTCGTGCCACATCGGGCGCTGCCAGCCGGTCATTGGCACCTCGTGGACGATGGGCGAGAGCTTGCGGTGCCGGACGATCCAGCGTGCCAGCTCGAGCCAGGTCATCGCGTGGCGGAACGGCACCGGCACCGGCGCCACGTCTGTCGTGGGCGAGAGCACGGCGGCGGGCCCCTCGAGCTCGAGACCGCCGAGCGGGATCGGCCGGTCGAGGATCGCCACCGGGAAGCGCAATCGATGGGAGAGCTCCAGGGTCTCCACGAGGTTCGCCAGGTAGGTGTGGCATCGGAGGCCGACGTTGGGGAGATCGAAGACGAGCGCGTCGAGCCCCCGCACCGACTCCTCGGTCAGCGCGAGGCCCTCGCCGTAGAAGGCGACGATCGGAATCGCGGGACCTGCTAGCCGGGAATTGCCGAACCGTTCGCCTTCGTGGAAGGTGAGGTCATGGCCATGCTCGGGCGCGAAGATCCGGACGACTTGCGAGCCCGCCTCGAGCAGCGCCCGGGCTGCGGGGCGCCCTTTGCCGTCGGTGGCCGAGAGGTTGGCGGCCAGCCCGAGCCGCGCGCCGGCGAGGGCGGCGGGCGGACGTGCGAGCCAGACGTCGAGGCCGGTGAGGACGGGCAACCTGGGCCTTCAGCGGTAGAGCCTGCGAATGGCAGTGCCTGTGAAGTAGTGCGTCAGGATCTGCTCGTGGCCCTGCCCGGCCAGCGCGCGGCCGCGAGCGCCCATCTGGCACATGCCCACGCCGTGGCCCCAGCCGCCGCCGATGAAGCTGAAGCTGGTCGGGCGATCGGCGCGAGCGCCTGCCGTCTCGACGACGAAGAGGGCGGACCGCAGCCCGCCCAGGAGCTGGCGGATCGGCAGCTCCTTGTCGACGCGTGCCTCTGCCTGGTCGCCGACGATTCTCAGGCTGCGGAGCCGGCCTGAGCGCCCGCGGGCCAGCGGCACCAGCGCCTTCACGCGACCGACCCTGTGGCCTGCCTTGCGGACCAGCTCGTCGAGCGCCGGCGCCGCCACAGTGACTTTCCAGCGGAACTTGTTGGTCGGCACGTCGCGCGGATCGCGGCAAAAGGCGTCGGGGGAGCCTTTGAGGTAACTGGTCAGGTCGGCTTCCGTCACCGGGCTGGGGACCGCGCCGGGCGGTCCGTCGGCGACGGCCCTGAGATGCGGGTCGACGGGCGAAGTCCAGACCGCGTCATTGTCCTCCGTGTGGCCGCCGCAGTTGGCGGCGTAGACCGTCTCGGCGATCTTCTCGCCGCCCTTGAGGACGGCGCCCTTGGTCTCGACCACCGCGCGCGTCGCCAGCGCCGTTTCGCGGCCCAGGCCGGCGTATTGCTGGTCCTTCTGGGAGGCCTCGAAGTCGTAGGGATCGGCAGGGTGGCGGATGCCGTAGCCGGCCAGCGCCTCGCCTCGTGCGGCGACGGCCTGCACCTTCTGCGCCTCCAGCGGCGCGTCGTTTTCGATCTCGCAGGGGACCACGCCCTTCAAGTACTTCTCGAGCTCCACTCGGTTGATGGCGACGAGCTTGCCCCAGCGGTCGACCATCACGACGATCGTGCCGGCGTACTCTCGATCCTCACGCCCATACCATGGGTAACCGATGTCGTGCTCGACCTGGAAAACCCGCACGCGGTCGCCCGAAGGGACGATCTCGAAGGGGCCGCGCCCCAGGACCAGGCGGCCGTCGGGGCCTGCGGCTTCGATGAGGCCCTGGGGCTCCTGGAGCATTTTCTCGAGCATGAACGGGCGCTCGCCCGCGGCGGTCAGCGCGCGCATGGTCGCCTCCGTGACAGCGCGGTCGACCGACGAGGCGACGGCCACGAAGTAACGCCGGTTGTCGTGGACGACCGAGCTGCCGTCGAGCATGCGCGACCCGGCCGCCACGATGCGCGCGCCGGCGTACCCGCGGGCAATCCAGGAGGCCGCCTCGCGCTCGGCCGCGTCGCGGTCGGCCCATTCGAAGGTCCTGACCGCCGCGGCGTACTCGACCTCCGCCGCTTGCGCCTCGCGCAGCCGGAAGGTCCACTTCTGGCCGGCGGCCACGTCGGTGCGCTGGTCGCCCTGACGGATGGCGAACGCTGTCGGCGCCGTGAGCTGGACCGTCTCCTGCTTCTCCATCAAGCCGATGCGCAGCACGAGCGGAAACGCGATCTGTGAAACGCGCTCGGGGCCGCTTCCCGTTCGGGGCCGGGCCGGATCGAAGTACGGCAGCGGCGCGCGCTCGATCGCGCCGAGCGGCCCTGCGACGGCGGCTGCCACGCAAGCGAGGGTGGTGAGTGACCTGAGCATCGTGACCTCCAGACTCAAGATGACTTTCGACTCCGTTTCCGCGCCGCCGGCCGGCCCTTGCCCGGAGAGCTGCCGCGGCTTGCGCCCGAAGAGGCCAGCGCCCGGTGCAGCAGCCCTTCCGACTGTTCCAGCAGCGCCTCGGCCTCCGCCTGCGCGACTCCTCGCCTCTGCATCACGACCGCCACCTTGACCCGGCCTGCGCTGGCGCCGAGCAGCTCGAGGGCGCGCTCCCGGGACACCTCGGCGAGCTCGCAGACCAGGCGCGTGGCGCGCTCGACCAGCTTGGCACAGGCCGGCTTGACGTCGACCATGCGGTTTCCGAAGACTTTGCCCCAGCGGATCATTGCCGCGGTCGTGATGGTGTTCAGGACCAGCTTCGTCGCGGTGCCTGCCTTCATCCTCGTGGAGCCGGCGATCACCTCCGGGCCAACGGCCGGGGCGATGACCAGGTCGGCCAGGGCCGCGAGCTCTGCCCTCGGGTTGCAGGTGACGAGGGCCGCGAAGGCCCCGCGCGCGCGCGCGGCCTGGAGCGCCCCGCGGACGAACGGCGTGCTGCCGCTGGCGGCGATGCCCACGACGACGTCTGCGCCTCCGAGCGTGCGCGACTCCAGCTCCCGGCGGGCCGCGTCGGGATCGTCCTCGGCGCCTTCGACCGAGGTTCTCAGGGCGGTGTCACCGCCTGCGATGATGCCCTGAACCAGGTGGGGCGGCGTGCTGTAGGTGGGCGGGCACTCGCTGGCGTCCAGCACGCCCAGCCGGCCGCTGGTCCCGGCGCCCACGTAGAAGAGCCTGCCGCCGGACCGGAAGGCGGCCACGACGCGGTCGACCAGGCGGGCAATGGCGCGGCGCTGGCGGGCGACCGCGGGGATGACGAGGGCGTCTTGCTCCTGGATGCGCTCGACGACGGCCAGGGTCCCCAGCGTGTCGATGCGGGCCGTTCGGGGATTGGAGCGCTCGGTGATGCGCAGGCCGGGCGGGGCCTTCTGGCGCGTGCGGTCAGCCACGGCTGCCTGCCTTGCGGCCAGCGGCTGCCAGCGCCAGCTCGAAGGCGCCGCGCAGCCCGGCGTCCTGCGGAGCCAGCCGCACCTCCGCTCGAGGCCAGAGGAGTCGAACTATCTCCTGGAACCTTTCGGTATAGAACCTGCCGTTGGACATCAAGCCGCCGTAGAGCGCGATCGGAAACCTTGAAGCGCCGAAACCCAGGGGCGAGGCGACGGCGGACACCATCTCGGCCAGGGCGCGAGCGGCGGCGTCGACGATGCCGCGCGCGAAGGGGTCGCGCGCCTCGGCCGCCGAGAGCACCACGGGCGCCAGACGGGCGATGGCCTCGACTTGCCCGATCAGCCCGAGCAGCGCCGCGCGGGCGCCGCTGCCGAGCCCAACGCCCAGGGACTCGAGCACCCTCTCGGCCAGGAGACTGCGGTGGGCGCGGCCGTCCAGCACACGGGTCGTGTAGTTGAGCGCCTGACGGCCTAGGTCGTAGCCGCTACCTTCGTCCCCGAAGGCGTGGCCCCAGCCGCCGGCGCGCCGTTCCTGGCCCTCGGCGTTGCGGCCGATGGCGATCGAACCGGTGCCGGCGATCACCAGGACGCCCTCGGCACCGCAGGCACCCGCGAGCGTGGCCCGCGCGTCGCTGGCCACGATGACGGTGGCGTTCACCCCGGCGGAGAGGACCGCCTCGCGGACGCGGGAATCGTCGGAATCGGAATCGGCGCCGGCTACCCCGAGCGAGACGGTTTCGACGCGGTCCAGGAACTCCCGGCCCACCTGGTCGGCCAGGTCGGAGAGTAGCTCCCGCAGGACCAGGAAAAGTCCTTCGACTCCTCGTGTCTGGAGATTGCCGGGTCCGCCGCGTGCGCGGGCCAGCACCGTTCCGTCCGGCCTGGCCAGCATCGCCTCGGTCTTGGTGCCGCCGGCTTCGATGGCCAGTATCGGGCGCTCGGCCGTCATCCCTTCAGAGCTCCGGCGGAAAGGCCCCGCACCACGTAGCGCGACATGAATAGGAAAGCGACGATCATCGGCGCCGCCGTGACGCTGGCCCCCGCCATCAGAAGCCCGTAGTCGACCGTGTGTTTGCCCTGGAGCGTGGCGAGCCCGACGGCCAGCGTGTAGTGGTCGGCGCTGAAGAGGACGACCAGCGGCCACATGAAGGCGTTCCAGCTGCTCATGAACACGAAGATGGCCAGCGTCGCCATCGCCGGCGCGGCCAGCGGCGCGACGATTCGCCAGTAGATGCCGAGCTCGCTGGCACCGTCGATCCGCGCAGCGTCGAGCAGGTCCCTGGGCAGCCCCAGCATGAACTGCCGCATCATGAAAATGCCGAACGGGCTCGACAGCGAAGGCAGGGCGACCGCGGCCAGCGTGTCGATCAGCCCCAGATTCCGCATCAGCAGAAACATCGGGACGATCAGGACCTGCCCCGGGATCATCATCGTGCCCAGGACCAGCCAGAAGAGAAAGCTCCTGCCCGCGAACTCCTTGCGCGCGAAAGCATAGCCAGCCATCGAGTCGAACAGCACGTGCAGCACGGTCGCCACGCCGCACACGGCCACCGTGTTGGCAAACCAGCGCCCCATCCGCGCGTGCTTCCAGAGAATCCGGAAGTTCTCGAGACTGAAGTCCGACCAGCTCGACACCGGCAGGATCGCCGTGGTTCGGACCAGCTCCGGCTTCACGAAAGCCGTCAGGAACATCCAGGCCAACGGGAACAGCGAAAGCAGCGCCCAGAGCGCCAAGAGCGAGTAAACGAAACCGCGTCCCAGCATGGTGAGAATCGAGGCGCAGCATAGCACGGGGCTTTGGAGTAGCGAGTAGTGAGCAGCGAGTAGCGAGTAGAGGGGAGTGAGGAGCGGATACCTGCGCCTAACGGGGTCGGTCGGCCCCCCGATACTCACTACTCACTCCTTCCGTCCCCCCCCCAACGCAGCGCTTGCAGAGTCGCGCGGCCTGTGACGAGCAGGAGGCCGTCCTCGGTGATGCAGAGGCCGCGCAGAATGGGGGGGCGGTCGTCGGGGTGCAGCGCGGGATCGGTGCGGGGGATGGCGGCAGGGAGCGCGGCCAGTCGGCCTAGGAAGTCGTAGCTGTAGATGCGTTCCTCGCTTGGGACCAGCACCAGCAGCCGCTCGCGCCGGGCGTCGACGGCGATGTCCGCGAAGATGGAGACGGTCGGGCTCATCCACTGCCTCCGGCACTCGCCTTCCGGGCTGTAGATGGCCAGCCGGCCCAACCTGCGGGAGTAGGTCGCCAGGTCACCGCCGGGGAGGACGGCCAGCGCCTGGGCGGTCAGCGACGGAAATGACCGGAGGTGCCGGCCGGCGATCGTGAAGACTTGAATGTGGGAAGTCCCGGGATCGGAGACGTAGAGACGGTCTCTCCGTTCGTCGACCGCCAGCGCTCCGGGTGCGGCGAAGCCCTGCGGCGGGCTGAGCTCGCCAAAGGGCTCTCCCGCGGCGTCGAGCGCCAGCACGACGCGGGAGGTCGGGCTCGAAATGCGGAATCCTCCCGACGAAAGCCAGATGAAGTCCCGTTGCGCGAAGGTCCTGGGTCCGGCGCGCGCGGAGCCCAGGCCGGGCTGGAGGCGGTCGTTCGTGGGGAGATCGGCGCCTCGCGCCCCGTCGGCCAGCCGCCAGAGCGGTCCGAACGGGCTTCCGGAGAGGCTGGTTGCCCAGCCGTCCCGCGCGCGCACCCGGCAGCGTCCCTCGCCGCGCCCGTTGGGGCGTGTCCAGATCGACACGAGCGAGTCGGCGGTCGGGGACTCCACCGTCGGCGGCGCGGCGAAGAGCGGCGAGCGGATGGGGAATGGAACGGTGTCGAGCGCCTTCACAGACGTCAACGTGGTGTGGCCCGGCTGGCGCCAGGTGAGGTCCAGCAACCGCCGGACGGGATACGCGGGCTCGCGCCAGCTCGCCGAGAGCTCATGGTAGCCGCGGTGCAGTAGTCGCTCCGCCTTCCAGCGCCCCTCGCTTTCGCACAGGAGCCGGCCGTCGATAGCGACACGCATCGGAGCGACGCACTCGGACTGGAACTCGTACCAGCCAGTCTCGGAGCAGTAGAGCGCGCCCGACCAGGCCACCTTCTTGGCGTCGATCGGGATGGGAGCGTCCAGCGGGATGGCGTCCTCGTTCTCGACTGCAAGTCCGCTTGGGGCCTCGCGGTAAACGGATCGTCGCAGCCCGCGCTGAAGATCGTCGTGCCGATCGCCGCCGACATGCCACTGGTGAAACTCGGCCGGCACCTGGGTCCGTTGCGTCCAGCGCGAGAGATTTCCGAGCGAGCGCCGCAGGTCGTCCTCCACCTCCTCGGAGAAGCCCTCGGGGCGATGCCAGGCGATTCTCGAGCCGTCGCCCTTGTGCGCCAGCGACGACCCAGGCCGGATCTCCCGTAAGTCGTAGAGGCGCATCAGGAACGAGAGCTCAGGGGCCACCGGCTGCACCATGGCGAAGTCCGGGTAGCTGATGGCGAAGAGGGGAACGGCAACCGGGAACTCCCGCGAGAGCCCTGCGCCGTAGCGCAGGATGCGCTCCTGCCAGCTCTGCGTGCGCTGGTCGAGCAAGTGCGCGAGCGGGCCCGAGAGCTGCTCGGCGCTGGTGAAGAACGCGGCCATACAGGCCAGGAAGGGAGCCAGTCGGATCAGCGGGCTGGCAGGCGCCGCGGCCGCAGTGGCCGCCACTGCCGCAGCGGCCAGCAGCGGCGTCACGGATTCCTGGAACAGGAGCCGTCGAGGCGCGAACGGCTCCTGGACGGCCAGAAACGGAGGCGCCAGGCAGACGAGCCAGAGCAGCGGCACGCCCAGCGCGCCGATTCCGACTCGTCGGAGCCGTCGAATCCAGTGCAGCAGTCCGGCCGCTATCCAGGGAAGTGCCCAGGCTGCGCCGTACCCTGTGTAATCGAGCCTGGGCTGGGGCGAGAAGAAGACGTCGAAGACATCGGCGACTGAGACCTGGGGCGCCGTCGCTCCGAGCACCGAGTTGGCCAGAAGTCGGGTCGAGATGTCCGGGAGCCAGGGCCAAAGCGGAGCCAGACCGAGCAGGAGTCCCAGGGCGGCCGCGCCCGAGAGCAGAGCGGTCCGGCGCAGATCCGGGCGGTCGACGGCGCGCGACACCACGAGACCCAGCGGCAGGAGCGTCCCGGCCAGCAGCAGTCCCGCCAGGTGAACGTGGGCGATCGCGGCCGTCACCAGCCCCGCCGCCAGCGCCAGGAGCACGCTGCGCAGTTTCACCGCCAGGCAGGCCAGCAGGAGCGCCACGGCTGCCAGTCCCGGGATCTCGCCCATCCCGTTGATCAATCTCGCAAAGCAGATGTTCCACCCGGAAAGCGCGAACCAGACCGCGCCGGCCGCCGCCGCGCCCCGGCCGTGCAGCAGCCGCAAGAGCGCGTAGAGCGCCGGGCACCCCAGGCCGTTCGTCAGCGCCACCGGCAGCCGGAACACCCAGACGTCCTCTCCCAGCATTCGTCCGAATGCGGCAGCGACGTGCGTGAATCCGATGGTCTCCCCGCGGAAGTTCTCCGTGGCGACGAGACCCACGGGCTTGCCTTCCAGGATGTCGAGAATCGTGTTGCCGTCGACGCCCTCGTCGGCGTTGACCGTGATCGGCACGCTCTGCAGGCATGGGACTCGCAAGAGGAGCGCCAGCGCGAGCAGGTAGGCCGTCAGCGGTCCGTCCAGCCGCCAGTTCCAGGGTTCGGCCGGCATCTCCTCGGATCTCCAGGTCGCCCCGACGAAGGCCGCCAGGGCGAGCGCGACCAGCGTCCCCCACGCCGTGGTACCGGCCAGCGAAGCTAGTGGTGCCGCCGCTGCCAGCACCAGAAATGCGACACCGGCGGCCGTCGCGCGCGCTTCCGCCGTCATGGGTGGTGCGAGAGGGGTACCACTGCGCCCACATGATAGCGTGCCCCCGGGCCTCGCCGGGGCGCGCTGTCGCCAGCTCGATGGCCTTTGCGGCGGGGCCGCATTTCTGTTGTTTACGGGACGCGGCCGTCGCAAGATCGGCGTGTGGCTGCGGCGGACCTTGCGATCGACGTGCGGGATCTGCGGCGCAGTTTCCGACGGCGGAAGAAGCCGCTTGCGGGCGCGGGCTGGCTGCGCTCGGCGCTGCGAGGATTCGAAGCCGTCGAGGCGCTGGCGGGCGTCACCTTCCAGGTCGCCCGGGGCGAAGTCGTCGCCTACGTGGGTCCCAACGGAAGCGGCAAGTCGACGACCATCAAGTGTCTCACGGGCATCCTCGTCCCCAGCTCCGGACACGTCGAGTGTCTCGGCATGGTCCCGTGGCGCCAGCGCCTGGAGTACACGGCTCGGATTGGTGTCCTTTTCGGACAGAAAAGCCTGCTCTTCTGGGACCTGCCGGTGCGGGACGCCATCGAGGTCTACCGGCGCATCTACGGCGTCGGGGGCGACCGATTCAGGAACTGGCTCGAGCAATTCGACGCCCTCTTCGGGCTCGGGAAGCTCCTCGACCGGCGGGTCTACACGCTCTCGCTCGGGGAGCGAATGCGCTGCGAGGTAGCCGCCAGCTTCTTGCACCGCCCGTCCGTCCTGTTCCTCGACGAGCCCACCATCGGGCTCGACGCGCAGGCCAAGGACGCGGTGCGCCAGCTCCTCTCCGAGCTTCACCGCTCCGAGGGGCTGACCGTGCTCCTGACGACTCACCAGATGGAAGAGGTCGAGACGCTGGCCACCCGGCTCGTGGTCCTCGCAGCCGGGCGCGTAGCCTTTGACGGCAGTCCGGGCGAGCTGCGGGCGCGATACCTGCCCGTCAAGCGGGCGCGAATCACGTTTTCGGCCGTGCGCGACGCAGAGCGGCTCGGCCAGGCGCTGGCCGGTTGCCGGGTGCTGGAGCGCGGCTACGACATGCTGCAGCTGGAGATTCCGTCGGGGCACGAAATCGCCCGGCTCACAGCCTGGCTCCTGGAGGCGCTCGAGGTGATCGATCTCGAGATCTCCGATCCCCCGATGGACCAGGTCATGCTCGCTGTCTACGGCGGGGTTCCGTGAGCGGGTTTGCTCCGCCAGGGCCCCAGCCGTGCGACGCGCGGTCGCCCGCGGCGCGCAACCGGGATCTGCTGCTGGCCCACTTTCGCGTCAACCTGGCGCGCCACGCAGCCTATCCCGTGTCGCTCATCCTCGAGCAGCTCTCGTACCTCGTAGGCCTCGTCGTCTCGCTGGTGCTCTGGCGCCATCTCTTCACCCGGCTCCCGACCTTCGCGGGCTGGAGCTTCGACGACGTGCTGGTGCTCCACCTCTTCGGCAATCTCTTCCTGGCGCTTTTTCATTCGCTTTTCATGGGGTTCCATTCGTTCCACGCTATCGTCCGTAACGGCCGGCTCGACACGTGGCTGGCGCGGCCCGTCGACCCCCGCATCGCCCACCTCGCCGCATCGCTGAAACCCGAGGAGCTGCTGAACCGGTTGCTGGCGCTGGTGCCGCTCATTCTTTACATGAGGTCGCGCGGAATCGAGCTGGACGCCGGGCGCCTGGCGGCGGGGCTGGCGGCGATGCTGGTCGGGCTTGCCGCCTTCGCGTGCATCCAGCTCGTGTGGTGCTACGCGGCCTTCTGGCTCGACAAGAGCGACGCGATCCTGGCCTTCCTGGATCTCTTCTATGGCTTCTACCGTTTTCCGCTCGACGCCCTGCCAGGGGTAGCGCAGCTCGCGTTGACGCTGGCGGCGCCGCTTCTGCTGGCGGTCACCTACCCGGCGCGCTTCGCGGCGGGCGGGGCTTCGTGGACGTCGCTCTTGGCCGTCTGCGCGGCCAGTCTGGCCGTGCTCGCGGGATGGGCCTGGGCGCAGGAGCGGCTCTGGCGCGCAGGGCTCGACGCCTACCAGAGCCCAGGCGGATGATGCGCGGCGCCGTTCTTCGAACCCTGACGAGTTTCACGGCCTACTTGCAGGTCGGGCTGCGGGCGTCGCGCGCGTACCTGTTCGACTGCGTCATCGGGCTGGCGACTTACCCGATCGAGGTGGCGATCACTTACCTCATGTGGCGGCTCTTCCTGACGGAGGGCGCGGGCGCGATGACCCACCGCGAGGCGTTGGCCTACTATGCGCTGGCCTTGCTGGTTGCACGCGTCGGGCCGTCGCGTTTCGTCAGCTTCCGGCTCGAGTCCGAGATTGCGTCGGGGGGGCTCGCGCTCTACCTTGTGCGGCCGGCCGTGCCGTGGGCGGCGATCGCGGGCCGCGAGCTGGCGCCGGCGGTGGTGAACCTGGTCGTACTGACGCCGGTGGCCTTCCTGGTGACGACGGTGGCGCTGGGGAGACTTCCGGGGGTGGGCGGGTTCGCGTTCTTGATGGTGCTGGCCGTGGGCGTGCAGACGCTGCTCAGGTTGATTGTCGGTACGGCCGCCTTCTGGATGCTGCAGATCATGGGGCTGGTCCATGCGGTCGATCTGGTCGTGCGGCTGGCGAGTGGGGGCGTGTTGCCGCTCACCGTTTTCTCTGCCGGCGTCGCGGACGCGCTGGCGTGGACGCCGTTTCCGCTGCTGGTCTGGGTGCCGATCCAGGCGATGATGGGGCGGTTGGAGCCGCCGGGCGTGGCCTGGCACGGGGCGATCGGGCTCTTCTGGCTCGTGGCACTGCTGGCGGTGTTTCTGGCGCTCTGGCGGAAGGGAGTTCGGGGCTACGTCGGGTACGGGACGTAGGGGGAGTGGTACGTGTCGCAGTCGGTGGTTCCTCCCCCGAACCCAGGCCAAGGGGCCGGAGGCCCCCTGGACCCCCGTTTCTTTGCGGGCTCGATGACAGGCGGAGGATCGAGGACTGTCGAGGAGTCAACGGCTCCGGCGAGTGGCGGAGAAATGCTCGAGGGCCAGCGCGATGGCTTCGTCCAGGGCGCGGGCGGCGGGGCCGTAGCCCAGGTGGTGGACGGCCTGATGGCGAGCGGCGGCGGCAAGGGTGGTCTGCCGGGCGGGGTCATCGAGGAGGGCGGCGAGCGCGGAGGCCAGGGCACGAGGGTCGCCGGGCGGGACGACGACGGCGGCGCCGCCCGCGGCGTCGACCTGAGGGGGGAGGTCGGTGAGGATGACGGGCTTGGCGAGCGCGAGCGCGTCGGTGAGTTTGGCGGGGACCTGGCCGGCGGCGCGGACGTCTTGCCGCTGGGGAAGGACCACGACGTGGGCGGCGGCGAGCCAGGCGGGCAGCTCGGGGAAAGGGACGGGGCCGAAGGCGCGGACGGTCCCCGGGAAACGAGCTGCGAGTCGGGCGATGAGCGGCGCTTCGGGCGGCGTGCCGACCAGGACGGCGGTCGTGGCAGGCCTGGCGAGGCTGGCGACGGCCTCGACCAGGTCCTCGACGCCCTTGTGGGGATGCGCGGTGCCCAGGAACATCACGACGGTCAGGCCGTCCAGCCCCAGGCGGCGGCGGGCCTCATCGGGGGGGAAGCGCGCGGGGTCGAGCGCGTCGGTGTCGCGGGCGTGCGGGACGATGAGGGCGTCGGGGCGATAGCGGTGCCGCAGGAAGTCGGAGACCGTCGTGCCTGCGTCGGCAAGAGGAGTCAAGCGCTCCATCAGGGCGACCAGCGCCTTCGAGTTTGGATGGCGGCCCGGCAGCAGTCCCTTGACGAACCGCACGGGGCCCGACAGTCCGCGCTCTTCCTCCTCGGCCTCGTAGAACCCGAGCTCCCAGTCGTCCGTGTCGAGGATCAGCGGTCGCGGGGTCTGGCGGCGCGCCAGCAGCGCCAGGCCATAGCTGGTCGGCATCGCCTTGACCGCCAGCAGGAGCTGGCCTTGCGCCTCGCGGGCGATGCGGTGCGCGGTGGCGCAGAAGCCGGGCCACCGGCCGCCGGGGTAGGCGCGGACGGGGAAGGGCGGGTTGGCGCAGGGTGGCCAGAGGCCGTCGCCGAAGGTGGGTCCGACGACCTCGACGTCGTGGGTGCGCCGCAGCACGTCGGCCAGCAGGTAGGCGCGGCCGAAAGCGTTCGACGAGAGATCGTGCGAGAACAGCGTGAGCTTCACCGGCGCACTCCGGGAAGGCGTCCGACCCAGGCCGGCAGGTGGCGCTCCACGAGCTGGCGATCCTGTTCGCCCGGGAACCCGAGCAGCAGGAGAAACGCTCCGTAGGCGGCCGAGTATGCAGGGATGGTCAGCAGGACCTTCGCGAAGCTCGTGGCCCACGCGCTGGCGCCGGCAACGTGCATCACGCACGAGGCCAGCGCGCCGGCCGCGGCAGGCAGCCAGACCGCGCTCGAGAGCACCTCCAGCGACGTCACCGACAGCCGGCGGTGGGCGACCGGGAAGAAGCAGAGCGCCGCCAGCACGTAGCCCGCCGCCACTCCCAGCACCACCGCCAGGTAGCCGAGCTCGCGCACCGTCGCCACCGTCACGATCAGGTTCAGCGCGAGCGCTCCCATCCCCACCCACATCCCGTACTGCGGCGCGCCCAGTCCCGCGAGCACCTGCGTTCCCGGCCCGGTCAGCACGTTGGCCAGATGGGCCAGCGCCAGGACCTGCAGCGTCATCACCATCTCCGCCTTGCCCGGTCCGATCCAGGCCGTCACGAACGGCGCCGCGAACTGCACCAGCCAGAGAAAGCCCGGCAGGCCAAGGATGAGGGCGTAGCGGAGCCCGCGCAAGTAGAGTTGGCGGACCTTTTCGGTCTCTTCCTTTGCCGCCAGGTGCGACGCCGCCGCCATCAGCGGCCCGATCAAGTTCGACGGGATCGCGCGCGCCTTCGTCACCAGATCCGAAGGCACCTGGTAGTACCCGGCATAGCGAATCTCCAGGAAGTAGCCGATCAGCAGCCGGTCCAGCTGCGCCATCATCAGCCCGGAGAGACTCCCCAGGAAAACGTGCACGCTGTAGCGGAGGATCTCCGCCGCATCGGCTGCGGAGAACCGCCACGGCCTCAGGCCCACCGCCGGCAGAATCGACTTCATCAGGAGCCAGCAGATGGCGATCGAGACCAGCATCTGCGCCGCCGAGAACCAGACTAGCCCTTCCAATCCATAACCCGCGCCCAGCAGCCAGACCGTGCCGCCGAGCGAAACCAGCGACCAGGCGATGGCGTTGATGTTGAGCAGATCGAACCGCTGCAGCCCCTGGAAGATGGAGAAGTGGCCCGTGAAGACGAGCACGGCGAAGAAGGCAAGCGTGCTCGCGCGCAGATAGAGGACGATCTCCGGGATGCGCGCCGGCGGAACCTGGAAAAAGGTCCGCGCCAGCCAGGGCATCAGCGGCATCAGGACCGCCGAGACCAGCGCCGCAACGCCGCAGTAGACCACGAAGGCCGTGTTCACCTTGCGGTCGATGATGTCAGTCTCGCCGCGCGCGTGGTGCGCGGCGACGAAGTGCGTCAAGGCCGTCGAGATGCCCAGGTTGGCCAGCGACGTCAGGCTCGTGAACGTCCCGATCATCGCCCAGACGCCGTAGTCGGCATCGCCCAGGCTGCCGAACACGAACGGCGTCAGGTAGAGCCCGATCGGCAGCGTGATCGCGAAATTGAGAGTGTTCCAGAGGCTGTTGCGAACCACCCTCGACCCCGTCGAAACGGGTGCCTGGGCGGTGGCGGGCGATTCCTCTGGGGCTTCGGGCTGCATGCGGAGTGGCTCCGGAGCCGGCACGACCGCGGGCGCGGGCGCCGGATTCGCCCGGCGGTCGTCGCACGAAGTGAGGTGTGGCAGCGGGCCGCGCCGCTCAGGCTACAGGTCTGGACCTGGTGTTTGGAAGCGCGGCGCGACCCAAGCGGACCCCGGGCGAGCGATTCGGTGCGGTCCTATCCGCGACAGGTTGGAGCAGCGAGTGCGATCACCGAGCAACTCGGAACCCCGAATTCGCATCCTGGTGCCAGAGTGACAGAACTCGCCGGCGAGAGACCAACCCCCAGTAGGCCCCCGAGGTGTGATATCCGCCACGCGAGAGGCGACCAGTGCCATCCTCCGGGCCGGTCGGGTTGTCCGCCACGAGGCCGTTTCCGAACTGTTGGTAGTACGTGGTCGCGTACCAGTCGTGGCACCATTCCATGGCATTGCCCGCCATGTTGAAGCAGCCGGCCCAGGAAAGCCCGTCAGGCATGGCTTGCACGGGAGACGTGTACGTGTAGCCATCCTCATTCCCATAGAAGTTGGCCCGCACGACTCCCCCTGCGACAGGCGGGTCGCTGCCCCAGGGATAACTCGCCGGTCCAACGCCACGGGCCGCGTACTCCCACTCGGCCTCCGAGGGCAGCCGCAACCCGGTCCAGGCGCAGTATGCGGAGACGTCGTACCAGTTCAGGAAAACGGCCGGCGAATCCGGCGTCGAGCTGACTCGCGTGTAGGTCTCTGAACTGACGGCCGGGCGAGCGTGGTTCTGGCCTTCAGGCGGATCATCCGGGTGCGCCGCGTGATTCGGTGCACCGGATGGATCGTCGAGGAAGGCCTGGTACTGCGCATTGGAGACCTCGAACTTCCCGATCCAGTAGCGCCTCAGACGCACGCGATGGGCAGGCCGCTCCTCCTGCGTGCTTCCCGGGTCCTCGTTGCCCATCGTGAACTCGCCGCCCGGCACTTCGACCAGAACAGACCCGTCCTTCACGTTCTGGAACTCCCGCAGTCCCTTCGAGTTCGCGCCGATCAGGATCAGGTCGAAGACCTCGATTCGATAGGCCGCGCTCTCCGCGCCGTACGGACTGTCCGCCCGGATGGTGAACTCGAACGAGCCGGTCGCCGTGGGCGTTCCCGAGATCGAGCCGTCCGGAGCCAGCGTCAGACCCGGCGGCAGCCCGCCTGTCGTGACACTCGTCGCGATGGGGGCCGTCCCCGTGGTCAGGATGGAGGCCTCGTACGGAACTCCTGGCACGGCGGTCAGCGGCACCTGCACGGTTTGGATGCGAGGTTCACCGGGTCGGACGTCGAGCTCCAGCTCCCGCTGCTCGGAGCCGGCGCCGCTTGCGACTTGCACCGTGAACCGGACGACGCCCGTCGTCCCAGGCGTGCCCGCCAGAGTTCCCGCTGGCGACAGTGCCAGGCCTGGCTGCAGCGTGCCGGCCACAACGCTCCATGACAGCGCCGGCGTGCCCGTCGCCACGAGCGTGGCTGAATAGGCATACCCTTCCCTGGCAGCTGGAAGCTGGCTCGTCAAGATGTGAGGCCCCTCGCGCAGCGAGGTCGCCACGCGGAAGCCGAGCCAGTCAGTGCGTTCCTCGCTGCTGCCGGTGCCTCGGAAGGCGGCGCGGGAGTACCTGGCTCCCTGTCTGAACCCGCTGCCACGGCGAACGCGTCCCGATCCGTCTTCGGGGCCTGTCGGATCGACCCAAGCAGTCCGGCTGCCATAGTAGTAGCGGTCGAACCAATCCCGGCACCACTCCGCGACGTTTCCAGCCATGTCGAAGCAACCGAACGGCGAGGCACCGCGAGGGAACGAGCCCACGGGGGCAACGTAATAGAACCCGTCGGCTGGGTCGGGGTTGTCCCAGTGCTCCAACGATCCAATGTTCGCCATGGGTGGGCTCCCCGGATAGGGCACTGCGCCCCCCCAGGGGAACGTCCGGCCGTCCCGCCCGCGCGCAGCGCACTCCCACTCGGCCTCGGTTGGAAGCCGCAGTCCAGCCCAGCGGCAATAGGCCGCGGCGTCATACCAGTCGACGTTCGCTACCGGATTCATGCTGGCTGCACTCGTCGCGGCGCAGGAACTGTCATTCCAGTAGGCCGGCACGTGGTCCTCACCGCTCGGCGGGTCCTCCGGGTGCAGCTCATGCGCGGCAGCGCCGTCGGCGGCCGCCAGGAACGCGCAGTACTGGGCGTTGGTCACCTCGAACTTCCCCACGAAGTAGCGCGAGAGCGTCACGGTGTGCGATGGAGACTCATCCCCGCTGTACCTCAGGTCCTGACCCATCCTGAATCGGCCCGCGGGCACTTCGACGAGCACGGAGCCGTCGCGCTCGTTTCGGAACTCGCGGAAACCGTGCGCGTTCTCGCCGGCGTAGGACAGGCCGGCGGGCAGATCCCGAACGACCAGCGTCACGGTGCGCGCCCGTTCGCCGCCCGGTCCAGCCGCGGCGAGCATAAAGGTTGCGGCGACGGTTGAGGTGGGCGTGCCCTCGATGGCCCCCGTGGCCAGCAGGGTGAGGCCTGCCGGAAGCTCACCGGATCGCACGGCCCAGGTGACCGGTGGACTGCCGCTCGTCTTCAGCTCCATCCGATATGGAGCTCCCAAGGTCGCCGCCGGTAGCATGCCGCCCGGGAACTCCGGTGCCAATGCGCGGACCGCCAGCGCTAGCATCCCGCTCGCCTGGCTCGTTTCATTGTTCGCCGAAACCTGGAATCTGAACGTGCCGGTGGTTGCGGGAAGCCCCTGCAGGCTTCCCGTGGTCGTCAGCGTCAGCTCTGCCGGAAGCTGGCCGTCGCTCACCTGCCAGGTCAGCGGCGGACTGCCGCTGGCCTCCAGTTTGGCGGAGTACGCCATGCCGAGCGTTGCTCCCGGGAGGACCGTCGTGAGCATGGCGGCCGGCTGCGACTCGACCAGAATCTCGACGGTTCCCGTCGCCTCTCCAGCATCATTCGCTGCGCGAAGGACCACTGGGAACCTACCTACCGTCTGGGCTACTCCCGTTACCCAGCCCGCGCGATGGACCGTCAGGCCCGCGGGCAACGCGCCTTGGTTCACGGACCACACCATGGGCTGGCCGCCCGCTGCCTGCAGGCGGGCCGAGCAGGTGACGCCAGCCGCAGCGCTCACCGACTGGGTCGCCGGGAGGCTTGGCGCCACGGTGGCGAGGATCCGAGCTACCCGGAATCCCTGGTCGGTGGACGAGCTCCCGGGCAGGGAACCGCCCCTGCGAGCCGTTCGCAGATCGAAGTCGGAGCTGCGCCACGATCCTCCCCGGTTCACGCGGCGCCTGCCGGTCGCCGGGCCCTGGGGCTCGACCATCTCGGCAGTCGTCGCGGAATACGATCCGTACCAGTCCTGGCACCATTCCCAGACATTGCCGGCCAGGTCCTGACAGCCGAACGGCGAGCTGCCGCTGGAAAAGGCACCCACGGGCGACGTGTAGTTGTAGCCGTCGAGGCTGTCCGTGACAATGTAGACGGTGATGTCCCCTTGGTTGGCGTAGTGGGGCTGCGGTGCCTCGTTGCCCCAGGGGTACTCCCGGCGGTCGGTGCCGCGAGCGGCAAACTCCCACTGAGCCTCGGTCGGCAGCGACAGGCCCGCCCAGGCGCAGTAGGCCTGGGCGTCGTACCAGTCGATTCCGACGACGGGCGAGGCATCGCGAGGACTGGCCTCCCAGTAGTCGTAACCGCTCCTGGCCGGCCGTGAAGAGTGGCTGACCCGGCCGGGTGGATCGTTTGGATGCCGCTCGTGCATCCCTGCGCCATCGACAGCTTTCAGGAAGGCGTCGTACTGGGCGTTTGTGACTTCGAACTTGCCGATGAGACTGCGCGAGAGCGGTACAGTGTGTCTCGGGGTTTCGTTGGTCTGACCAGAGCCCGGCTCCGAACCCATCTCGAAGGTGCCGGCCGGGAGCTCGATCAACTCGGAGCCATCGGCGGTGTTGCGATACTCACGGTAGCCCCTCTCGTTGACGCGGGAGAAGCTCGTGCCGACTGGAACGGGCAGCACGGTCAGGAGCAACTCCTGTTCGCCGGCTCCGCCTGGTCCCGTGGCACGGACCGTGAAGGGAAAGGTCCCGGGCACGGTAGGCCAACCGCTCACCGTGCCGCCGGCGTTCAACCCCAGGCCGTCCGGTAGTCGCCCCTCGATGACGGACCAACTGTCGGGCGGTGACCCGGAGAACTCGAGTCGCGCGTCATACCCGATACCCGATACTGCGTCGGGCACTCGCGTCGTCAGGATGGTCGTGGGAAGGGAGACGACGTCGATTGTCAGCGGGCCGCTGGCCTGGCCGGCGAAGCTCTGGACCCGCACTTCGACGGTGGTGGAGCCGGCCGTCCTGGGCGTGCCACGCACCTCGCCGTAGGACGTCAACTCGAGTCCCTCGGGCATCGTGCCGGCCAGGAGCGACCACTGGCGGGGCGTGCTCCCGATGGCCACGATCGTCTCTGCGAACCAACGCCCGAGCGTGGCCGTGGTCAACCGTGACGACTCGAGCGTGGGGGGCGAGGCTCTGACCTCGAGGGTCAAGTCCCTTCGGACGTTTCCGCCGGCGTTCTGGGCCATCACCTGGAACGTGAACGTGCCCGTCCTGGCCGGAGTCCCGGACAGGGAGCCATTCGGCGCGAGCTGTACGCCGTCTGGCGGCTGGCCCCCGCTGTAGTAGAAGGTGGGCGTCGGAGTGCCCGAAGGGCCGAGCGTCGCTTCGTATGGGACACCCTGGAAGGCGTCGGGAAGCGTGGTGGTGGCGAGCGCGGCCGGCACCGCGGGCAGGACCGTCAGGGTGTAGGCCGACGTCACCTCACCGACGGCATTTCGGGCGGTCATCCTAAAGGAGACAACTCCGCTCCTATAGGGGGTCCCTTTGAGCTCCCCCTTGGGCGTGAGGAAGAGGCCCCAGATGTTGTCCCACGACCCCGACCAGAACGGCTGAGGCGTTCCGGTTGCGGTGACGAGGGTGGAGTACGGGGCTCCCTGGAGCGCTTCGGGGAGCGTGTGCGTGAGGACGACAGGCGCGACGCGGTCTTCGACGGCTACACGGAAGCCATAGTTGGTGTACTGAGCCAGCGGTATCTGCCTTTCCCGCTTGGCCGCGCGCAGACCGAACGCGTTCTGGTACCAGGAGCCGCCGCGCGCAGCGCGCCGCCCTCCGGCGGGGGCGCCTTTGGGATCGCGGTCCGTGCCGCTCCGAGAGTAGTACTCCGAATCGTACCAATCCCGGCACCACTCTCTCACGTTTCCGGCCATGTCGAGGCCGCCGAAAGGAGAGGCCCCTTCTGGAAAGGAACCCACGGGCGCCTTGAAGAGGAATCCGTCAGCGGCCGCGTCGTCCGGCGAGTAGCTTGCCCGGAAGACCTGCTCTGCGTCCGGCGCCTGGTTGCCCCACGGGTAGAGTCGTCCGTCTGCCCCCCGGGCGGCCCGCTCCCACTGGGCCTCGGTCGGCAAACTCACACCGGCCCAGGCGCAGTAGGCTGCCGCCGAGTGCCAAGAAACTGCAGTCAGCGGGTGCTGGGGCGTGGCGCCGTACTGCTGGTACCAGTCTACGTCCTGATCGGACGCGTGATTCTGATCGTCCCCCGACGGAGCATCATCCGGGTGCGCCCCGTGGTTTCGCGCCCCGTCGGCGGCCCGCTCGAACTGACGGTACTGGCCGTTGGTGACCTCGTACTTCCCGATGAAGAACCTGGACAGCGTGGTGCGGCGCCGAGGGAGCTCATCGTCGTCCGCCTGGCCGGCATCGACTTCGGCCGTCGTCGAGCCCATCTCGACGGCGCCCTCGGGAACCTCGATCACCACGGAGCCGTCCCGATCGTTGACGAACTCTCGGTAGCCGTGCGCATTCACCGCCTGGAAGGTCAGGCCAGGCGGGTTGTCCCGCACTGTCAGCACCAGGTCCTTCTCGGCCTGTCCTCCGGGTCCTGTGACGCGGGCCACGAACGGAAAGACCCCGAGCTGCTGGGGCGAACCCAGGAGGCTGCCGTCGGTGGCCAGCTCGAGCCCCGTGGGTAGGCTGCCCGCGGCCACCGAGAACCCCAGCGGCGGAGTGCCGGCTCCGAGCAGCCGCGCCAGGTACGGCCGGCCCTGGGTGGCCTCGGGGAGAGCCGTGGTTTCGAACGATGGCGCCACGGCCAGCACGGTGAGGATCAGGTCGCGGACGCCTGAGCCCAGGGCGTTGGAGGCGCGGACGGTGATCGGGCTTTGGCCCGAGACGACCGGGATGCCCGAGAGCTCGCCGGCAGGGGATAGGCTCAGACCCGAGGGCAACGCTCCAGCAGCCAGCGACCAGTCGATCGGTGACTGGCCGGTGGCATGGAGGGTGGTGGCATAGGGGCGGGTCCAGGTAGCGGGCGGAAGCTGGGTCGTGACGACGGCCGGCAGCAGAGCGGTTGGATCGAGCGCGATGGTGCCGGATTGACCGGCGTAGGCGACGAGGCCATGGCCGGGCGGCATGCGCATCGGGCTGGACACTTCGGGAGCGCCGGGCACGAAGTAGACGAAGCGCGAGCCGGCCCAGCTGCCCACGAACGTGGGAGAGAGCCGCTGGGCTTCGAGGACCTGGAAGACATCCGGGCCGTCGAGCGGCTCCAGGGAGGTGGCGGCGAGCGCGTTGAAGCCGGATGCGACGTCGAGGCGCAAGAACGGATCGGGCGGCGCGGGCGACGCGAAGGTCCCCGGCTCTCCGGCGTTGAAGAGGAAGTAGGCCTCGCCCGCCTTCAGCTCGAAGTCGGGTCCCGAGGCGCCGTCGGTGCGATACTCGTCGAACCCGGTGCCGTTCCAGCGCCGCGCCCGTGTCATGTCCTTGCCGTCGCCAGAAGCCGCGCGCAGCAGGTCCGACGCGCGGCTCAGCCGTGCCGGAGGGGCGGAGGCGAGCCCGACAAAGTTCCAACCTGGCGACAGGGCCGCCGTGGCGGGGCCGGACGCGGCGGCGGCAAGAGTCGTCGTTTCATCCTTCGAGTTGGATTGGCCTGGGGTCCAGTCGAGCGAGCTTGGGGCGGCCGGGCAGGCCAGGTACGTTTCGCCGGCCTGGAGCACGGACGTCTCGGCGGTCAACGCGGGCACGCTGCAGGCGAGCTTGCCGCGATCGCCGGCGGCAGCGACCATGCGCGCGGTGAAGCGGCTGTTGGAGGACTGTCGCAGCCAGCTGGCGTCTCTACCCTGGGAGGTGGCCATCTGAGGCACGCCGATCAGAGCGGGGCCTGGAGGCAGTCCGACTTGCAGGTCTCTGTCCGGCCAGCTCGAGCCGCGGAACAGGAGCGTGCGAAGCGCTTTGGAGCCGTTCGAGACGACATAGCCGCGTCCACCGCGTACGAGCGGTGCCGGGTCGCCGGCGTCGCGCATCCAAGTCCGGAACCGGCTCCTGCCGCCAGGCTCGTCCTCGGCGAAGACTACGAAGGCGCTCGAAGAGTCCGCGGCCAGGTCGGAGAAGTCGTAGGGGCGGCTGCGGTTGGGCGACAAGGGCACCGAGACGAGGCTCAGTCCTCGGAAGACGGTGACGGTCGCCACCAGTTCCGGCTTGGCGCCGGCGTGGAGGATGACGGTGTCGGGCTCGCTGCGCACTCCGGTGTCGGCGTAGAGCTGGAAGACGTAGGACCAGCTGCCGGGGAGGTTGGGGAGCAGGACGTTGGTGATCGCCTTACGAGGGGACTCGATGAGCGCCTCGGGGCCGCTGAGTTGCACCCACTGGAGCTCGACATCGCCGGTGGTGCACGAGGAGCATCGTCCCGCCAGGGTCACTGTCTGACCGCCGATGACTTCCGCGGAGAGAAGCGAAGCCCGTTCGCCCGGGGAGCGCTCGAGGACCGCGTGGGCCTGGCCGGGCAGCGATTTTCCGGGCGTGGTCATGCCGCCCGTGACCAGACGTGCCTCAGCGAGCGGGAAGGGGGCCGCGGGCGACTCGACGAGCACCCGCGCCTGACCCAGGAACTCGGCGCCCGTTGCCGAGTCGCGGACGAGGCAGCGTGCCTCGAAGACACCCGGTGCCGGCGGGACGAAGTCGGCGAAGGACTCGAGCCGGTCCGGATGGACGCGCACGTCCCGCTGTCTCAGGGCGGCGGGCGGTCCGGCGGTCTGGCGCCAGTGAACAGACAATGTGGACCCGTTGACTCCTTCAGGCAGGGCGAGCAGGGAGGCGAGCGTGACCTCGCTTCCCACGGCGGCCCGCAGCGAAGAGCCAGAGAGTTCGAAAGCGAGTCCGCTTGTGTCGCGGCCGACCCCTGCGCCGCTTATCGGGTAGACCTGGAGGCGTTGCGCGGCCCAGGCCTGGGGGACCACTTCGAGCCGCGCCACGATTGGTCGCGCCTCGAACCCCGACGGGCCCCGGACCGAGAGGCGCACCGTGCGCGCGCCGGGCGTCGGGGCGGCGAGATTCTGGATCGGTGCGTCGCCGACGAGCTCGAGCCTGGGGCCAGACAGCTGGGTCCAGGTGTAGGTGAGCGTTCCGCTCGCGGGATCGGTCGAGGAGCTGGCGTCGAGCAGAAGCGGAGCACCGGCGATCGCTCGCAAGGGATAGAGTTGCAGGTCCAGCATCTCCCCGTTTGCGCCGGAGCGGCCGAAGAGAGCGGCGCGGGGCGAGGCCGCGGGACCGTCGACGATGACCGACACAGCGCTAGTTGTCGAGTCGAGCACGCCGTTACCCACCTGGAGGCTGAACCTGTAATGCCCCGGGCCGGCCGCCGTGAAGCTTGGCGTGGACGAACGGCTGTTTCTCAGCTCCACGTCCGGTCCCGCTACCTGGTGCCAGCGGTAGAGGAGCGTCCGTGTGGGCCGGTTCGGGTCGGCGCTGTGCCGGCCGTCCAGGGTGATCAATCGATCCACGGCCCCTTCGACGCCCATCGCCTGCGGCAGGCCTGCGTCGGCCACAGGCCGCAGGACCTGGAACTGGGTGGAGGGCGAGCTGATGGTCACCGACAGGAGCTCCGTGGGGTCGGCGTCGGGGATGCGGCCGGGAAGCCGGGTCATCGAAAGCCCGGCCAGCGCCAGGGCGGCGGCGGTCGTGAGCGTCGTCGGAGTCGAGGCGGTTGCTGCGACGGTGACGGAGGGGCCGGAGGTTTCGCCTTCGAGGGCCACCCGGAACTCCTCGGCATTCGCGCCGGTGCTCACGCTGGTCAGCTCGACGCTGGCTGTGTCGACTGCCAGCTCGAACGCCAGTCGTGTCACGGGCGCGGTGGTCGGCTCCAGCGACAGCGTCGCTTGAACAGTCTCAGTGGACCTTTCGAGTCCTAAGTCCGCCGCCGGCGGTGCAGTGAGCGCCTCGGAGCGCGCGAACAACCGTAGCGAGTACGCGCCGGTCTGGGTCGGCTGCTCGGCGAGCACGCGCACGAAGTAGACGCCGGCGGCAGGGGGACGGAACATTCGAGTACTCGTGCCTGTGGCTCCGACGGTCGAGATCTCCTCCAGCAGCGTGGTGCCGTCCGTCGAGTAGAGGGCCAGCCGAGCTGCGGGCAGCTCTGCAAGGGCGAGCTCGGCGCGGTAGAGGTGGTCCGCGCGAGCCTCGAAGCGGAACCAGTCCTGCTCGGCGGTTTCGGCGATCACGCCGTCGCGGCGCAGACCTTCGCCGGGTTCGTCGACGGCGACCAGGAGGTCGCCTGGACCGGTCTGCGCGGGCGAGTTGGCGTGATCGTTGGGCGACGCATTCGTCGCTGTCACATGGACGGTCATCGCATCGCTGGCCGTTCCGCCACGCGCGTCGGTCACGGTGAGCTCCAGCACAAAGCTGCCGGCCGTGGCCGAAGAGAAGCCGATGGTTGCGCCATCGACTCCCTCGAGCACTACGCCCGCGGGTACCGAGCTCCAACTGAAGCCCAGAGCGTCGCCATCCGGATCGCTCGCCGTCGCCTCCACTTCGATTCGCTGGCCAGTCGAGGCCGGTCGGTCCGGACCCACGCGGACGAAGGGTGGTCGATTGACGCCTCGCAGCACGAGCGGTGCTGGCCTCTTGACGCTGCCGTCGGCCTTTACAGTCACCATCGCAGTCGTGATGGCGCCAGAGCCTTCGGCTGCTGTCAGCTCCAGCTGCTGCTCCCCCTGGAAGGTCCAGGGGGCCATCGTGTCGCTTGCGAGCAGCTGCCCCAGGTCGAGAATCGGCGCTTCTCCGGCGCGAAGCAGGGTCGAACCCGTCTGGGACAGTTCGGCGCCAGCGCGCAGGCGGTAGAGGATCGTCGCTGAGGCCCTGGAGGCTTCTCCGCTGCGATCGGTCGCCCGCACCAGCGCGGGCTCGGGTGCCACGAATCGGGGCTCCATCGCGGGCGCCGTGTGGAATCGATGGTGAGAGCCGCTGGCGTCGAACACGGTGACGCCGCTGACGATGTCGAAGTAGTACTCGGTGTCGGCAGCCAGCGGATGGTTGCCCCGGGGAAATCGATTGTCCACGATTGCCGCATTACCGACGGTGACGTGGTGGAGCCGGCCGGGGGCCCAATCGTCGGCCACGACCCGAAAGCTGCCCGTTCGCGTCTCGAGCTCGGCCAGGCTCCGCGCCAGCCGGATTTCTCCGGATTCGACTGCCGCCGAGCGCCAGACGACGGTTGCCGTGTCGCAGGTGACGTTGGTGATCGCAAAACCGGCTGGGTCTGCCGCCCCCGCCGCGGCGGGGAGGCACGCTGCCGCTACCAGCATCGCCAGCAAGGCCGCCCGGGCCGGCCGGCTCCTCTCTTGGGCGCTGCAATCTCGGAGGGGCAAACACGGACCGACCGCCTGCAAGTGCATGCGCACGGACACCTCCTGTAGGGTCCGCACCGGCTCCATCGCGACGCTGGAGGCAGGACCGCAACCCCCCGCTCTACGAGGACGGTGCGCAGCAACTCTAGGCATCTCGGGCGCCGGATGTCGGTCGCCCAGGTAGCCAACAGTCCTCCTTGTTGACCGGGAATCGAGCAGCGGGTCCGGTTCTGAGGCCTCGCGGCGGTCTCGACACAGTTCCTCACCTCTCGAACGTTGCCACGCCATTCGAGGGCCGCCAGAAGCCGCTGGGCAGGCCCATCGAACCCGAGCTCAGGTGATGGCTCACGGGGTCGGCCCCACGGGGGACTTGCGCAAGCGGGATGCCGGCGCGTACTGTTCACGACACCGAAGAGGAGTTGATCATGCACCCTAGATGTCTGACCTTCACCTGGGTCCTGGCTTGCCTTTCGCTCTGCACCTCGGAGGTCGCCGCACGGCCGCCTGCGGATGGCCATGCGACCCCGAAGAAGGGTGTCCACTGGGTGGCGGGCCACTTCGAGGACGCTTCCGGGGCGATGTACACGGCGGCATCGCGGAGGACGATCGCCGCCCTGCAGACGATCGCAAAGGCCCACTGCGGGATGGTCCGGTTCGGGCCGGTCGACCAGCTGGAGCCGGTTGCCGCCGGCAGGGAGTTTTCAATCTACGTTCCTGAGGAGACAAGCGTGCGAGAGGTCTACCGCCAGGCCTGCGACGCGCTGGGCGATGGTTACCCGTCCTTGAGCATCGGCTATGGCGAGTGGCCCAACGTTGGCAGCGTCTCCGAGGCCTACCGCAAGGACTGGTCCCGCGCCGACTGCCCCGGCGTCTCGCTCCCGCTGCCTCATTGACTCCTCGGGGGGGGCCCTCCTGCTCGGCTCAGGGACTCGCGCGAGCGAGTGTTCGACTCCGCCGTCGTCCTGCTACCGTGAGCCTAGCCATGGAGCTCGCCTTCTACCACAACGTCCCGTTCGGCGGCGCGCCACGAGAAATCCAGGGACACACGACTCATTTCGCCTCGGGCGAAAGGAGCCGTGTGTCCCTGGATTTCTCGGGTTACCTTCTGCAAGCTGTCCCAGACGTGTACCCGGTGCTCCTGACTCTCGGCTCGTGGCGGTTGTACGCCTACGACGCGATGCTCGTCGTCGCCTTCCTGGCCGCCATCGAGCTCGGCAACCGGCGTTGCCGCCAGCGCGGGCTTCCCATGCCGGTCGTCTACAGGGGGGAGATCCTGCTGTTCCTGAGCGGGTACCTCGGCTCGCAACTCCTGGAGCTCGGGATGGCCTGGAGAGGAGGGTACCCGGGCTGGCTGGGAGACGTCCTCGTCGGCTCGGATGCGAAGGCCTTCTGCAGCGGTTCACTGGCTGCCTCCTCCTGGTCGCCGTGCTGACCTGGTACTACGCCAGGGAGTTCCGTCCAACCGGGGGCGTCATTGCTTTGTACTCCTACGGTTACGGGTTCAGCCGATTCGGGCTCGAGTTGCTGCGCGACGACCCGCGCGGTCCGGTTTTCTTCGGCGTGTTGGACGAGCTTCGGTATCACGCTACGAAACTCCTCACAGGATTGGCCGCGTCCCCCTGGATGGCCCAGGTTCCGCGGGCCTCTGAACGCTTGCGCCGCATCTTCGATGACCATGATTCCCCGCGGCCGGGTGAGAGCGAGGATGGGTTCGAGTTCCACCCGGCCGCCGAACAGGTGCGCCGCCATGACCGCGCAAACCCGAGGACCGAGGGCCCTATCGAGCGCGCCGGCGAGCTCATCGAGCAGCTCGTCTGCACGCCCGGCACGCTGGCGCCGGGCCGGCATTTCAGTCGATTTCAGCCGATTTCACTGCCGATCAGGAGCCGGGTGCGGCAGCTTGTCGCGCCTGCTTACCGAACCGTCAAATGTGCAAGCGGAGCCCGGCGCAGGCAACCCGAACAGACAGTCCTGTACCAGTGCATCCAGGAGAACTACCGGAACTTCCTGGCGCTCTACGAAGAGCACGACCGCATCCTGCCGGCGTTTGTGAAACGGGAGTTCGAGAAGTACCTGGAGCGCGGGATCCTGGCTCATGGCCTTGCGCACGCACACTGCTTTGACTGTGGGGACGACCGGCGACACGCGCGCGCGGCGGCATCTTCTGGCCTACGATCCCTCCCTGGTCACCGAGGTGCTGGGCGCGTTCCTCGACTTGGTGTTTCGGCACCTGCGCTGGAAGGCCAAGCGGGTCCTGGGGCATGGAGCTGAGTCCGCTGGCCGGGCGAGGCCGTTGAAAGGCTACTCCGAGACTTCTGGGAGCGTCCACTGCCCCGTTTCCCGGCGCGAGACGTGACACCCGCTCGGCAAGCTCGGCAAGGCCGACGTTGAACCCGGCAGGCCCCGGCAGTAGACTCCTGTCCGTGAAGCCCACCGACCTCACGCTGAGAGTGCTGACCGAGATCCGGGACGCCATCCGGGAGACCAACTCTCGGGTCGACCAGGCCAACTCCCGCCTCGACCAGACGAACGTCCGCCTCGAAGCCGTCGAGCACGGGCTCGGCGCCGGCAACCAGCGGCTTGTGGAGACCGAGATCCGGCTCGGCACAGCCATCACGGGCGTGGCGGGCACTCTGGAGGAGCTAAAGTCGCTGCTCAGGGGGGAACGGCTGGATTTCCGCGACAGGGTGGAGCGTTGCGAGCTGGACATCGTGGTGTTCAAAGAACGAGCCGGGATCAGATAAGGAGCCGGGTGGGGCGCCAGGGGCTCGATGAGAGGAGACGGCCTTGTTCACGGTCTACCACTTGAACGCTCAGCGCTTCGCCGCCAAAGGCCAGCGCCTGGATGAGTTTAGCAGCATGCTAAAAGAGGTAGAGGGGCGAAGACCAGATATCTTCGGCTTTACGGAGATTACGGGAAAGGACTCCGATGTTCGTCTCCTCAGCGCACTTGAAGATCTCTACGACTTTCAGTGGGCCACTGTCTTCGACCCTGGCCGGTCGGCGCTGAATTGTGTCGAGGCCATCGTCATTGCGGGAAGCGCCGCCTATAGACCGCTCGCCGCGGTCCGCGCCGCACCCACCAAGAGTAAAGCGAAGGCGAGCATCACTGACGTCCTACGACAGCTTCGCGCACACAACTATGTGAGGGGTATCGACGCAGGTTACAACTTCGATATTTCCTGCGTCAACGAGTACGGGACGGAACTGAACGAAGCAAACTTCATGCTGAACACGCAGATTTCTGACTTCGTGGATGAACGCTGGCCCGCTTTTGTAGCCATGATTCCCGCCGACTGTTACAACGCTGCAATTGCCGAACCCATTGAAAAACTCGAGATCCTTGCCGCCCAGACAATCGTCGTCGGTATGACGCACAACATCTACACCAATGATGCCATCCGCACGCGATTTTGCACATCCGTTGAATCGATGCTCTTCTTCATTTACCGCAGGCTCGTCCCTCTGCTTGTCCTCGCCTTGGTCACGGAGGTCGACCCTGCAGCAAAGGAGGCAGAAGCGGCCCTCGATATCATGGCCGACAACCCGCGCCTGATTCTCCTCGGAGGAGACTTCAACACGCCTCCCGATGCCATCCATCTCGACAAATTCCGCTATTTCGGTGAATCGGGCGGCATCGACGTCTCCCAAGGGACGGAAGCTGGCCTGTTCATCGATGATTTCAAGACGGCTCGGGATCATGTAAAGCTGGGCATCCCGCTCTTTGCCGGCATGAAGGGATTCGGAACAACCAAGGGAAAGCACATGTACGACTATTGGCTCTCCAATGTCGGCGGCGGGGCTGGCAATGTTGTGCCCCGCACCATTGGCGTCCCTCTCGACAGGAAGTTCAGCGACCACGCCCTCATCACCTTCACCGTCGGCGACACGCGCTCCTTCCTCTGCTGAGCCGCTGCGTCCCGGCTACGACATCGCCGTCACCTTCACGCCCTGGCCATACGAGCGCAGGTGAAGCGATCCGGATACTGCGTTCGCATCGTCCGCCAGAGTCTTGAGAAACTCGGCGATCGTTGCCATGTCGTCATTCTTCCGCAGCAGGCTGAAGACCGGCACGAATCCGCTCACTTTCAGGATGCGCCAGTTCTCGCAGAGTCCCAACGATCCGATCCAGCCCGTCGGATCGCCGACACTTGCCGGGTCGCCTCCGATCGCCTGAATTGTGATCAACCGATTCTCGGACTCCGACTTCTCCTTGCCCTCCGCCTCGCGATGGTAATGCAGCTTCGCTTGCGCATCCAGAAATGACAGTTTGAGATTCAATGCCAGCGATAAGTCCGTCAGTGATTTGTGCTCGTCTTCCTTGTTCTTGGAAGTGCGCCGGTCTTCCACGAACAAGGTTCCGCCGATCAGGTACTCGGTACCCACGTGGCTGCCCCACACTCGCAGAAAGTGCTTGATCTTCTCCAGGCACGCGCTTTTCTTTGCGGCGTCCCCCTTTGCCAGCGCCACAATCTCTTTCGCATCCGCGATCGCCGCCTCGGAGAGGTGGATCCCCTCGACTGGAAAGTAGAGGCGCACCTTCGGAATGATCCGTTCGCACAGTGAGTAGATGTTGGTGGTCTTGGATGTGCTGTAGTCATGCTCCTGCTTCACCAGATTCGCCTTCAATCCCAGGCTGGTGAAGACGTTTTTGGCCTTCACGTCCAGCTCGCCGCCGTAGTCCGTCAGCTTCCGCAGCTCGTGCCCCAGAAACTCGTACGAGATCGACTGGTGCTCGTCGTAGGTCTCCCGCGGAACCCGGAAGTCGGGTAAGCTGCCCGCGCTCAGCATCATCACGTCCCGGTGCGCCCAGTCGATCGCCGGGTGCTTCTGCGTGTCTGTGCCCATGAAGTCCGAGTTCATGACGAGCCCGCGCAAGCAGCCCAGGTGTTTCAGCAATCCCAGCCGTTCGCCATTCGACAACTGGGAGTAACTCTGCAGCACGGCACTTGTTCCCGCCCGCAGGCGCGAGACAAGCTCCTCCGTGCGGCTCGGCGGTGGTTCCAGGCTTCCCCGGGATGCGGGAAGCGTCCCCACGGAAGAACCTGCTTGCGTTGCACCTACCTGCCCTAGCTCAATATTGATCTTGAAACCCGTGGCGGGTGTGTCCGTTGAAACAACATCGCCGATGGTCTGAAGGCTCTCCTCCTCTTTCACGATCGGCTTACCACGCATCAGGAAACGGTCCGTATCCTCGAGCCAAGCTCCCAGTTTCTTGCGAAGAGCCGGCAGCGGACTGGTGCGCTCGAGAGGCGCGGAAATCGTAAGCTCATCGCCTGAAGCCTTCTTGAGGCTGATCATGAGATCGGCTAGTGACATTCCACTCTCCTTGCTTCCTGTAATGATGCCAGAGTCTTGCTCTGCTGCCGGCGCGGATACTGATGGAACCGTAAACTCGCTGGACTCGAGCAACTGCCCCCCCCGCGCGTGAAGCGAAATTGCCCAGCGTGTTCCCGGCAGCCAGCGCAGATTCCGTACCGTCAGAGCCGTGCCCGACTCGTTGGCGGCAACCACTCCCGGAGGAAACACGCGCACCAGGAATTCAGTCCCTGTGGCCGTCCGTTGCGACTCGCCCGACTGCCCCGGCGGCGAACATATGGTGATGTAGAGCTCACCGTCGTACATGACGATGGAGCCCCCGCTCTCGGCACGCAATCGCCCGTGCTCCCATGAGATTGTAAGCGCGCCGTCGGCGAATGTGGTCAACAGGTCTTGGTTGGCCATGGGATCTATAGCAGTCGTTGGAATCTACGAAGCCGTCCGACGGCTCATCGCGGCTCGTAAGCGCTCCGGTTGATCACTGCTTCCGGAAGGGGACTGACCTTCCCCGCTTTCGTGAGCCCCAAACGAGCGGCGCCCTCAGCTCAACAGCGGCGGCACGACCTCGCTGCCTGGCGGATAAATGGGGTACGGGTTCACGCCCTTGGCGCGGGAAACCAAGTTGTAGTAGCACGGCGGAAAGTGCTGCCACTCCAGTTGCGCCATCCACGCGTCGCCGGGCACTGGCTCTTTCATGTTCGCAAAGAA
The DNA here is from genome assembly GCA_016190005.1 of Candidatus Wallbacteria bacterium. Lineage (GTDB taxonomy): Bacteria > Muiribacteriota > UBA6191 > JACPRK01 > JACPRK01 > JACPRK01. Next base: position 8,153 of record JACPRK010000200.1, on the reverse strand, counting down.
GCTCGAGAGCATCGACGGTGTCCCGATGCTTCCCGTGTAGGGGCCCAGCTTTGCATATGGGATCTGCACGTAAGGCGTCACCGAACCGTTCTTCACTGCTTTATCGAAATGCTCCACGAATCCCCGGACAACCAATCCGAACGTGCTCTTGTCGAGGGGAGGTCCACCGTACGATTGCCCGCCCGGGCTCTCGCCGCCCCAGAGCTGTTTCATCTGGTCCATGTTCCAGAAGGCGTAGGGCACCAGGTCCCAGGGGTTCGCCCAGGCGATCGAGCCCGGGAAGTTCGTCGTGTAGAGATTGTAGAACCCCTGCGTACCCGCCGTCGGCGGCGCAAACGGCTGCGGGATGATGGGCGCCACGCAGCCGGACTGCGACTTCATCCAAGTCGCCAGCATCGTCGCCTGGCATGCGCCGAGACTGTGACCGGTGACAACGATCGGCACATTGCCCGTGATCTGGGAGCTGAGAAACGTCTGCAGCGTCGTCCCGACGTTCACGGCATCGCCGATCGGCACGAGCTGCAAGATCTTGTTGAAGAGCCCCTCGTGGGATCCCTTCGCCACGTATGGCAGCGGATTCGCCGAGGAGCCCGCCGGGCACTGCACCTGGTTCAGAGCGTCGATGTCTTGCCAGACTTGGTTGATGATGCCGGCCTTGATGAGATCCCTCACATCCGTGCCTCGGATCGAAACCACCAAGAACAACGGCTTGCCGCCTTGCGAGTAGGTCGCGACAAAGGCCAGGTTCGAATAGTCCGTCGGGCTCGCGGCAGTGCCGTAGCCCGGTCCCCAGGTCAGAGAAAAGGTGCCGGGATAGTCCGCGATCGCCGGGAGCAGCGGCGTCGCTCCTGCCGGGCCTTCCAGCGCGTTCTTGATGCCGGTGGCGACATCCGGTTGCGGCGGTGCGGGATCGGGGGTCTGCACGTCGGTATACGCCAGCGACGCCAGGGCCAGATAGGTGAGGGCGTACTGCGGCGAGTTGAGAGCCGAAATCAGTGTGGAATCTGCGGGTGTTCCGGACATGCTGGGCTCCTCTCAAGAAGTTCGGGAGGTCGTCGGGGGCTGGTATGAACGATGGATTGCGTGCTTTGGATTACCGTGATGGAAGCATACCCAGTTTGTGGCGGGCCACCAAGAGAAAAGTGATTCGCTCTCACGAGGCGGCTGCATTCGCAAGGACTCCCGCCGAGGGCCGTTGCCGGCCTCTGCCCCGCTACGGCTCGGTCTCGACCACGCGGATCAGGCCGTGATGCAGCAACTCGCCGAGGAACTCGAGCGCTTCCCTTCGAATCTCCTCGAGGTCGCCGTCGTACTCGGACGCGAGTTTCGCGCACAACTCGTCGACCGTCACAGGCTGCTCCAGCAGCTCCCAGATGCGCTTTGCCGTTGCGCTGATGCCGTAGTAATCCCCGGCCTCGGGGGCAGCCATGAGAAGGTCGCCGTCGATCTCCTCGACGGCCACGCGGTCGCCACGCTCGACCATGGAGTTGGATGTGAAGCGGTCGGTTGGTGTCATGTCGGCGGCAGCCTAGTCGAGCCTGGAGAGACTGTCAAATCAAGGGACGCGGGAGATCTCGTACCCGAGCCGGATCATCATCTCCCCGTGCGCCTCCAGCAAGCGCGACACCAGTTCCGGCGGAAGCTCATCTCGCCAGGTGCCCGCCTTTCCGCGCCTGAAGAACGGGGCCGAGGCGACCTCGAGACGCTCATGAAAACCCCGAGCTCTCTCCTGCCCTGCAAGCTCCGTGAACCGGGAGTTGGCAATCGCCACACGCAGTCGCGCCGAGTCATGGGGCAATCCTGCTGCACACACCAGGGCACCGAAAGTCTCTTCCGGATGGTCGAGCAAGTCTTCGTATCGAACCGGGTGCACGGGGAGGGCGGACTCTTCGAGCCAGCTTCTGACGTGTCCGCTCCAGCAGCGCAGAGTGGCCGGCAGCTGGGAACGCACCCCCCGTTCGGAACGCCCGAGCGCGTGGAATCTGTCACACAAGTTGCCCACAGATTCGAGCAGACTGGAGCCATTGTGGTGCGCGGCTGAGACCGCGACATCGAGCGGGTTGCGCACGATGTAAATCGCGCACCGAGTGACATCCGCCGGAAACAAGCTCTCTGCTCTATCCGTGAGGGACCACGCGTCGTGCACCTTCAGGAAGAGTGTCGTCGAAGCGTTGCGCGCCATGGCGCGGTAGACCGCGGGACGAATCCTGTTCACCAGAGGGTCGTCCAGCTCCGCAGCTTCGACGCCCACCCATTCGTCGAAGCAATTGCGGGATGAGGCAATCACCCCGACATCGAGCGAGTCGATAGCAGCCGGCTGGGCATCGCCGGACAGGTAGTTGGTGAGAAAGGCCCGAACCCACGTGTTGCCGGACTTGGGATAGGACGCTAGCCAGACGATCTGGGACATATCTAGGGCTCCAGGGCAGGTCACTTCCGTGCATCGAGGCCCGTGAGTGCGCCAATCAACTTCGCGGATAGCATCTCGAGGCCACGCTCGCCAAGGGGATAGTGGAGCGTCTTACACTCCACCGCCCTGCCCAGGGCCGCAGCACATCGAAAGTACGCGAGCGGCGGTGCCAGCGCCTCGAGAACTCGATAGTTGTAGGTGATGCCGCCCAGCCAGGCGAGACGTCTCCAGCCCTGAATGACATCGACTTTATGCGTGCCATCGGAGCGAGGCTTCAGGCAAATCGCCGCCCGGAGCGGAACGAGAGTGCCAGCCAGCCGATCTCTGAAATCGGCAACCTGACGGTTCGGTCGCCAGGTTGGACGAAGTCGCCAAGGTTCCGGCGACACAGCTCCCAGAATGTCTAGCGACCGTTGCCAGAGAACGACTTCACCCGAGGTGGGCAAAGAGAAAGCCTCGCCGACATCGTCAATACGCACCGGGTCCAGGTCGTCCGCGAGTAGGGCCCTCCCAGCTGCGAGCAGGGCCGCCAAGATCGTCGACTTGCCGCAGGCCGAGTCCCCGGCTATGAGCACGGCCCCTTGCGGCGTCGCCGCGGCCGCGGCATGGAAAACGAGCATTCCCCGCTGGTAGAGCATCGCGGCCAGGGGCGTCTTGCGCAGAAAGTACTCGACCTGCGTCTCGTCGGCCCCGGGCGCCGATTCGATCGCGATTCGCTTCCCGTCCGATACTAGATAGCGGGCGATGCCCGGGACCTCGAGAAGGAAGCTCCGAGTACCCGCTTGCCACAGAGCACCCTGAACCGTGGCCTCTGGAAGAGAGCTTGCGACCGGAGTTCGAACGATCTCAGCCGGCTCGACAAAACTGGGTAGCACTTACGACCTTTTCCTCAGAGTTCTTGACGAGCCAATCTCGCCCGCGCATACTGTCATCAAACTACACTATTCGTTAGTGGTCGGTCCAACAATCGAAGAGGGCGCCCGCAGCGCCGGGGTGATGCATGGCGGATCCATATCTTGGTGAGATTCGGCTATTCGCATTCGGATTCAACCCGCAGTACTGGCACCTCTGTGATGGCTCGTTGCTTCCTGTCAATCAGAATCAGGCCTTGTTTTCCCTGATTGGAAGTACTTATGGGGGCGACGGGAAGACGACCTTTGCGCTGCCGGACCTTCGAGGGCGCGTCCCGGTGTGTCCGGGTCCGACCTACAGTTACCGGCAAGCACAACAGGCGGGTGCGGAGCAGGTGCAATTGACCGTCGTCAATCTCCCGCAGCACACGCACCAGGCCAGCGGTTCATCGAGCAATGGCACCAAAGTGAATCCGTCCAGCGAGCCGGTCGTTGCGAACGTAGTCCAGATTACCACTCCAACGCCGCCGACCCCAGTGCCCATCTCGCTCTACGGCCCACCGAGCACTCCAACTGTCGCCATGGGCGCGAGTGCCGTGAGTGCCACGGGCGGCAATGAAGGCCACAACAACATGCAACCCAGCCTGGTCTTGAACTTCTGCATTGCAATCCAAGGCAGCTACCCTATGAGGAACTGATCCCATGAGCGAGGCATTCGTCGGCGAAATCCGGATGTTCGCAGGTACTTACGCTCCTGTCAACTGGCTGCTGTGCGACGGCAGTGCCCAGAGCATACAGGCGTATCAGGTGCTTTACAGCCTCATCGGCACGACCTATGGGGGCGATGGAACGACCACTTTCAACCTGCCCGATCTGCGTGGACGGCTTCCCATGGGCCAGGGACAGGGAACCAAACTCACACCCCGTGTTCTGGGACAGTCGACCGGCTCGGAGACCGTGGCCGTTCCAATGGCTGGGCTCCCTTCTCATACGCATGCTCTACAGGCATCATCTGCGAGCGCGACCACGTCCTCCCCGCAAGGGCAGATCCTCGCCCAGGCGACGGGGCTCTACGATACTGTCACCACCAAGCTGGTTCCTTTGGCAGATACCGTGTCCCAGGCCGGGCAGGGACTGCCACACGACAATGTGATGCCGTTTCTGTGTGTCAACTTCATCATCTGCTGTAACGGCCTCTATCCTTCCAGGCCATGAGGCCTCAATAGCGCCGCTGAACGCCTATGTCCGATCAATTCGTTGGAGAAATTCGAATTTTCCCCTACTCCGCCCCTGGCTTCGCTACCGGATTCGTCGGTTGGGTGCCGTGCAATGGGCAATTGCTGCAGATCCAGCAGTACCAGGCACTGGCCGCGCTCCTGGGTACAATCTACGGCGGCGACGGAAAGACCACCTTTGGCGTTCCAGACCTGAGAGATCGGGCGCCCATGGGCTCGGGCCAGGGTCCCATCTTGACGCCGCGCAAGGTTGGTCAAAACGGCGGGGAAGCAAGTGTCTCTTTGACCATGGCACAGTTCCCGAGCCACAACCATGATGTCATTGTCTCGCAGCAGCAGAAGGGAACGACGCCGACGCCGGCCAACAACTACCTGGCGTTCAGACCCAACACGGGTGTCTACTTGCCGTACGCGTCAGGCGATCCCCTCGTGCCCCTGGCCCCCGAGGCTTTGGCAGCCTCGGGCACTCAGACTCCCTCTGCCCATGAGAACCGGCAGCCCTTGCTGACCGTTGCCTTCTTCATCGCGACCGAAGGAGAGTGGCCTCAGAAACCTTGACCACACGCGGTGGTCCGGAGCCTGTCGAACTCGGCCCGATCCGTTGACGAGTTCCGATATGGCCTTCAAGGTCAGTCCACTCAAGGTCTCGCGAGTCAGCCTTCGGCCCGTCGGGTCCGACGACAGAGACTTCTTGGCCCACGTCTACAGTTCGACGCGACTGGACGAGTTATCAGTGACCGGTTGGCCCCAGCAGACGATTGAGGCTTTCTTACGGATGCAATTCGACCTGCAGGACAGGCAGTATCGAGTCAAGTATCCTCAGGCCGACTTCGCGGTGATCCTCGTCGACGATTGCCCGGCCGGTCGCTTGTATGTGGATCGTCAGGGTGAGCGTATCCACATCATCGATATCTCGCTGTTGCCTGAGTTTCGCGGTAAGGGCGTTGGTTCGCGGCTCCTGCAGGATTTGCTCGAGGAAGCCGACGCGAAGGGTGTCGCCATTTCCCTTCACGTCGAGCGCAACAATCCGGCTTCGAGACTGTACTCGAGGCTCGGGTTTCGACACACGGGTGAATCCGAGGTTTACCGTGCAATGCAGCGTTCACCGCGCGGGACGCCCGGGTGACTTTGAACTGGCTGCCTATCCAGAACGCCGAAATGGCACCTGACTCAGCACGGCCTCGGCCAACTCTTCAGCCGACCAGCGCCCCTGGGGCCGCCGGATTGAAATGATGGGCACGGAGGCCGCCAGGGCGGCAAGCTGGGGGAAGCTGCCAGGGGTCATCTCCGCGAGTCTCGGCGTATAGAGGTTCGCATGCAAGGGCAAGAACTTCGCACTACCTTCGAGCCACTCAATCTCGAGTGTGGCACCGGAGTGCGGCCTGAGCAGGTAGAGCGCAGCCAGGGGCGTGGAGTCCTTCGCCATCAGGGTGGAGGCAGGGACGACCGCCTTAGACGGCCGCTGAGGATGAGGCGCGAAGCTCGAGACGTCGTGCGCGAGCTGTTGAGCGGAGTCGAGGGGCAGGTGCAACCGCTGTACGCCGGGCAACACGTCAAAGGACTGATTGACGCCTTTTCTGAGCGCCGTGAGATCGTCCGAAAGCATCGCGCAGCCTCGTGCGAGCAGGGCCCCCAGTAGCGTCGACTTGCCGGCGCCCGAATTACCCGCGACAATGATGGCGCCTGCAGGCGCAACCGCGGCCATCGCGTGCAACGCCAGCAGGCCTCGCTGACGAAGCACGGCGGCCATCACGCTGCCCAGGAACTGGAACTGGAGCATCGGGCTCGCCTTGCCGGGAAGCCGCTGTATGGTGATCCGGGAGCCGTCCTCGACGAGGAATCTCGCCGCGCCCGACAAGTGTGCGAACAGGAATCGGCCGGGAGCCGCCTGCCAGTTGCGAGTTCGGATCTCGGCATTGGCGAGCTGTTCGGGCACGGGACCGTACCGGGCAACAACGTCGGGTGACGCACCCTCCGGGGCCCGCGCGGCCAGGGGGCACGCGAACGGAACGGACAGGACCAGACCGAAGGCGCTGTGCAGATGGATCTTCACGGAGCCCTACGCCTGTGGGGGTCAGTCCGCCGCGAAGCTCGAGGCTGATTGGATGAATTGGTTCGTCATGTGTATTCGGATCGTGCTGGCATGATACCCTTGCCTGGCAGCGCGCCGCCCAAGTGGCGTCAGCAAACGTGAACCCCATTCGATGAACGGGATCTTCGGCATCTTTCTTCGAGATGGCGCTCGCGTCCAGCAGTCGTCGCTCGCGGCCATGCGCTCTGCGATGGCTTACTGGGGCCGCGATGGAGGGGACGTTTGGCTGGAGGGATGCGCTGGCCTGGGGCAGCTTCGCACCTTCGCCACCGTCGAGTCAGTCCATGAAAGACTCCCGGCCTTCGATGCCGCCAGCGGGTGCGCGTTCACGGCACAGGGCAGACTGGACAATCGAGAGGAACTGATCCGGCAGACCGGGTTCGACGGCGATAACAGCCAGCTCTCCGATGCAGAGCTGATGAGGCGAGCTTATCTCTGCTGGGGGGAGGAAGCGCCGAACAGGATCTTCGGTGACTGGTCGCTGGCAGCCTGGCATCCTTCCGAACGCCGTCTCTTCTTGGCGCGCGATCACCTGGGAAGTGCCGGCATCTACTACCACTGCAGTCCGCATTTGTTTGCCTTCGCCTCGGATCGGCGGGCACTGCTCGCCCTGGACCTGAAGCAGACCCAGCTCGACGAACTGTTCCTGGCGAAACTTCTCCTGCCCTGGCGGGACTTTCACGACGAACGCACGGTCCACTCGACCATTCGGCGCCTGCCCCCGGCGCATTGTCTGACGGTCACTTCCGACAGTCAAGCAAGTCGTCTCTACTGGCGGCTGGAAGACGTGCCCGAGATACGGTTCGCCAGGCGCGAAGACTACGTGGAAGCGTTTCGAGAGCTGTTCACGGACGCGGTTCGCCAGCGCTTACGCGAGCCATCGGACTGGGGTCGAGTGGCTTGCATGCTGAGCGGCGGCCTGGATTCCGGCTCTGTCACTGCGACTGCCGCCGGCCTGGTTCGACCCGTTGGGCGACGCATCGCGGCCTTCACCTCGGCACCGGCTCATGACACGACGAGCTTCTTTCGAGACGGACTCGGTGACGAATTGCCCGATGCCCGTGCGACGGCGGAGTTCGCGGGCAACGTGGACCTGGTCCCGATAACCGCCAGCATGAGCAGTCCAATCGCGGCCATCCGCCGGCAACTGGCCACCACGAATGAGCCCATGCGCGCATCAGGGAACGTGTATTGGATGTTGGACTTGTACCGCGAGGCGCAGGAGCGTGGGTACCGAGTGTTGCTCTCGGGACAGGCCGGCAATGCTGGCAGCTCCTGGCAGGGCGATTTTTTCTCACAACCGTTGTCTGTTCAACTGCGTCACCTGGGGGTTCGCGGCGTGCTGGGTAGAGGGTTGCTTCGGGGGCGGCAGCAGTTTCTGGACCTGACGCCACGCCGATGGTTGGCGGCCTGGCTTGATTGGCGCGGTCGTGAGGGGCCGTTCTGGATGCGCTCTCCCATTCACCCGGATCTCGTGCGCCGCCTCGACTTGGTCTCCCTCTGGCTCGAGCAAGGCAAAGGGAAACTCTGGATGCCGCCTCTTCAGACGCGGTACTGGATCGTGC
>JACPRK010000205.1 GCA_016190005.1 Candidatus Wallbacteria bacterium | reverse complement strand
GGCGGCGGCTTGGGGGCCGCGGCGGCGCGGGGGGGGAGGGCTGGCGCCGGGACCCTGGGCGCATCGCCTTCCTCCTCGCCCTCCTCGAGCTCGAGCAGGCTTGCTGTGAGTCGGCGCGTGTCGCGCGGGTCCGGTATCGGCGCCGCCGGCGGGGGCGTGCTCCGTTTCCCGAGCAGGTCGTCGAGCGCGTCCAACTCGGCCTCGGCTCTCTCGCTGGCGTGTTCGTCAGGCTCGACTTCATCGCTGCCGGGAGCGGCCGCCAATGCGCCGTCCACGTTGTAGGCGCTGTCGTCGACGTCGATGTCGTCGGAGGCGGTGATCTTGAACTTCTTCACCTTCGCCAGCTCAGCGTGAGCCGACTCGGCCTCCTGCAAGAAGTCGCTCTCGGCGCGGAAGCTGCCGCTGTCCGAGGGCGTGAAGGAACCCCCGATTTCCACCTCGTCATCGCCCATCAGAGCCGCACGGAGATCCTCCGGCAGCTCCTCGGTGTCCTCCAAGGTGGGGGCCCGGACGGCTTCGCCTCCGAACAGCTTGCCGAGCTCGTCGGGCGCGGCGTCGGCCGGAAGCGAATCCTCCAACGGCGGGAGCATATCGTCATCGGCCAACGCCTCACCGGGGACGCGCTGGACCGGCGGCTTGGGTAGCGGGGCCGCCGCCGGAGCCTGCGGCGGGGCCGACGGCACGACCTTCGAGGGAGTGAGGCTCTCGAAGTCGAGGCTCGCTCCGGTCGCCAGCGCCGAGGACGCGCCCGTGTCCTCCAGGCCTGGCAAGACGATGTCGTCCAGGAACAGGTCGGCGTCCGGCTCGTCGGCTGTGGCGATCGGCGCGATTGGGGTGTCGAGACTCTCGAAACCGAGGCTCGATCCGGTGGCAAGGCCGAGATCCGGGAGCGCGGCCGGCTCCGCCTGGCTGAACCCGAGGGAGGAACCGGTGGCTAGACCGAGGTCGGCCTTGGGCGGTTCGAGGGTGGCGAAGTCGAGGCTGCTGCCGGTGGCCAACCCATCTGCCGCGCCGGGCGCGGCGGCCGGGATGTCGGCTGCGGCCAGGAAGAGGTCATCGGCGGAGGTCTCGTCGGGAGCGATCAGGTCGAGCAGGCCGCCGCTGCTGGAATCGGCGGAGGCGAAGTCGAGGCTAGAGCCCGTGGCGAGCCCCGAGGCGGGTGTCGTGGCGAGCAGGCCGCCCGAGGGTGTTTCAGACAGCAGGGAATCGCCCGCGGCGGCTTGCGTCTCAAAACCGGCGAAGAGGCTGTCGGCCGCAGCGGAGGCGCCGTGGTCGTCGTCGAGCAGGCCGGCCATCTGCTGCTCGTGGGCAAGCGTTGGGTCGCCATGCTCGGATGCGCCGAACGCTCCGAGCTCGGGTGGCTCGCCGCTGCCGAGGGCCACGTTGACCGCGCTGAGGAGGTCCGACTCGGAGGAGTCGGAAGCTCCGGAGGATGCGCCGGCACCACCGAGTCCGTCGAGTTGCTGCAGGAGCGCGAGCTGGTCGGGCGAGAGCGGCTCGCGCAGAGTGGTCTTGAGCCCGTCCTCGCTCTCCGGCTGGGCCGCCGGGGGCGCCAGCGGTTTGAAGAGCTCGGCCTGCTCCTCGGCGGTCACGCCCGGGACCTGGATGGCAGCCGGCTTCGACACGGGCGCCCTGACAGCGGTCTGCATGCCGTCGGTCCGCGCCACGCCCGGCGTCGTCTTAGGCGCCGATACGATCGGCGCCGGCCGGGTCACGGCCGGTGTCGGCACCCGCAGAACCGTCGCCGCCACCGCGTCGGCGTTGAGCGCCGACGGGGCCTGCGCCGAGAACCAGAAGGCGCTCGGAGCCACGCCCAGAACCGACGACAGCTGGCCAATTGCCCGCGTGGCCTGCTCGGCGTCCGTGAAGGTCGATAGGTCGACGAAGGCGAAGTTGAATCCGCGCGCTCCGTCCAGCTTCTGCAGCGCTTCCGCCAGCAGCGGCGCCGCTCCGAGCGACTCGGGCAGCAGCGCTACCTTCAACAGGCCGTTCTCCATGCGCAGGAAGAACTGCTTCTGCGCGGGGCCATCGGCGTCGGGCGGGAGCAGATCGACATTCCCCAGCCCTTCGGTCCGCAGCTTCTCCAGGATGTAGCTGGCTGGTTCGCGGTCGGCGTAGAAGCCGACGGTCACGCCCGGCAGAACGGCGCCCAGCAGGTAGAGCTTGACCGTACTGCGCGTGGAGAACGTCGTCTCCGAACGCATCAGCACGAGCGTCAGCTCTTCGAACTCCGCGTCCGTGAGCGCTTCTTGACGGAAGACGCTTTGCAGGATGAAGTCGAGGGGGGCCTTGCCGATCATCCCAGCACCTCCTGCGTCAGGACGTGCTTGCTGGGCAGGGAGCGAAAATCGCTCGACAGGTTGCGCATCCTCGTCTCGGTGTCGACGATGAGGAAGATCTTGTTCTTGCCGCCCTTGGCCGGCTCCACCCGCACGTTCTCGAGCTCCAGCACGTCGCCGTTCTCCAGCGCCGGCACGCCGACCTCCGGGGCGAACTTGAGCCAGGCGACGTCGCTGCCACACGACTGGTCGCACAGCTTGAAGTAGGGCTCGTTGTCGACGCGACCGATCTCCATCTTCGCCACGGAGCCGTAGACGGTCGATCGGCCTGCTTCGGCCTGCGGGACCTCCGAGAGCTTGGTGAAGAGCCCACTGCCGATCTCGAGCTGGGAGTGGTGGACGACGTCGTCGGCGCGCAGGATGCCGTGCACCCAGACGTTGGCTGCCGCCAGCTGCTCGAAGTTGTAGTCCTCGCAGACGGTCCCGATGATGTCCGCGATGAGCGGGCGCCGGACCTTCTGGTAGCTCGAGTTGACGCAGGAGTAGCACTGGCGGCCCATCGGCTTCTCCCAGGCATTGGCGCACGGGGCGAAGAGCGTCAGCCCCTCGCCCACGGCGCGGCCCTTGAGCTGGTTCATCTCGTTGATCGTTGCCGTGCTCGCCGACTCGACGAAGAGGATCGACCCGCCAGGCTCCAGAAACTTGCCCAGCTCCATGAGCAGCTTGGAGCGCTGGGTGATGCTGCTCTTGCGCATCTCGCCCAGGACGTGGCTGGCCAGAATGAGGTCATAGCGTTCCCGGCCCAGCGTGTTGGCCAGACTGTCGGGTTCGCCCGAGAGTGTCGTCTGCACGGGGCTGGCGACGTCGACCTTCACTTCGGGAAACGCCGGTCGGTAGCTCTGCAGATGCTTCTGGTAAAGCCGCAGTGCCTCATCCAGGATGTCGAGCGCCGTGAAGGTCAGGTGGTAGTCCTCCTGCGCTCCGATGGCCATCCGCTGCGCGCAGACCAGGAGCTCGAAGAAGTAGATGGCCGACAGGCTCGCCACCCCGGTGCCCGCGCCGACGTCCAGGATCTTCAGCTTGTTCTTGAGCACGCCCTTGCGCAGCAAGCTCCTCAGCAGCAGCGGGACCTTGTGAAAGTGCAACGGGCCGTGACCGAAGAGGTGGGCCATCAGGCTGCCAAGGTCGTACTTCGGCGGTTCCATCCCCGACTTGAAGCCCGAGAGGACGCGGATGCCTGCGGACAGGATGTCGACGACCTCTTGCATCTCAATCCAGTTCTGGCCGAACTCTTCGTCGGCAAACGCCATCAGGTGGCGGTCGATGTGCGTCGGCAGCACGACGGAATCGCCGAACTCGAGCGCGTTCTGAACGAACTGCAGGACCTTGACGCGTTTCGATTCTTCCATCAGCTCACCTGGGCGCAATCTTCGGGCGCGGCGTCCCGATCACACGCAGGACCGTGTCGAGCCGTGTGACCATGAAGAGCCGGGAGACCCGCTCCGAGGGGTCCTTCACGATCAACTCGGTCTGGTTCGCCTTCAAGATACGGTGGGCGCCGGCTATGATGCCGACGCCGGCGCTGCAGAGGTAGTCGATCTGTCCCAGATCCAGCACGACGGGCACTCCGGGCCGGCGCTCCAGCACGGCGTCCATCAGCTGCTTGAACTCCTCGACGTTCTCCGTGACGATGTCGTCGGAGAGAGCGACGAGGGTCTGGCCGGATTCTTCGACGACGGTGGCGTTCATCGATCAGAGAGCCGGCCTCGCGGCTGTATGCCGGTGCGCATCCGCAGAGGTGGAGACGGACGCGACCGCTAGACGCTCTTCGTCGCCAAGAGCTGCACGGCGTCCTTGGCGTCGGCGGCGATCTGGATGACCTTCGAGAGCCTCGTGACCGAAAGAAGGCGCGAGACTTCCGCCGTCAGGCTGGACAGGATCATGTCCCCTCCGGTCTCTCTGAGACGGCTGTAGGTGCTGGCGATGGTCCCCAGCGCAGTGCTGCATAGGTAACGGGCGTCCTCCAGATCCAAAACGACTCTTCTGGGAGTTTCTCCCAGCAAGCGATTCAGCGAGGACCTGAAGTCCTCGGCCTTCTCATACACTACATCGGTATGACACCGGATTATCAGGATACCGTTCAGCTCTTCCGTAGAGAGCATTCGCCTCGTCTCGCTTCCCGTTTTCCAGCCCAGCGGCCCTGCCGCTCCCTCGCCGTATCCTAGCACAATCCGCCGCGCGCCCCCCAGGGAATTGCAGAAATCGGGGCCACTCGACTTGCCCCAATTTGCCGGGAAAATAGGGGCCACTCGACTTGCCCCGATTTGTTCCCGCAAGAAATTGGGGCAAGTCGAGTGGCCCCAGTTGACCGGAGTGGCCCCAGTTGACCGCAGACCGGTGAAACCTGGCGCCGCGGGGGAGGGTCCTGGGAAGCCGGCGTCCAAGCCTCGCTCGACGTGCGCCACTCGGGGCGGCTGTTGCACTCGTTCTCCTCGGTTTCGGAGGCCCTTCTGCCGCTGTGCCCTCCGCAGTGACGACGGTCCGGGTTGCGCTCCACGCTGCATGCGGATGAGAGCGATGAGCCTGTCGTGGCAGAAGTCGAACACTCGAGCGATCTTGCTAGCCGCCACGGCTCCTCCCCTCGACGCTCTCCCGACCCCTGAGTCCCCGACGGCGCCAGACTGTTCACCCCACCGTCATTTCTCCTGGAGCCGATGCGCCGGACCGCCGGCACTTGCGGTGATCCGCGGCGCTGCAATATGCTATCTTGTGTGGACGCTCCTCCCCCGCACCGGGGGGCGGAACAGGCCAGGAGGTCGAGGGCAATGGGATTTCCTCAAGCGATGAGCGCGACTCTCGTCCAGGAGAGATCGAGCTTCATTTCCAAGGTCTATTCGCTCTTCATCGCCTCCCTCGTGGTGGCTGGCATCGGCGCCTCGGTCGGGATGTCGATGAACCTGGAGTACCGGGGTTCTCTCTCCCTTGTCGGCCTGCTCCTGCTCTTCCTGGCCGGCGCGGTCCGGACTATCCCGGGGCTCAATGTGGGCGCCCTGTTCCTGTTCACTTTCGTCGAGGGCCTTACCTTCGGGCCCATTTTCAACATCTTCCAGGAAGCCGGCCGGATGGACATCGTCTACCAGTCCTTGGAGATCACGGGCGGCAGCTTCCTCGCATTGACGCTCTACGTGTTTATCGCCAAAGAGGACTTCAACTGGCTGGGCGCAATCGTCTGGCCCGCGCTCATTGGCATGCTCATCACGGGGCTCCTCAATGTCTTCTGGCCGATGGGCGGAACGGCCTTTACCGTCTATCTCTACCTGGGCGTCCTGCTCTTCATCGGCTTCATCCTCTACGACACGTCGCGGATCGTCACGCGCTATCCCGATGACCACTACGCCGCGGGTGCCATCGACCTCTTCCTCGATTTCATCAACCTGTTCATGTTCGTCCTGCAGCTCCTGGGCGGACGCGCCAGCAGGGATTGAGCTTTACTCCCGGCCGTCGCCCTCGGGTGGTGGCGACGAGTTGGGAACGGACGGCCCGGCGGGAATCAGCCGGGTCGTTTCACGTTCCTGGGATCTCCGCTTGTGGCCGTAGGGCGGCACACCTCTTTCCTCCAGCGCCCGCTTGAACGCCGCGCGCAGCCCTCGCTCGATCTCAGCCACGTCCGCGGGGCGGACTTTCACGACCGCTCGCAGTTGCAGCTCCTGGCGGCCCAGCGCCAGCACGCCCTGGACCTCGGGCTCCGAGAGCATCGACTCGCGGTGGGCCTCGTAGTACTGGAGCGCCACATCTTCCAGAAGCCGCATTGCCTCGTCGAGCCGGGCACTGGCCGGAAGTGTCACGGGCACGAGCGCTCGCATGAAGCCGCGGCTCTGATTTCCGATCTGTCGGATTTCGCTGTTGGGGATGATGCGCAGCTCGCCCGAGTACAGGCGTAGCTTCGTCACGCGCACGGTGATCTCCTCCACTTGGCCGATCCGGGAGTCGAGCTCGACGATGTCGCCGACGCTGATCAGATCCTCGGTGATGATGAAGAAGCCGGTGATGACGTCCTTGACCAGCGATTGCGCCCCGAAGCCGACGGCAAGACCGAGGACTCCGGCGCCCGCGACCAGGGGGGTCGGGTCGAGGCCGACCGTGCGCAAGATGAAGACCGCGGCGATGAAGTAGACCGTGTAGCGCACCACGCTCGTCAAGAGTGGCGCCAGCGTCATGCCGCGCCTGGACAGGAGCGGTTCGGCCGAGCCGATCACGGTGCCAATCGTGAACACGCGGTAGATGAGGAAGCGGAAGGCGTCGACGGCGAACCGGGCGGCCAGGGCGATGACCAGCACGGTCGCGGCGCGGGCCGCCGCGTCGCGCACCAGCGGCGAGAAGAAGATGCCGTAGAGGAATCGCACCTCGACGGACCAGGCGTCGGCGATCAACAGGATGGCGACGACTCCCAGCAGCAGGCGCACGGCGGTCTCCAGCCACGATCGCCACCAGGGCGGCAGGACGGCCGGGTCGGGATGGACGTGGCGTCGAATCCAGCTCACGGCTCCCCATTGGGCGGCAGTGCCTGCAGCGAAGATCGCCAGCGACACTGTAGTGGAGCGCAGCAGCCAGTCGGCGCGCTCCCGGTACCCGGCAAGCCAGAGGCCGCCGACGATGGCGAAGAACACCAGGATGCCCGTGTAGATGCGGAGGACCGCGTGGTTGTACCAGCGGCGCAGCTGCGGGAACTCTCCCTCCGGGGGCAGCTGCAGCGCGTGGGCCAGCGGTTTGCGCTCGAAAGTCAGGAAAGCCAGCACCATCGCCAGGATGCCGACATTGCGCGCTGCTGATGCCAGGAACAGCAGCGTCCGGCTGGTGCCCAGTCGGCCCAGCGCGTGCTCCAGGATCGCGAAGACCAGGGCATACCGCAGCACCCAGACGGTCCAGGCAAGTGCGGAGCAGACGAAGCACCAACGTGCCTCCGTCGAGCCGGTCAGCCGAGCTCCCCAGCGCCGGATCGGCCAGCGAAGCGCCCGGTACCCTACGACGAAGAGGAAGGGGTCGGCCAGGACTGCCGTCAGCTGACGGTCTCCGGGGGCCAGGAGCTGGAGCGCCAGCCGCGCTGCGGAGAAGCACAGGAGCGGTCCGACGGTGTCGAGTCCCAGCTCCACGGCGGCCCGCGCTGTGGCGCTCGGCGACTCCATGAGCCCGACGCCGGCGCGACGGGCCGCGGTCGCCAGGGCCGCAGCCGCTCCGAAGAGCAGCAGGATCAGGAGCAGGCCGCGCGCCAATCTCCAGCGGTTCCCCGGTCGGCTGACGTAGAGCTGCAGCTCCCCGGGGGCGGCCGCGGCCACGGCGGCGCCCCTGAGCGATGCGTCCCGCAGCGCCTCCCAGCCCTCCATCAGGGAAACGGTCGTCACCTTGGTTTCGCTCTCGCGCCTGTAGTGGGAGAGCGTCGTGAGAGAGTCGGAGAAGAACTTCGCGCGGTCGGCCTGCACCTTGCGCAGGGCGGTCTGGACGGCCAGCATCGAATCGGCCACGCGCTGGCGCTCCAGCATCGTCCGATGGTCGTCCTGCCAGGTCCTCAGGAGGGCGCCGCGGGTCTCGTCGGCCGGCTGGGACTTGTCCTTGGCGACGCGCTCCACCAAGAGCGATACCCGCTCGACGATCGCGCCGCGCGCGCTGCGGACTGCAGCATCGGCCGTCTGCAGATTGTGGGTCTCCTGATCGGTCGACTCCAGCCCCGCTTTGGCAGCGCGGTACTGGAGCTCGATGGGGACCGTCCTGTCCGGATTGGCCAGAGCCTCCCGTACGGCTTCGAAGATGCGGCGCATGGCGGTGCTCTGCTCATTGGCGATACGCTCCTTGGCGCGCGCCAGCTCGGTCTCCAGGGCGGCCAGCTGCTCGCGCTCGCCGGCCAGCGAGCGGCGGTCCTCGGCCCAACGTGCCTCGGCGTCGAGCACCTGGGCGCGGGCGTCGAGCTTGCTGGGATCGGTGCCGGCAGGCTGGGCCGCGCGTTCGCGCTCCAGGTCCTGCTGGCGCTGCCGCAAGCGCGCCTCGGCTGTGGCGGCTGCGTCCTTCTCTTCGCGGGCCTGCTCTGCCGTTCGGACCGCCGCTGCCTTCTGGGTCTGGGCTTCCGCCTGTGCCTGGCGAGCGGCTGCCTCGGCTTTGCGCACCTCGTCGGCGGTGACGCCCAGCTGCTTACGGACGGTCTGCAGCGCCTCGTCCAGCACTGCGGCGGCGGCCTCGCGCTGCTCGAGCTCAAGCCGGGCGACCTCCAGACCGCGGTAGGCGACGTCCAGCTCGATCTTGCCCCGGGCCTCGCGCTCCTGGACCAGGGCTGTTCGGAACTCCTCGAGTGCCTTGCGGCGGCGGTCGATGTAGGCCGCAATCCAGTCGCTGCCTGCTTGTCCCGTCGGCACTGACACGGCGAGCGCGCGCTTCATGAGGTTGCCGAGCTGACCCAGCGGGGAGCTAAGCGCCGCCGCGTCCGCGCGGGCCTTGCGGTGGGCGGCCAGCGCCCGGTCGGCCGCCGACTGGGCGGCGCTGGCGCGCTGGCGGGCCCCTTCGACCTCCAGGCGGGCCAGCCGGCTATCTTCCACCACTCGCTCAACGCTGGCGCGGGACTGCAGGATCTGCTGGAGGTGCCGCTGGGCGGAGGCGCGCGTGTCGTCGAGCGATTTCTGCGCGGCGGATACGTTGCCTCCGAGCCGGGCGTAGGTCCTCGCTAGCTCGACCAGCCCGTCGGCGAGCCCCCGGAAGCCCTTGACGATGTCCTCTTCCTCAGCCAGCAGCAGCTCGGTCTTCTCGCGCGTGGGCGCGGCGACTGCCGGTTCGAGCTGATCGAGCGCCTGCCCCAGGAAACGCGCGTCGACTGCCGCGGCGCTGGCCAGCCGAGTTGCGGCTTCCGAGAGAGTCGCGGCCGTCTGCTCGACCAGGGCGATCGAGTCGGTGGAGGGGCGGGCGGCCGCTGTGCCCGTGAGGAGCGGGGCCGCCGGGACCGACAAGGCCGCGTCGGCCGAGCCAGCCCGGGCCGGGCATGCCGCCATCGACCCGAGCACGGCGGCAGCCAAGAGCGCGGTGGCTGGTCCCCGGAGCATGGCGTCAATGCTAGCACGTCCGGGCGCTGCCAATCGGCCGATCAGGGCTTGCCGCCTGGCCTGTAGCCTGCTAAGATTCATGTCAGAGAGCACGCCGGCGCTGTCGCGCGTGCAATAGAACAATGAAAGAGATTCCGAAAGGGGTGGGTGGGCATGTCAAGCTACAGGCAGGCCAACCTCAAGGCGAATGTTTCACTGGAACGAGACACGGAGCACGTGCCGCACGACGGGAAGTTCCACCTGCTCGTCGACGGCCAGGCGACCGGGGTCTTCCGAACGCTCAAGCAAGCCCAGGAGGCGTACAACCGGATCCTGACCGAGCGCAATTGCCAGCCGCCTCCCGAGGTCCTCCCCGTCACCGAGGAGGTCCGCAGGAAGATGCTGAGGGAGGCCGTGCAGAAGTGCTATGACGGGGAGACGGCCGGGGGGCTGAAGGTGCCCAAGCGCTCGGGCTCGCGGAGGTTCGGATAAGGCGTCGCAGGAGCGGGTACAGATGGCTCATATCCTTTTCGTAAACGACAATCGCGACGTCGCCGCGCAGCTGGCGCAGGTGCTGATCGGCGCCGAGCATTCGGTCGCCTCGGCCCAGAGCGCCAACGAGGCGTTCGAGTTCTTGCGCCGCGAGGAGTTCGACTTGGTCGTCAGCGATCTTCACGTTCCGGAGATCGACGGCATCCGCATCGCGCGGATCATCCGCACTGGCATTTACCCCACGGCCGCGGGTGTGCCGATCGTGCTGATCTCCTCCACGGTCGACGAGGCGATCTCGAGCGACCTGCTCAAGGAGACGCGGATCGACGAGTTCATCCACCTACCGTGCGAGGTGGAGCACTTCCTTGGCCGCGTGGCCGAGCACCTGGCGCGCTCTGGCCGAGGCGCTCCGCCCCAGGAGCGAGGGGTGGAGAAGCGTACGTTGCTCGTCGTCGATGACGAGCCCGATTTCCTTCGACTGATGGTCCAGATGCTCGACGGCGTCGGGTACCGCCTGCTGACGGCCTCCGACGGTGTGGAGGCGCTGGAGCTCTTGCGCCGCGAGCACGTGAGCCTGGTGCTACTGGACTACATGCTGCCCGACACCAACGGCATCGTGTTGTTGCGCGAGATGCGCCAGGCCAAGCCCGAGACGCCCGTGGTGATGCTCACCGGGCACGGCTCGCAGGAGGTCGCTGTCGAGGCGCTCTGGGCGGGCGCGGCCGACTATCTCGAGAAGCCGGTGAAGAACCAGGTGCTCCGCTCCACCATCGCCGACGTCTTGCTGCGCGGCCACACGCTGCAGATGGCGCGTTACCTCAAGGAGCAGATCCGCACGCTCCGCGAGCAGGCCGACAAGATCGAGCGGCTGAAGCGGTTGAACGAGGCGATCGTCGGAGCATTGCCCGACCCCATCTGCGTGCTTGACGCGTCGCGTCAGATCATCGCTGTCAATCCGGAGTTCTGGACCGCCTTCGGCATCACGCCGGAACCCGGCCAGCCCCGCAGCCTGATGAGCGTGTTGGCTCAGCCTGCCGTGGAATCGGCCGTCGTCCAGGTGATGCGAGAAGGCCGTCCGCTGGCGGGGTTGGAAATGGAGTACGGGCGCGGTGACGGCGCCATGCGGAGCTTCCGATTGCGGTTGATGCCGCTCCTGGGCCACCACGGCGTCGAGGTCAATGACAGCGAGGGCTGCGTCCTGGTCGTATTCCAGGACATCACGGAGGAGCGCCGGGCCGCCCGGATGGAAGACCAACTCCGTTCGGAGCACGAGCAGACGCGGATGATGGGGACCTTCGTGCAGATGCTGTCCGGCGCAGCCCACGAGCTGAACAATCCTCTGGCGGTTGTCATGGGTCTCTCGGACCTGGGACGGGCCAGCGGGTCCGAGACCTCGCCGCAGCAGATGGCGCAGATGTTCTCCAGGATCTTCGAGAACGCCAAGCGCTGTCAGAAGATCGTGAAGGACCTGACCGCGTTCCTGGCGGCCGAGCGGACGCAGCTACGGCCAGGCTCGATCTACGACGTGCTCGAAGCGGCCCTGGCGGCCAAGCGCCCGGCGCTGGAATCAAGCAATGTGAAGGTGATGCTACCCGGGCGGTCGCCGCTCCCGAAGGCTTCCATGAACGAGCAGCAGATCCGGCAGGTCTTCGAGCAGGTGCTCGAGAATGCGGCGCTCAGCTTGGCGGAAGTCGGCCGGGGCGGCGAGATCAAGATCAGTCTGGGTGTCGAGCCTGCCCAGCCTCACGACCTGGTGAGCGTGGAGTTCGCCAACGACGGCCCCGCGATACCGGAGGAGAACCTGCGCCGCATCTTCCTGCCGTTCGTCAGCGGGCGAAACGTCGGACAAGGCGCGGGCCTGGGGCTGGCGGTCTGCTATGGCATCGTGCGAAACCACGGAGGGAAGATCCGCGCGCGAAACCTGCCCGAGGGCGGCTGTGCGTTCACGGTATGGCTGCCCGTGGCTAACCAGGTGGCTCTGTCGGCCTGAGCGGCAAGGGGGGCGCAACGCCTTCCGAGGGAGGTTGGGTCTTCCATCGGCGGTGCAGCCAGAGATAGCTGCCCGGAAAGTCGCGAACCCAGCGCTCCAGGATGGCCACGTGGCGCGCGGTGTTTTCGGAGTCGTCAAAGACCTGGTCGCCCGTAAAGGTCAGGACCATCGGTGGCTCGACGCGCGCGAAGAGAGAGCCGTCGGGCCGCCGTCCGCAGAACATCGGAACCACAGGCACGCCGAGCTCGCGTGAGAGCTGCGCGGTGCCGAGGAAGGTGGACGCCGGCCGGCCGAAGAAGTCGACGAAGATCCCGCGCGCACCGGCGTCCTGGTCGGTGATGAGCCCCAGGACTTCGCCGCGTTTGAGTACCTCCGAGGCCTGGGCGCCGATGTTCTTTCCCCGGCGCTCGATCACGGAAATGTCGAATCGTCCGGCGACCTGCCGCGCCAGCTCGCGCATCCCGGCGCTGGTAAAGGGCCGCACGACGGTGGTGAGCCGGTGCCCCCGGCGCGTCAGCGCCGCACCTAACATGATGACGTTTCCGATGTGACCCGAGAAGTAGATGGCCGGCTTGCCGGTCAGCGGCTCGAGCAGCTCCAGTCCCTCGATGGGGCAGAGGCGCCCGACCTCACTGTCGGTCATGGAGGGCATCTTCAGGAACTCGAAGAGCGTCATCGCCAGCTCGGCCAGGCTGCGTCGAGCCAGCGAGCGAAGCTCACCCTGGGAGAGGTCGTGCCCGAAGGCGATGGTCAGGCTCTCGAGCGAGCGGCCGCGGAGCCCCGCGTGCAGCCAGTAGGCCATGTGGCCGACGGCGATGGCCAGCCGTCTGCCCAGCGCGAGAGGCGTGACGCTGGCCAGCCAGAGCAGCAATCGGAAAGGGGTGGACATCGCGCGGCGACGGCAGAATAGCACGCGGAAGCGACGAGGGCCCCTTGGGGACTCCGACTGGTAAGGTGATTGTCAGAACGCGTGTGCGACCCGGCGTTTGGCGCCGGTGCCCCGCCTGGTGTAGTCTGCTCCGGGAGAGGCGCCGGCCGCTCCGGGAGGAGGCAGAGATGAGTCCCGTTTCCAGTCGTGCATCCCGCCAGGCCGGAGTCACGATCCTGTTGCTGCTCGTGGGGACGGCCGCCGTGGCTTTGGCCGCGCAGACCCAGACCGCTTCCGATATCGGAACTCTGGTCGACGTCACGGGGCTCTTCGTGCTCGGGCTACTGCTGGTGATGGTGGAGCTGTTCCTCTTCCCCGGCCACGGCATCGCAGCTCTTCCGGGCCTGGGCCTCATTCTCTGGAGCTTCTACCGGTGCGTGGACCGTCTGGGACTGGAAACCGGCACCACGGTCGCAGCCCTCGAGCTGGGCGTGGCCGGTCTGGTCACCTACGCCGTGATGCGCGTCTTCCCGTTGACGCCGGCGGCGGAGGCCCTGTTCCACAAGGGCCACATAACCCACCGCGTGGCACCCGAGACCGAAACGCTCCACGAGATGACTTGGGTCGGAAAGCGCGGAACGGCGGTCTCGGATCTGCGGCCGGCCGGCTCGGCCCGCTTCGAGGACCGGCTGCTCGACGTCGTCAGCGAAGACGGCTACGTGGACAAGGGCACTGCCGTCGAAGTGGCGCGTTTCGAGGACGGGCGCGTCATCGTTCGAAAGCTGGGCGGCGACTGAAATTTCCCCGCCGGGCCGTCCTCTCATGGTCGCTTCACACGGTAACCGGGACTCCTCCGAAGGAGTGAATCCAAGATGGAAGGCATCATTGTCGGCTTCTTCTTCCTGATCGTCATCCTGTTCTCGTTGCTGGCCTACTTCCCGATCGGGCTCTGGGTTTCGGCGGTCTCTTCCGGTGTCGTGCTTTCGCCGATGCGCCTCATCGGAATGCGGCTGCGCGGCATCGACCAGGCAGAGGTCATTCGTCCCCTGATCCAGGGAAAGAAGGGCGGCATCCTCCTGGACATCGACGAGCTCGAGGCGCACTACCTGGCCAACGGCCACGTCCAGCTGGTCGTGAACGCCCTCATCAGCGCCATCAAGGCCGGCATCAAGCTGAGCTTCAACGAGGCCGCCGCCATCGACCTCGCGGGCCGAAACATCCTCGACGCCGTTTCCATGAGCGTCACCCCGAAGGTCATCAAGACCCCGCTCATCAGCGCCATGGCCAAGAACGGCATCGAGGTCAAGGCGACCGCGCGCGTCACCGTCAAGGCCAAGATCAACAAACTGGTCGGCGGCGCCGGCGAGGAGACCATCCTGGCCCGCATCGGCGAGGGCATCTGCAGCACCATCGGCGGCGCCGAGAAGCACACGGACATCCTGGCCAACCCCAACCTGATCAGCTCCTCCATCATCGCCAAGGGGTTAGATGCCAACACGGCGTTCGAGATCATCTCGATCGACATCGCCGACATCGAGGTCGGCCGCAACATCGGCGCCCAGCTCCACATGGACCAGGCCGAGGCCGAGAAGCGCATCGCCCAGGCCAAAGCCGAGGAGCGCCGCGCCATGGCCGTGGCCAAGACGCACGAGATGATCGCCTACGAGCAGGAGATGAAGGCTCGCCTGGTCGAGGCCGAGGGCGACGTCCCCAAGGCTATCGCCGAGGCGCTCCGCAAGGGATCACTCGGAATCATGGACTACTACCGGATGAAGAACGTCGACGCCGATACGCGCATGCGCGATGCCTTCTCGCGCTCCGGCGACGGCGCCGCCGACGGCTCCCCGGCGAAGATGTCGACCAGCGCGCAGCGGGGAGCCTGAGTGGCCATGGTTCGAAGAGGAACCAACCTGGACGACCTGATCGTCGAACTCTCCGGCGCCTCCAACGAGACCGAGTTGCTCGGGGCGCTCGAGCGGCTCGAAATGACCCGCAAGTCCATCGACCTGGAGTTCGGCGGCTCGGTGGCGCTGGCCGGCCAGGAGCCGGAGACGATCCCATCGGCCCTGGACCTGCCCATCCCGCCGGACGTGGAAGGCGTCTCCTCCTGGGACATCGAGCAGCGCCGCCGTCGCGCCCAGTACAAGAGCGGCGCGCACTCCCAGGCCCGACAGCGTGTCGCCGCCGGCGGCCGTTCGAAGGCAGCCGGGGCCCCGGCCGCGGTGGCCGCCGGCTACGGGAGCGCCCTATCCGCCCCAGCGAAGCCAGCCCGGCGCGGCGTCGCGAAGCAAGCCGGCCGCACTCGGTCGCCCGAGCAGGAGACGACCGATACGGCAGCATCCGCCCTCGAGGACGCATCCCAGCAGCCCTCTGAGCGGCAAACACCGCCCCTTGCCGATGCCGCCGCTGCGCTGTGCCGGCGAGTGTTCGGCCTGGCGTCCGATCCGGCCCGCCTTCTGTTGGCTGCCGAAATCTTCGGCCCCCCGATCGCCATGCGGGACGGCTTCCTGCCGCCCCCGGCTGATTGGGACGTTCGTCCCGGCAGCGCACCGCAGCGGGGGCTGGCGCCCGAATCTCCGGCGCCGGTGACAGCGCCCCCACTGACGTCCACGGCCGAGCCGGCGGAGCCGGGTGAGCCCCGCGCAGACGTGGACGCCCTTCGCCCGGCGCCTCCCGAAGCTCGACCGGATGACCAAGAGGACTCCGAAGAGGAACTGACTCCGGAAGCGATCTTCAGGTACGCCGTTCAAGCCGTCATGGCCGATCGCAAGATCTCCCCACAGGAGACGCAGTTCTTCCGTGGCCTGCGAGGCGTCCTGAAGCTCCCCGAAGAAGAGGAGCACCGTATCGTGGGGCAGGAAAAGGAGCGCATCCGGAGCCAGCTCTCGCTGCCGCAGGTTGGCTCGCTCGACGCCGAGGCGCTCTACCGGCGCTGCTTTGAAACGGCCCGCCGCGACCGCATGATCACCTCTCGCGAACGCCACCTGCTGCGGCAGCTCGCAGGTCTCCTCGCCATCTCCGACGACCGTCGCTCCGAGCTCGAGGACGGCCGTTCCTCGTAGCGTCCCCTCTTCGCGCGGGGGCCCCGTCTATCGGTCCTTTCACGCAGCCGCCGAATGAACAAGGACCGCGAGAGGCTTTCACCTCTCGCGGTCCCGTCGTGAACCGTTAGACCCCAGCGACTACCGGACGCCGGTCTTGGTGCCCAGGTCCTGGAAGTTGGCCTGGCGCAGCACGTCCCGCAGCGCCATCTCGGAGACGCCCTTGGCGATGCCGCGCTTGGTGAAGATCTCCGTGACCTTCGCCGCGTGCGAACCGCCGTAGAGCTTCTGGTCGGCCTTCAGGATGCCCTGGTAGGCATCGGCGAACTTGGGGCCCCACTTGGGGATGTAGAATCGGCTCTGGTGGACGATCTTGTCGGTCACCTCGGGGCCGAGGGCCTTGCGGACGTCCCAGCAGGCGCCGCCCCAGATGCGGCCGGCCTTGTGTGGCTCGCTGCCGGAATCCTCCGGGTAGTGGAGCGTGTTGTCCATGTTGCGGATGTTGCCGCTCGGCAACCGCTGGCCAGCGTAGCCGCCGATGATCGGGTCGTCGGTGATGGTGCCCGCGAAGTAGTCCGAGTAGCCCTCGTGCATACCGCCGCCCTCGCCGCCGAACATCATGCCGACGATGGCGTTGGTCACGGCGTGGCCATACTCGTGGTAGGCGACCGTGGCGTCCTTCGACAGGTCGTTGAGGCGGTTGCCGCCGTCACCGAACGACAGCGAGCCGCTGCGGGGGTCGAAGTAGGCGTTGTCGAAGCGGTCGCCCACATGGACTGTCGCCACGATCGGCTTGTCCAGATCGCTGAAGCCCAGGCTCTTGAAGTAGGCGTGGACCTTGTCGAGGTGGAAGTAGACCATCGACTCATCGAAGTGGGTGTTGTCCGGCTCGTAGATGAACTTGTGGTCCTCCGCCTTGGCCCGGTCGTTGTCCTCGTTGCGGACGTCGACGAAGCTGCCGTGCAGCAAACCGTTGCCCTTCAGATTGAGCAGCGGCTCGTTGCTGGGAGCGCCGTGGAGCGGGTCCATCTGGTAGATGCTGCCGGTGCCGGTGATGTGGCGGACCTGGTTGGAGGCCATCAGGATGCTGCCGTCCTGCGCGTCGACAACCGCAACCCAGCTCGCGCCGGGCGAGGTGAGCTCGAGCTTCCAGGCGTGGCGGAGCCCGTCGGCGGCCGGGAAGAGCACGCGGGCCGGCGTCTCGATCTTGCCGTCGCCCAGCGCCCGGGCCGCGGCCGTGGAAGCCGCCTGGGCGTCCAGCTTGGCCGTGTTGATCGGCGTCGTGTTCTCGATGGCCGTGCCGTTCACCATGTTGATGGTGCCGTCGCCGTCGATGTGGACGGTCAGGTCGGGGCCGAAGACCTCGAGCCCCTCGACCTTCTGGACCAGCCGGACGTGCGTGACGCCCTCGGAGGTCTGCGAGTCGGTGGCCTCGAAGCGAGCCTGGCCGAGCTTGCTGTTGGCAAACCCGAGAGCGATCGTCTTCGCGTCAGCCTTGGTGGCACTGCTCAGCTTGCCCGAAAGAGCGCTGACACGGGCGCCGTCGGCAGACAGCACTGCGATGCCCGTGGCCTTACCGGCCAGCGAGCTGACCTGACGCAGCGTCAATCCGGCCTCGGCGGCCGGCTTGTTCAAGTTCGCGGGCTCGGGATCGTCCGTCGGCATGAACGCCATGACGGGCGAGAGCGCACTCAGCGAAAGCGCCAAGGCAAGGGTTTTATCGAAGCCACTCCGCATCTCTACTTCCTCCTCCTGATTGTCCTTACTGAACTGAAATACTCGGATACGTGTTGTGGAGAGCACGCCATTATGGGCCATGACCGGGAGAATGGCAAGCCAAAAAATGGAGCGGATTCCGCTGCCCCTCGGCACCATCCGGATCGCGACGGCGGTGAGCGCGGCGCTGGACGGCTCACCGGGGACGTCGAAGACGCGCCGGAGGCGCTTCAACGGAGCCACGGCTTCGACGCCGTGGAGAGGCGTCATCCGTTGCCGAAATCGCCGACTGGAAGCGACGCCGCTCCTAGCGGCATCGAGACATCGCCAATCGTCGCGAAGTACAGGGCTCCCCGTACGAACACTGCTCCGCCTACGAGTGGAGTGTTACGAATGCGTCAGCGCTGTCCGTCCAGGGTGCCGCTTTCAGCCGGCCGGCTTCCCGTGTTGCGCGAGCACGCCCAGCCGGGGCTCGGGGGTTGTACGTTGCCGAAGTAGTTGGTATACAAACCATAACACGCCGGCAGCCGATTGAGGATTTCTCCCGGTCCCGGTCACGACGGCCAAGCCGGTCCAGGTTCCCGAAGGCGGTGCTCGACCGTGCTCGTCTCATCTCGGTTCCTCCTCGATGCCAGGCAGCCTCTCATGGCGATCGGGCTGCTTTGCATGATGTTCGCCGCCCGCGCTAGCGGCGATCCCGCTCCCGCGACTCCGAAGTCTGCAGCCGCCGGATCGACGCGATCCGATGTGTCTGCGCCCACCGCTTTCAACACCGGCCTCCTCCCACCCCCCGCCGACTTCGACAGCTCCACTCCGCGCCGGGCCTGGCTGGGTCTTTCGGCCGCGGTCAAGGCCGGCAATCAGTCCTTGGCGGCAAACTATCTGGACCTGTCCGAAGTTCCGCCGCAGCAACAGCCGATCCTCGGCGCCGATGCCGCCGGCAAGCTGCTGCGATTGTTCAAGGTCATCGGTATGCCCAGGGCCGATTCGCTGCCCGACGAAGTGGACCCTCGACCGCCACAGGGAGGAGAGTCGGGGACCTGGACGTTGGCTCGATTCGAGAAGGATGGAGTGTCCGGGCAGGTGCTCCTCACGCGCGTGTCCGATCCAGCCTCGGGCAAACCGCTCTGGTTGGTCAGCCGCGCTACGGTCGGGGCCATCGGCGGCTGGGTGTCGGAGCTGCTAACTCCGAAGAGCACTACCGCCGCTCCCGAGGCCCGTCTCAACGTCGGGCTCGGCCCGGTGCCGAAATCGATGGACCTGAGCAGGCCACGTCGGGCCGTGAAGTCGTTCCTGGACGCATGTCACGAAGGTCGGTACGGACAGGCTGCGCACTTCCTCTGGCTCAACGGGGTCGAGCCTGAGCGACAGCGCGAGGTCGGGCCATTGCTTGCACGGCAGTTCAAGATCGTGCTGGATCATTATGTCTGGATTCGCTACGAAGCCTTCAGCGACGAACCGTTCGGTAAGCCCGAGTTGAGCCCGGTTCCCGAGGACGAGGACCAGTTCGGAAGCCTTCCGCTGGGCCCGGACCAGATACCGCTTCGCCTCAAGCGCGTGCCCGGTCCTTCGGGAAATGAGAAGCTCTGGGTGCTCTCCCCAGAGACTGTGGATGCCATCCCGGCGCTCTACGACGAACACGGACTGGGCTGGGTGGGCGTGCACCTGCCAGCGGTGCTGACGGGTGTACGCGTGCTCGAAATGGAGCCCTGGCAATGGCTGGGCTTTCTGATTGTGCTAGTTCTGGCGGGCGCCCTGGGGATAGTGCTCGAGCGGGTGGCGCTCACCGTTGGCAGGTGGCTGGCCGCGCGAACTCGAACCCCCTGGGACGATCGGCTCCTTCAAGTCCTTCATGGCCCTCTGAGATGCGGCCTGGGACTCGCGCTGGCCCCCTCCATGAGTCGCTGGTTGCTGCTGGCCAAGCCGGTCCAGTCGGTCGTGGACGACATCATCCGGACTGCGTCGACGTTGGTGGCCGGCTGGTTGCTGATGCGCCTGGTCACCCTGGCCACGGCCGTGGCGCAGGTCTTGCTTTCCGGCGAGGCCGTCTCGGAGACCGATATCCGCTCCGTCCGAACACGGTTGGAGTTGATGGAGCGATTGGGTCTCTTTGTGGTTGGCCTCTTCACGCTCGCCTACGTGTTGATGCCGTTCGCTGCTGTCCGGGCCATCGGAACCGGTCTCCTGGCGTCAGCGGGAGTCACCGGCCTGGTCATCGGAATCGCAGCCCAGAAGACTCTGTCGAATCTCTTCGGCGGCCTTCAGCTAGGCATTACGCAGCCGGTACGGATCGGTGACGAGGTGGTCTTCGAGAACGAATGGGGCTGGATCGAGGCGATAACGCTGACGCACGTCGTCATTCGGATCTGGGATCTGCGTCGGCTTGTCGTGCCGATTCCCTACCTGCTGGAGCGGCCGATTCAGAACTGGACTCGCCTCTCGCCGGAGATACTGGGTACGGTCTTCATTTACGCCGACTACACCGTCGACGTGGAGGCCCTGCGAAGGGAACTGGCGAGAATCCTGGAAGAGACCCCGCTCTGGGATCGCAAGTGTCCGCCCGTTCTGCAGGTGACCGATCTGAAGGAAGGTACCGTGGAGTTGAGGGCCCTGTGCAGCGCGGCAAGCTCGGGCCAGGCGTGGGACTTGCGCTGCCTTGTCCGGGAGAAGATGCTGCAGGCGATGCGGAGCGGTGACCGCCTCTGGATCCCCATGCGGCGGATAGAGCTAACGGCAAGTCGGGAGCGGCTGGAGAGACCGTCTAGCCTCTGAGGGGCCCGGCCGCGGCGGAGTCGCGGGAACAGCGCCTCGCCTTCGGATACCTCGGGGCATGACTGCTGATGACTCACCACAGCCGCACTCCCCCACCTTCCACCTTCGTAAAATGGGTCCACTCGACTTTCCCCAATTTCGGCCGCACTACAAGCCGGAGAAAAAACGGGGAAAGTCGAGTGAACCCATCTTGTTAGGGCCCGAAGCTCCTCCCCTCAGGCCAGCTGCTTGCCGCGGCTGGCGGCGATCCGTTCGGCAACAGCGCCGGCCAGAGCCATCACGGTGATCTGAGGATTGACCACGGGACTCTCCGGGAAGAGGCTGGCGTCGGCCACGTAGACGCCGGGCGCGCCGAACACGGAACCGTCGGACGCCGTCACGCCGCGGCTTTCGTCGGTGCCCATGCGAAGCGTGGCATGCGGGTGGTAGGCCGCAAGCTCGATGTCCGTTGCGGGGATGGGACCCGCAAGCAGCTTCTGGAGCTGGTCCACCGAGCCGGCCTCAGCTCGGCCGTAAACCGGCAGCCAGACGCGCTTCGCCCCGGCGGCGAAGAGGATCTCGCCCGTGAGCCGCATCACTTCCACCAGCTTGGCTGTGTCCTCGACCGAGAGGTCGTAGCGGACATTCGCCATCCCCATCACCGTGCCCGCCACCTCCCCTTCGCCGGAGTCGATGATCCGGTAGCCCAGCAGCCCCATCCGGGGATACTGCTTCATCAGCTCCAGGTGGCTCCGGCCAATGCCCGGCACCGCGGGCGCCAGCAGCGACGGCGGGATGAAGACCCCCTCGGGCACCAGCTTCCGCGCCATCAGCCCGGTGACGTGATAGGACTGAGGAACGCCCAGGTGCCCGTTGATCTCGCGGTCGAAGAGGCCGATCACGCGTGAGGCCGGGTGGACGCGAAGGTGCTTGCCGGTGTGACGATTGCCGGTGGCGATTCCGCTCCTGGAGAGGAGGATGGGGCTGAAGACGGCCCCGCACGCAACGACCACGATGCCCGCCTTCACGCGCAGGTTTCGCGGCGAGGGGCCCGTGGTCGCGGCCGCCACCCCGCCTGTCCGGCTCCCTTCCATGATCACCCGCTCGGCGCGGCAATGCGTGTAGAGCCGGGCGCCCGCTGCGAGCGCGGCGGGGACGTAGTTGAGCTGCGTCGACTGCTTGGCGTTCTCGGGGCAGCCCAGATAGCAGCGACCGCGACCGACGCAGCCGTGCGCGTTGCGCGTCACGACCTCACCGGCCAGTCCCAGCGCCTCGGCGCCCGTGCGCATCAGGCGCCCGTTCTCTCCCAGGAGCTCCTCGGGGACCGGCGTGATGTGCACCACGCGCTCGACTCGATCGAAGTGGCGCGTCATGTCGCTCCACTCCAGGCCCCCAAGCCCGTGCTGGCGTTTCCAGAACGCGAAGGTCTCCTCGGCCATGCGAAAAGCGCTGCCCGAGTTGATGACGGTGCTGCCGCCGACGCAGCGCCCGTAGGGCATCAGAATGCCCGGCGAGCCCATGGTAAAGGTGAACCCTGCGTCCCGGTAGGTTGCCTTGATGCTTTCGATGGCCGTCAGGCCCGCGTAGTCCTCGGCCGTCAGGTACGGGCCCTCTTCCAGCATCACGACGTCGAGGCCCGCTGCCGCCAGCTCGGCTGCCGCCACCGCGCCCCCGGCTCCCGTGCCGATGACGCAGACCTCGGCCGCCACGTTGAGGTCGCTCTCGAGCCGATCGCAGCGCGTGACGCGGTCGGCCCGGTACGTCGCGGGAAATGCGGGCCTATGGCCGGGCTGCGATTCGGGCTGCATCACGTGGGATTCTCTCTCGCCCGGGCGTGTAGGGGCAAGGCCGACTGAGGGACTTGCTCCGAAATGCGTCGCATCAGCGACCGGCGATGGCCTGCAGCAGGTAGACCGCGTATCCCTGCCGCGCGGCGTCGCCGTCGCGCATCGCCTCGAGCTCCGGGACCAGGCGCTGGGTGGCGACGCGCGCCAGCAACGTGGTGACCTTCCACAGCAGCTCGGGCGCCGATTCGCGCTTCAGCATCTCGAAGGCGATCGCCTCGACCTTGGGGTCCTCGACCCGCTCGATGCAATAGAGGGCGCTGGCGCGCATCGATTCGCGCTCCGAAGCCGCCATCCGGGCCAGGTGATCGAGAACCGGCGGGCGGCGGGCGCCCACGGCCGTCATCAGGGCGTTGGCGCGAACGCGATTGTCGCTCGACTCGAGCAGAGGCAGCAGAAGCGACAGCGGCAGCTCGCCGGCCAGGTGCGCGATCGCCTCGACGGCGTTGGCGACCACCCGGCACGAGGGGTGGGCCAGGAACGGTTCCAGCAGGGCCGCGTGCTCGCGCCGCCCCGTCGCGGCAAGCAGCGTTACGGCCTGGGCGAGAGCAAAGGAGTCGTCCTCTCTTTTGAGGTGGTCGGCGACGACGGCCGCCATCTCTGGAGCCGTCTGGCGGGTTGCTGCCGCCAGCGCCTCGCGGCGCACACCGGGGTCCGTCGCGGCAAGGGAGGCAGCCAACGCCGCGGCCGGGCCGGCCGTGCCGAGGTCGACCGCGGGGGCCTGGGAGCGGGGGAGAAAGCCGGCCGTGCGGCGCGCCTCGAAGCGCACGTCCGGGTCGGGATCGGCCTCGGAGAGCCGCAGCGCGGCGGTCCTGGCATCCGGGTACTCGGGAAAATCGCGCAAGGCGGCCACAGCCTCGCGTCGGCGCTCGGATTGCGCGGCCGATAGCGAATCGAGGATGCCCTGCAGCACCTCGCGCTCGACGCCCGAGCCGCCGCCGGTCGCCTCCGGCAGCTTGGGCAGCAGCTCGTCGAGCGCGTGGCGAACCTCGCGGTAGTCGGGCTTCACCTTGAGCGCGCGCCGCAACGCGGCCCGGGCCGGCCGCAGCTTTCCCATCTCCTGCAAGAGCAGCCCCTCCTGGAAGTGCGCGTCGGCCAGATGGTGGCGGCAGAAAGGGTCGTGCTGAAGCTGTGCCAGGAGCGTCTGGGCCTCGCGCAAGCAAGCCAGCGCCGCGCCGGTCGCGCCCGCGCCGCGGAAGGCCATCCCCATCCGGAAGGCTGCTTCGCCGCTGGCAGGATCGAGCTTGCGCGCGCGCCGGTAGCGCTCCAGCGCCAGCTCCCATAAGCTCCGGCGCACCAGATCGTTTCCCTGCGCCACGTGCGCCTGGGCGATCTCCACCGAGAGCGCTTGCGGCGCCACGGCGCCCCCGGCCACGCGCGCCTCGTAGCCCTCGAGCGCCACGACGACGTCCCCGGCCTTGAGGGCCGACTTGACCGGCTCCCAGTCGACCTGGGCGTCGCTGGCGTCGTCCACCCCCCGAGAATAAGAGCCCGCGCCCCCGCCGTCAAGCCACCCCAAGATCCGGGCGGGTCCGTATCGGCAGTTGCCAAGCCCGGCGAACGGCCGGTCCCGGATTGTGGGCACGCGTAGTAGTCTCTGTTCGGGGTCGAGGTCCATGGCCAAGATCATCATCGTCAGGGGGCAGAACCGGGGGATGACGTACTTCGTGGGCGCCCGCAAGGTGACCATCGGGCGGGACGCCACGCGCACGATTCCCATCATGGATGGCAAGGCGTCGCGCCTGCACGCCGAGATCCTGTGCAGCAACGACGGCTTCCAGCTCCGGGACCTGGGCGCGCTCAACCGGACCTACTTGAACGGCCAGGAAGTGAAGGAGTCCCTCCTGGAGTTCGGGGACGTCGTCACGATCGGCGAGACCGATCTGCTCTTCCAGAGCGATGGCTACCAGCCGGCCCCGGGCGAGCTGGAGACGCGGGCCGGAGCGCAGGACTCCGAAGGCGTGGCCACGAAGCCCGAGGTCGTTCTGGAGCGCGGCCAGGCGCCGGTAGTCGGCGGCCTTACGATCGAGATGCCTCGGCCGGATCTGGCGCCGCTCTTGCGCGCGACCCGCCCTTCCAGCGTGCGCGAAGCGGGCGCTGTCAAGCACGAGCGCCGCCTCAAGGTGCTCTGGCAGATGGCGCGGACCGCCGTCGTCAAGCGCGATCGCAAGGCCTTGCTCCAGGAGGCCGTGGCGCTTCTGCTCCCGGAGCTCGCACCCGATCTCGCCGTCGTCTTCCTTCTCGAGGGCGAGCCCGCGCAACCCTGCCCGCTGGTGACGCACCGCTCGGGCGCTCTCGAACCCGACGAGAGTGCGCGGGTCAGTTCGACCGTTCTGGAACGCGTGCGCGCCGAGGGGCTGCCGCTCTTGATCGAGGACGCCTCGCGAGAGCTTTCGGCCCAGAGCAGCGTGAGCCTGCAGAAGATCCGGTCTGTGCTCTGCGTTCCGCTCAAGACTTCCGAGCAGGCGTACGGCCTGTTCTACGCCGACCTGCGCTCGGAGCTGCGAACCTTCTCGGTGGAGGATTTGAGTTTCTTGGCGACCGTCTGCGCGCACCTGTCCGTGAACCTGGAGAACCTGGAGCTCTACCGCCAGTCGCGGCTCGCCTATGAGCGGCTGCAGCAGGCCCAGACCCAGCTCATCCGGGCCGAGAAGATGAGTGTCATGGGGCAGCTCTCCGGCTCGATAGCCCACGAGCTCAACAGCCCGCTCCAGGCCATCCTGATGGCGTCCGAGATGCTCGCCGACGACTTCGCTCCCGGGATGCAGCCTCCGAAGCCCGAGGCCGCCCGCAAGTCGCTGGAGATGGTCCTCCACGCCGCAGCCCGCTGCCGCAACCTGGTGAAGAACCTGCTCCACTACGCGCGCAGCAAGGAGACCAGCGAGGTCGGCCCCATCAGTCTGCGCGAGCCGATCGACCAGGCGATCGGGATGATGCAGTACATCCTGGGCAAGCGCGGCGTCACGCTCCAGGCCCACTACCCCGCGAAGCTGCCCCTGGTCGCTGCCAACGCCCCCGAGATGGAGCAGGTCTTCGTCAACCTCATCAAGAACAGCTGCGACGCCCTCGACTCTTCGGGCCGGGTCGACGTCACTCTGGCCACGGAGAACTCTCACGTCGTAGTGGACGTCGTCGATTCCGGGAGCGGCATCCCGCCGGAAGTCCTCCCGCGCATCTTCGAGGAGCTCTTCACGACCAAGCCAGAGGGTCAGGGCACGGGCCTCGGCTTGCCGCTGGTCAAGCGGATCGTGGAGCGCTGCGGCGGCTCGGTAGAAGTGCGGAGCGTCATGGGCGAGGGCACCACCGTCGAGCTGCGGCTTCCCATTGTCCGGGAGGAGTCGGCCGCGGCATGAACCCGGCCTCGAGCGGCCCTGGGCCACCGGAGCGGACCGGATGCGCAAATCACTGTCACGGCAGTTCTACGAAGCGGGCCTGCTCGACACCGACCAGATCGCCCAGGTGCTGACGCACGCGTCAGGCAGCGGCCTGGGCTTCCGTGAGTCGATCGCCGCGCTCGGCTTCATGAGCCGGGAGGCGGTCGACGAGTTCGTCGCGCGCGTCACCGGAATGCCATTCATCCAGCACCTCGAAGGTCTGCTCCAGGACAAGACCGCTTCCCAGTGGCTGCCGGAGGCGATTGCGCGGCGCTACGTGGCGGTGCCGGTCTCCCGGTTCGAGTCGCTCTTGACCGTGGCGATGCTCAACCCGTTCGACGTGGACGCCGTCACGGCGCTGGAGCGCTCCTCGGGTTGCACGGTCGTGCCCGCGATGTCGCTGGAGGAGAGCATCCTGGAGGCGCTCAACCGCCTCTACATCCGAAGCGACAGCTTCCACACCATCGTCGAGCGCATCGTCGGCGATGCCGACGAGGACTCCGAGGTTCCCCAGACCTTCGACGTGCTCGAGGAGGTCGGCGAGGAGTCCGACGACGCCCCGGTCGTGCGGCTCGTGAACAACATCCTGGCCCGCGCGGTCTGCGAGTACGCCAGCGACGTCCAC
The DNA here is from genome assembly GCA_016190005.1 of Candidatus Wallbacteria bacterium. Classification (GTDB taxonomy): domain Bacteria; phylum Muiribacteriota; class UBA6191; order JACPRK01; family JACPRK01; genus JACPRK01. Next base: position 24,119 of record JACPRK010000205.1, on the reverse strand, counting down.
CTCGAACCCGACGAGCACGGCTCCCGCGTGCGCTTCCGTGTCGACGGCATGCTGCGCGAGACGATGTCGATCCCTCGCCAGGTCCACCGGGCGATGGTCTCGCGCATCAAGGTCATGGCCGAGATGGACATCTCCGAGCGCCGCGCCCCGCAGGACGGGCGCATCCGCGTCCGAGTCGCCGAGAAGGAGGTCGACCTCCGCATTTCGACCCTGCCCAGCATTTACGGCGAGAAGGTGGTCGTGCGCGTGCTCGACGCCAGCGCGACGGCCTCCAGCCTCTCCGAGATCGGATTCGCCGGCAAGGTGCTGCAGCAGTTCCGTGACGCTCTGCATCATCCCAACGGCCTCATCCTGGTCACCGGTCCGACCGGCAGCGGCAAGACCACGACGCTCTACACCGGCTTGAACGAGCTGGCCTCTCGCGAGCGCAACATCGTCACGCTGGAGGACCCGGTCGAGTACAACTTGCGCCAGGTGAACCAGATCCAGGTCAACCCGAAGGCCGGCATCACTTTCGCCACCGGTCTACGCTCGATCCTGCGGCAGGACCCGGACGTGATCATGGTCGGCGAGATGCGCGATCTCGAGACCGCCCAGATGGCCATCCGCTCCGCGCTGACGGGCCACCTGGTGCTGAGCACCCTGCACACCAACGACGCCGCGGGCGCCGTCGTGCGGCTGGTCGAGATGGGAGTCGAGCCGTACCTCGTCGCCAACTCCGTGATCTGCGTGGTGGCCCAGCGGCTGCTCCGGCGGCTCTGCGTGCGCTGCAGGCAACCGGTGCGGCCTGCCGAGGAGGAGCTGGCCTTCTCGGGGAGGATGCACCTGGCCGACTCGACCGCCTTCTACGTCCCGCGGGGTTGCGCCGCGTGCGAGCAGACGGGCTTCAAGGGCCGGCTCGCGTTGCTCGAGCTGCTCAGCGTCACCGACGGAATTCGCCAGCTCTTGATTGCCGGCAAGAGCGCCTACGAAGTCGCGCGCGAGGCGCGCTCCGAAGGAATGACGACCCTCTGGGAGTATGGCGCGGGTCTGGTAGCTTCCGGCCTCACCTCGCTGGTGGAGCTGCGGCGCGTGGCCGCGCCTCCGGAGGCCGAATGGAACGGTCCGGGCGGAGGACCCCCCTGATGGTCGAGACCCCGGCTGGTCGCGCTTGCGTGGCCGCCCGGGGCCCACTCTAGCGCGCTCCAGGAGCAGGCGACATGCCGACTTACAGCTACCGGGCCATCGATCGCGGCGGCCGCGTGCTGGACGGTCACCAAGCCGCCGAGAGCGTGGACGAGTTGCGAGACCGGCTCGCGGCGCACCACCAGTTTCTGGTCGAGATCTCGGAGACCCGCAAGAGCTCCGAGGAGCAGGTGTCGCTTCGCGCCGGCATCGCGCTGATCCGCTTCGGCGTCTCGGAGCGAGACCTGGCCCATTTCGCCTGGCAGCTCCACACGATGCTGGCTGCGGGCCTGCCTCTGGTGCGCTGCCTGGAGATGCTTTCACGCCAAACGCCCAGCATCCGGCTGGCCAACGCGCTGGCCGACGTCGCCCGGAGTATCTCGCGCGGCGACGACTTCTCGGTTGCGCTTGCCAGGCACCGGGACGTCTTCCCGTCCTTGATCGTCGCGATGGTCGAGACCGGAGAGCTGGCCGGAAACCTCGACGAGACTCTCGGCCGGCTCGGCGAGTACCTGGAGCGCAGCGCCCAGGCGCGCGACAAGCTCTGGGGTGCGCTGGCCTACCCCCTGATGCTGGTCACGCTCTGTGGGGCAGTGACGCTCTTCCTGTTGATCTTCGTCCTGCCCCGGATCAGCAGGGTCTTCGTCGAATCGGGCGTGCCGCTCCCGATGCTGACCCGCGTGCTGGTCGGCGCGGGCAACTTCGTGTTCGAACAGTGGGCGCCCATGTTGTTGCTGGTGACGGCCGTCACGATCGGGTTGCTGACGGGTTCGCGCACGGCCAGGGGACGGCGCCTTCTGGATGAGGGTGTGTTGCAGCTCCCGTTCGTCGGGGATCTGGTGCTGAAGTCGCTCCTGATGCGGCTCACGCAGACTCTTGCGGCGCTCCACACGAGCGGAATCTCCATCACCGCCAGCCTCGCGGTGGTCGAGAAGAGCATCGACAACACGGTGCTCGCCGCCGTCGTGCGGCGCGTGCACAGTGGCGTGAGCGCCGGCGAGTCTCTGTCGAGCGAGCTCGCGCGCTCCAGCCTCGTCCCGGAAGTGGTGACCTCCATGATTGCCGTCGGCGAGGAGACCGGCTCGCTTGCGGACATGCTCGATCGCATCGCCACCATCTACGCGCGCGAGGTAGATGCCGGCGTCGCGGGTTTCGCGCGGTTTCTGGAACCGGCGCTACTGATCGCGATGACGGCCGTGGTCGGTCTGATCGCCGCGTCGATCTACCTGCCCATCGCCGACCTCTCCTCGGCACTGGGCAAATGAAACGTCTGTCACTTCTTGGGCGGGTATTTTTCGCTTGGGCCCCGCGAATGGTGGTGGATACCGGGAGCGGGCGTAGCTTTCCTGACAGAATCGTCCCCGAAACGATGGCTTCGAGGCGTCGCTCACCGTCCCCCCGGGCGCCGGTGTTCCGACGATTGCCACAGGGGTCGCCGCCGGAACAGACGCCGCACGAGGGGGCCCGGCCGACGCGCCCGGACGATGCCGGTGACGCAAAGGAGGAGTCATGTGCCAGGGCAAGCGCTACGGATTCGGCTTCACGCTGGTCGAAATTCTCATGGTGGTCGTCATCCTCTCGGTGCTGGCAACGGTCATCATCCCCCGCTTCACCGGCTACGTCGATCGCGGCGTCGAGGCGTCGACCAAGTCCAATCTCCAGACGCTCAGGTCGTCGGTACAGACCTACTACGCCATGCACAACAACACGTGGCCGGCCTCTAACCTCAGCAGTCTGTTGACGACCAACGGCGGGACGCTCGCCAAGATTCCCAACGAGGCGATTACCAACCAGAGCAAGGTCGTCAACGTGCTCGACGGCACCGGCGGGTGGCTCTACGAGCCGGCGACGCATGACGTCGGAGTCAACCTCAACGGCAACGACAGCACCGGCTCCCCCTACTCCGGATACTGAGGCTGCCGCCGGTCCGAGCTGGAGACCTGCCGCTTCGAGCTCCATGCGTGACCAGCACTTCATCGGTGGGTACTGCATCCTCGGCGAGCTGGGCCGCGGCGGCTCCGGCGTGGTCTACAAGGCTCGAGACCCGAAGGACGGCAGGATCGTCGCGCTGAAGGCGCTGCCGGCCGGCACCGCCGATCCGAAGACCATCAAGCGGTTTCTGCGCGAGGCCAACGCGCTGCTCCGCCTGAAGCACCCCAACATCGTCGCCGTGCTCGCCGCGGGCACCGACCAGGGGGTCCACTACTACGTGATGGAGCACGTGACAGGCCACTCGCTGGCGGCGAGGCTCAGGCAGTGCGGCCGCCTCTCTGGGGCCGAAGCGGCGAAGTTGTTCACGATGGTCGCCCGCGCCCTGGCGTTCATCCACGCCAACGGGCTGGTCCACCGCGACGTCAAGTCGGCCAACATCCTCATCGACCAGGACGGCGTTGCGAAGCTCGCCGATTTCGGACTCGTTCGCTCCGGTGAGACCACGATGTTGACGGGCGACGGAAACGTCGTCGGCACTCCCGGCTACATGGCCCCCGAACAGGTGACCAGCACCGACGTGGATGCCCGCGCGGACCTCTACTCGCTCGCCATCGTCCTCTACGAGGCGCTGACCGGCACCGTGCCCTTCGTCAGCACCTCGGTCTACAAGGTGATGATGTCGCAGCGCTTCGAGAGGCCCGACCCGCCCGGCCGCAGGTGTCCGGGCCTGGAGCCCGAGGTCAGCCGGGTGCTCATGGCTGCGCTGGAGAAAGACCCAGCGGCGCGCTTCCCGGATGTGATCCGCTTCGCCGACGCGCTGCGGAAGGCCGGACTGCCGGTCGGGGAGGTAGCGGACTCGGTACCGGAGTCGGCCGGGCCGGAGAAGCTGGCGCCCAGGCCCGGCGCTCATGCGGACGGCTCCGGACAGTTCGCGGGCGTGCGGCCCGGGTTCGCGCTACTTGCCGCAGCCCTGATCGGAGCCACGCTCTTCATCATCCTCACGCGCGAGGCGCACGCCCCGATAGCGCCGGCCCAGGCGACCGCGCCTGCTCCGGCCTCCAGTGCCGCCACCGTGTTGACCTCGGAGACCGATCAGGCTTTCCGGCGTTTGCAGCTTGCCGACCTGCACTACACGGACGGGCTGCGCCGGTACCGAGCGCGTGACCTGGACGGCGCCATCCTGGCCCTCAATCGCTGTGTCCAGCTTCGCAGCGACCACGCCGCGTACACGCGCGCGCTCGCGGTCGCGCTCACGGACGCGGGCCGCACGCAGGAGGCCAGGGAGACCTGGCGGCTCTACCTTCGCCAGGAGAGCTCCGTCGCGGAGGCCGCAGTCGCCCACAAGGTGCTCGAGACCCTCGACCGCGTGGCCGCGGGGCCCGCCAGGAAGCCATGACCCGACGCGAACGGATGCTCGGCGCGCTCACGATGCTGGTCGTGCTGCTCGCAGGCGTCCTCTCGCTCTTCTCGCCGCGCCCACCCGCGCGCCAGCCCGCCGTCGCTGCCGTCGCGCAGACCCGGCCGGCGTCGCCCCGCGGGCCTGACCCCAGACCGGCGCCTGCGATCGCCCCAGGCGAGCAGTTCGATCTGGATGTCCTCCGGGCGATGCTGCTGGAGCCCGTATCGGCGCGGCTGGCGTCGGGGCCCCGTCGCATCCACGATCCCTTCATACCGCTCGTCACTCGCGGCTCGGGGCTCGCGGACTCGGTGCCGCTGCCTTCTGTCGCCAGCTCGGTGGACACCAGCGGGGCCTCCATGCCCAGGCTCGAGGGGATCGTCATCTCGGGCCAACAGAGAACGGCGCTGGTCGACGGCCGGCATCTCGACACGGGCGCAGCGCTCCAGGACCTGCTCGTCGAGGAGATCCGGCCCGACATGGTGATCCTCGTCAAGGGCCGCCGCCGCTTCGCCCTGTCCTTCACCGGCCTGGAACCCCTGAAGTAGGTGAGCCGGACATGACCTTTTCCCTCTTCGAGGAGACCGTGACGGGCCTCGACATCGGACATGCGTGGCTCAAGATCGTCCAGGCAAAGAAGAGCAGCCGCGGCACTCGCCTGTCGCGAGCCGCGGTAGTGCCCGTGCCGCCTGCGAGCGCCCAGCCTCGCGTTTTTGCCGAGTTCCTCGACTCCGTTTTCCGCTCGGCGAAGATCCATCCCTCCAACATCGTCCTGGCGATCGGCGCTCCCGGCGTGGAAGTCCACAGGCTGGAGCTTCCTAGAATGGCGGGCCGGGAGCGAGGCGAGGCGGTCCGGTGGAACATGCAGAACCTGCTCGGATTCCCGCTCGACCGGGCCGCGCTCGACTACCGGACCCTGCCGGCTCTCTCGGGAGAGGAGTCCGTGGAGCTCGAGTCGGTGCTGGTCGTCGCTGCGGACAACGATCTCCTTGGCGCCGAGCTCGACATGCTCGGCCGCCTGGAGCTGGAGCCCGTAGGCGCTCAGGCGGCCTGCCTGGCGGGCCTGGAATCGTATCTGCGTACGGCGCGCTCGGGCGCCCGCGAGACGGTGGCGCTGCTCGATATCGGCCACGAAGGTACGGGCGTGACGCTCGTGACCCAGGGCCAGCCGCGCCTGCATCGATACCTCCCCTTTGGCGGCGCGCAACTCACCCGCTACCTGTCGGAAGCGCTTCACGCGGACCCGGAGGAGGCTGAGAAACAGAAGCTCGCCCTCACCTCCGGGGAACCTCTCGTCGAGCCCCTCGACCAGCTGGGGACGCGCATCGAACGGGTCTTCCAGCACTTCGAGGACGTCCATCCAACCGAAAAGGTCGACCGAATCCTCATGTATGGCGGGACCGCGCTGCTGCCGGGAATCGAAAGGCTGCTGACGGAGCAGCTCCACGAGACGGTGGAGCGACTGAATCCGTTGAGCGGGCCGCCGCTCGATTCTGCCTACCCCGACGTCGAGACGGTCCGAAGGCTCGGACCGGCCCTCGTCGTCGCCTGCGGGCTGGTGAGCTGAGATGTCCGACGAGTTGCACTTCGAGCTGCTGCCCCGCGATCGCCATCGAGGCATGAGGCGGCGGGACGTGCTCGTGTCTCTGGCCGTGACGGCGCTCGCGCTAGCGATGGCGGCGGCCATCCTGTGGGTGGCGGCGACGAAGTCCCGGGAGCTCTCGACTGCCAGGCAGGGCTCTCACGTCGCCCGGGCCTACAGGACCAAGCTGGACTCGCTGCGGCAAGCCGAAGGCCGGCTCCAGGCGGGCGGACTGCGGTTGGAGCAGCTCGCGAGCCAGCGCGCCTTCGACGCCGAGCTCCTGGCCGAGCTGGCCGCGCAGTTCAGGGACCGCGCCTGGCTTGCGGAGCTGCGCTACGACTCCTCGGCAGGCATCCTCAACCTCGGAGGCTACTGTCTCAAGACCCGCCACCTTCCCGAGTTGATGGCCGCTCTCTGGAAGACGGGCCGTCTCGCTGACATCCGCACCGTCGTCGTCAGCCGGCGCCAGTTCCAGGGCCACGACGTCGTCTGGTTCGTGCTGTCGGCAAGGCCCGTGCGGGCGCGGGAGCGCGCCGAGCCGTCGGAGCCGGCTGCACCTGAAGGGACGGGCCGTTCATGAGATCCGCCGCGTGGAGATGGCTCGTGCTCGCAGAGGCCTCGGCCGCTTTGATGGCGCTGGCTGTCTGGGCGGCTTGCCTGCAATGGACTCCGAGTGAGGAGCTGCGAGCCGAGCTCGAGCGCGACTTCGGCCGGCAGGTGCGAGAGCTCGAGGAGCGGATCGAAGAGGTTCGCGCGGTGCTCCACCCGCTGGACGCCCGAAGGTTGGCCGAGCCCGAGTTGCCCAGGTTCCTGTCGACCTTGAGCGAGCGAGCGGCCTCGTGCGGATTCGAGCTCGATCTCCTCACGCCCGGGGGCATCCGCAGAGCGCCGGGTTCCTCGGTGGCGGAGGTGGAGCTGGCCTTCACCCAGCCCTTCACCAACGTAGTCAGCTACCTGAGATCGCTCCGGACGATTCCCCACCTCTTCGGAATCCAGAAGCTCAGCCTGCTCGCGCCTTCGGAGGACTCGCCGCCATCCGGCGCGATGGCGCTGAGGGCCGAGCTGACCTTGAGCGTGCTGCTCGAGTCCGCCGCGGAATCGCCCAGGTCGACCGGCGCAGGATCTCACGAACGGCGTCAGGAACTCCGACAGTAGACTCGAAGGCCGGCACCCGATCGGCCCGTCGGCCGTCGCTGCCCATTCTCATGATTCGAAAGCGTTCGCTGGCGCTCCTGGCCGCCGTGATGTTCTGTGCGGCTGTCGAGCACCGCGCCGCCAGGGCGGCAGAACCGGTGCCTGCGCCGGTGCAGGTAGAAGACCCCGAGCGCGTCACGATGAATCTGAAGGACGTGCCTATCGCCCGGGTGCTCGAGATCCTGGCGCAGCAGCACGGCCTCAACATCGTCGCCAGCGATGCGGTCGACGGGAAGGTCACCGTCAATCTCCGCAACGTCCACTGGAAGCAGGCTCTGGAAGTCGTGCTGAAAACCCGAGGCCTCGGCTTCCAGAAGGTCGGCGACGTCCTGCAGGTCGACACGCTCGAGCGGCTGCGGCCCGAGCTCGACACGCGCGTAGTCACGCTCAAGCACCTCTCTGGAAGACAGGCCCGAGAGCTCGTCTCCGGCGCGATGAGCAAGGACGGCTCCGTGAACGTGCTGGATCGTGGCGCCGTGGGCGGGGCCCTCGTCTTGACGGACACGGTCCCGGCGCTCGGGCGCGCGGTTGCGCTTCTCGCCCAGGTCGACGTTCCGCCACCCAGCGAACGACTCGAGCTGAAGGGACCCGACGGGCGCGGGCTCTACCTCCTGGATGCGCGCAACGTTCCGCTGGCTCGCCTCTTCACCGAGCTGCGCGCGCGATTCGCCATCAACATCGTCGCTGACGTGCCGGTCGAGGGCCACCTCGATCTCAATCTCTCCAACGTCAGCCGCGAGCAGCTCCTGGACACGGTACTCGGAACCGGCAACCTGAGGTACTCCCGCGACGGCAGCACCTATCACATCGGCCCGCGAGAGAGCTTCAAGGAACGGCTGATCACTCGGCTCTTCTCGCTGAAGTATGTGGATGGCACCGACGTCAAACGGTTTCTGGAGCGCGGCCTCAGCCCCGTGGGGAAGCTAGAGGTGTTCACGCGGCGCAACCGGGGCGGCTTCGCTTTCGGCACCCAGGCCACGGATCGCAGGCCAGTCACCGCGCGCCCCGAAGCTCCCGAGCGGTCCGACCTGATCTCCGTGACCGACACCAGCGCCGCCGTCGACAGCGTGGCGACGCTGATCGGTCACCTGGACGTCCGGCCCAGGCAGATCTCCATCGAGGTGAAGATCGTAGAAGTGACCCTCACTGACACCGAAACGCTGGGCATCGACTGGCGGGCCGAAGCGGCACTGACGGGGGCCTCACAGCCCACGAAGTTCCCGTTCAACTCCATCAAGCCGGGCGCAACGAGGGCGGCGGACACCTTCCGATTCGGCACCCTCTCTGCCCAGAACCTGCAGGCCGTCCTGAAGGCCCTCGAGGCCCGTGAGAGGCTGAAGATCCTCTCCAGTCCGAGAATCTCCACGGTCAACAACCAGGAAGCCAGCATCCTCATCGGCGACAAGTTCCCCATCACGGTCGAGACCTTCGATCCGCAGACCGCCGTCCGGACCGTGACGCTCGATCACTACGAGCAGATCGGCGTACAGCTCAATGTCGTGCCGCAAATCTCGGGCGACCTGGGCGTCAACCTGATCATCCACCCTGCGGTGAGCACCGTGGGAACGCTCGTCGAAAACCGCTTCCCGGTGATCCAGACGCGTGAGGCCGACACGCAGGTCCTTGTCGGCAGCGGCGACACGGCCGTCATCGGCGGGCTCCTCCAGGAGCGCGACAGGAGCGACCGGACCGGCGTCCCCGGCTTGAAGGGCGTTCCCGTCATCGGCGAGCTGTTCAAGTCCAAGAGCCGCGAACGGGTCACGGTCGATCTGCTCATTTTCGTCACCCCCACGATCGTGCCCGAAAGCGCGCCAGTGGCCGAGCCCGCAAGCGTCCAGGCCGGGCCCGCGGCCGCCGCGCCTGAGGCCGGACCGCGCGCTCGTTACGTCGACCTGGCCGAGCGGCTACGTTCCAAGGGCCCGCACGCAGGAGCCCCGTGAGCCGGTCCCGGGCGCTTGCGGTGATCCTGCTGTGGGGAGCCGTCTCATCTGCTCATGGGCAGGAGCCGGTCTCGCTGCAAGCGCTCCGGCAGCCGCGGTCGACCCAGCTCAAGATGGGCGCCAGGCGCGTGCCCATCGTCGAGCGTTTCGCCACGCCCCTCTATGCCGAGGAGTCCGCGGAGCCCGCGACCGCGACGGCGGCAGCGCCCGGGATGGCGGCTCTGCCCTCCGGCTCGGTGATTGTCGCGCCGGCGCGCGAGACGCTCCTGGCGCGACCGGAGACCGAGGAGCTGACTCGCCTGCGGCTCGACCTCGGAGTTCTCCGACAGCTGGTCCGGTGTGGAATCGACGACCCGACTGCCACTCTAGCTCGCCGGGCCGCTTCATCGGCTCAGCGCCTGGGCCGGCTCTGGGCGGGCACTGCGGCCAAGCACGCGCAAGCCGGGAAGCTCGCCCGTGACCTGGAGTCGCTCGCAGCCGCGTGCTGCCGGCGGAGTCGGTGCGCCCAGAAAATGGCGATGGATTGTGCCGGCAGGCACTATGAAGCACTCGATCCACGGTTCCAGGCGCCTGGACGCTAGACACCCGGGAGCTCCGCGGTAGTAGCTTAAGGGCGTCATGAGCCCAAGCCGGTCGCCGCGCCGGTGGCTTGTGCCGTCGCGGTGGGGGTTCAGCCTGATTGAGGTCGTCCTCGTTGCCGTCCTCGTAGCGTCGCTCGTCGCGCTGTCGCTCGGCAGCGTCGAGAGGATGCCGGCCGGGGCCGCTCTGATGGCCCAAGCGGATCGATTGATACAGGCCGTCCACGATCAGCGGTGGCGTGCGCTTGCGCAGCGAAGGTTTCACCGCATCGAGCTTTCGCCCGACACGCACTCGTACCGCCTGCTCGCGGATTCGACGTCGGGATTGCAGGTCTATGCGACCATCGAGCTGCCCGCCGGTGTTGCGCTGGCACAGACCAGCTTCTCGGCCGATCGCATCGACATCGTGACGGGCGGATTCCTGCCGGCCGGCGGCAGCGTGACGCTGGAAGCGGCCGGGAGCCGGCGCGTGGTCGAGATCGCCCGCGGTTCCGGAATCGTGAGCGTGCGATGAGCATCACCTCCAATAGCCGTTGCGCGCGAGTCGCCCGGATGCCGGCAAGCGGCGTGACGCTGGTCGAGATCGTCTGCGCCACCGCGATGGTCGGGGCGATGCTGCTGCCCGCGCTCCAGATGTTTTCGCATGCCGCGATGCTGGCGGCACATGCCCGGCAGACGGCAGCGGCCACGGAGCTCCTGGGCCGCGAGCTCGCGCGCCTGCAGTCTGCGCGCGCGGACAGCCTGGCCAGCGGCCAGAGGACGGATCGCGTGGGCTCGAACGACTATCGGGTTCAAGTGACCGTCTCGAGCTCGCCCCCGGCGCGCCTGGTGGACGTGCGCGTCGAGGTTAGCTGGGACGGCGTCTTCGGTTCACGCGTGACGGTCGGGCGGCGGGTGCTGCTCGTGGACCCGGACCCATGAACGGCGCGCGGAAAGCGGTCGGCTCGGCGGCGGCCGCAGGGTTCTCGCTGCTGGAGGTGCTCGTCTCGGCACTGCTGGCTGCGCTGGTGCTCGGGGCGCTGACCGAAGGGACCGTGTCGGGCCTCGTGGGCTGGGACCAGGTTCGCCGCGATCGGGAACGCGATGCTGCCTGCCGCTGGGCGTTCGAACGGATGCTGCATGACGTGCGGGAGTCCGTGGCCGTCACGGCCTTGGCGTCCGGACTCCTAGGACTCGAAACTCAGTTCGTCGAGGACGCGGATCCAGGGGTCGAGTCCATCGAATGGAGCCTCACGACGGACGGCAGGCTGCTGCGGGCCGTTGCGCCCGCCGCGCCGTGCACCTACGCGGCCGGGGTCGGGAGCTTCACTCCCAGGGGACCGCGACTCTGGTGCCGGCTCGAATCTGAGAGCGATGTGGCGGCTCCGGAGCTGGGCCCCGCCGGTTCGGCAGGGGGGCACGTGCGATTCTCCCCGGGAATCTTCGGCGACGCCGCGACGGTGCGCCATCAAGGAGACTGGCTGGCCTTCCCGGCCCAGCTCCTCGATCCCGAGCGCGGAACGCTGGAGCTCTGGGTAGATCTGAGCACGCTGGCGGGATTCGACGACGAGCGTTGCCTCATCGATACGAGCCCGGGATCGACCGGGCAACAGCTTCGCTGGACGTGTGTGGGAGAGAGCGGCCGGATGCGAGTCAGCTGGCACGGAGCGGCAATCCTCGACTGGACTCCGCCGCGGCCGGCGCCGCGCTTCACGCATCTGGCCATTGCCTGGAACCGGACTGGCCTTGCAAGCGGCAGCGCGGCAACTCTGGCGCTCTTCGCCGACGGGAAGCGAGTCGCCGGATCCGGCGCGGAGCTTGCTCCTGCCGCCTTCGAGGGCTCCCTCTACATCGGCTCGAGCAACACTCCGCACTCCAAGCGCAACGGCATGCAACTCGACCTGCCAATGGACAACTTGAAGATCCACGATGTCTGCCGGACCGCGTTCCCCGATCGGGTGAGCGAGAGTGACCTGGGACCCATCGAAGTGACTCTCGCTTCGACGGGAGGAGCGCCCGTGCAGGTGCTCATCGGCGGGGCGGGGCTGGATGCCAGGAGGCGCTGGCCATGACGCGCAAGCCAGGCGGCTACGTGCTCGCCATCGCGCTCTTGCTGTGTGCGATGCTGGCCGTGCTGGGAGCGTCGCTGCTGGAGCTGGCTCCCTCCCAGCTATCGCAGAGCCAGCTGGTGCTCGAGCTCGGGCGGATGTCGGATCTCGCGCAGTGCGGGCTGAGCGACGCCGAAGCTCGCTTGCTGGCGAATCCGGCGTGGAGTAGTGGGGTTCCCAGGACGCCCTTCGAATCGGGATCCTACGAAGTTACGCTCGTCAGCCGGCCCAACGGGCCCCTGCTACGTGCCTCGGGGCACGGGGCCGGCGGTGAGGTGCGTGTTCTGGAGCGGGAGATCGGCCTGGGAAGTAGGGCGTTTCAGTACGCCGTCTACTCCGCGGGAACGCTGACGCTGGACTTCGCGCCGAAGGCTTCGATCGAAGGAGGGTTGTATGGATACCAGGGTGTCTTGGTGAGCGAGGGCGATCACGAGGGAGTCGCCGAGTCGTTCGTGAACCAGGGGCCGGAGATTCGCCTTCCGTCGGTCGATCGCCAGCGCTACCGCGACGACTTCGGGTTCGATCTGGAGTTTGCGAGCACGGCCTCCCTCGAGGGCGACTACTCCGGTCATCGGATTGTCTTCGTCGACGGCAATCTGACCCTGCGCCAGGACCGGGTTCCCTTCCGGTTCCGCACGCTGATCGTCACCGGAAACGTCGTGATCAGCGGGAAGCTGCCGGGCTCGTCCTCCGGCAACTCGTGGCTGCGGCCCAGGTTCATCGACGGCGCGAGGAGACTTCCGGCGCTTCTTTGTGGAGGCAACCTGTCCACTGACGGACAACCCGTCTCGGAGCTGGAGGTCGAAGGCACTGTCTGGGTCTCGGGCAACGTGACGCTCGAGGAGCTGCAGCTGGAGGGCAACCTGATGGCCGGTGGAAACGTGACGCTCACGGGGCAGAAGGCGCACGTCCATCAGAGGCCGCTGCTCTGGGACCCGATGAGTTACCCTCCGTACTTCACTCCCGACGCCGCCGGCTGCTTCCTGACTCGAGTGCGCCAGCGAATCGTCCAGTGAGGGAGCATGGTAGGAACAAGTTGAGTGCCAGAAACGGTGCGTTGACTCCGAATCACTGGTTCGCTCCCCGGACGGGGGCAGCCCTCACTTCCAGAACTCGCGCCTCGCGGGTGCCGGCGGCGCCGGCGAGCCGGACTTGACCGCGTCGAGCGCCTCGCGCAGGGCCGCCAGCAGCGACGCGAGCGAGGGACGGTCGGTGGCCGTCCAGCGCCGGAGGTTTCGAAGGCCCTCCAGCAGGGGGCGCAGCGCGAGCGCGAAGGGGGATAGGCCGGGCGTCTGCTCGATGGCCTCGAGCGCGAGCTCGAGATCTCCGATGAGGTAGGCCAGCTCCGCACGCACGTCTGTCTCGTCGGCCAGCGTCTCCAGCCTTTCCAGCGCCTCGGCCAGTGCGCGCAAGAGGCTCGCCAGCTCTGCCGTCAGCGCCCGGTTCGAAGGCGACGGCGTGCGCTTCACTCGCGGCGATCGGCCCCGGCCGCTCGAGCGGGGCATCGACGGCAACTTGCCGAGGAAGTCCGACACGGCGTCGAAGAGCCCGCCGCCGCCGCCGCTGCCGCTGGCCGGGACCTCGGGTCCGGATTCCTTGGAGATGTACGAGCCGAGCTCGCCGCTGCCCGATTCGGAGGCCATGTCAGCGCTGTCCATCAAGCAGAAGTCGATGTCATCCATCGACTGCGCGCGCTTCGGGCTCGGGGCAGCTACCGACCTCGAGGCGAATCCGCCCACTCCGGCGACCTGGGCGCTCATCGCCCAGCCTTGCGGTTGCTCCACGGGCTGCACCACGTGGTGACTCAGGCCTCCTGGGTTGACGATCTCGCGCTCGTCCACGGCCACGAAAGCAGTGAACCTCGAGAGGACTCCGAACTCCAGCGAGGTCCGAACGATCCGGTCGGCTAGCGCAGAGTCGCCGAGCCCTTCGGACACGTAGCGGTCCTCGAGGTCCCGGATGTGGGCGCGCGCCCAGGCTCGTCCGACGACCGGAGTGGTCGCGGCGACGACCGGCACCTTCAGCCGGAAGGTGGTCCCGTCGGCCATGCGTGCCCGAAGACCGATCGTCTGCGGAGGAGCTCCGGTGACGCGGCACAAGAGCACCAGCGGGACCCCCTCGAAGACGTCCCGCGAGCCGGCGGGCGTCAGCGAGCCAGGCAGGAGCCGTGTGCCTTCGGGCTCGAGCTCTACGTCGGTCAGAACCGGGGTGCCAATCCGCCTGTGGAGGTTGCGCATCGCCTCGTCCAGACGGTCCTCGCTCTCGATGAGCTCGCAGACGCCGCCGCTGGGGTCCGCAAGACGCCGCAGGAAGGCGGCGTTCACCGCCTGGTCGATGCCGACCGTGAAGATCCGTACTCCGCGTGCCTTGTCGCGGACCAGCCGCAGCAGCCAGTCCTCGTTGCCGACCTGGCCGTCCGTGACCAGGACCAACGTGCGCTCCACGCCCGGAGCCCGCTCGGCGAGGTCGCTGAGCGCCACGGACAGGGCGTTGGACATCTCGGTGCCACCGCTGGCCTCGAGCGCCGCCACGCTCTCGAGGGCGGCGAAACGGTGGCGGTCGGTGGCCGACACGAGCCCCGACTGCGGCTGGCCGCTGCAGAGCGTGACGCGATCGCTGAACGCCAGGACGTCGAAGCGGTCGCGGGCGTCCAGCGTGTCGATCATCCGGCAGATGGCGCGGCGCGCGGCGACGATCTTCCAGCCCGCCATGCTCCCGGAGCGATCCAGCACGAACACGACGTCCCGGCGCGGCGTCGACGCAGCGCGTATCGGCGGGACCAACGTGACGGCGAGCGCGCCCGTGTCCGAACCGGGCTGTGCGGCAAAGACGGCCGAGCCCTCGGCGGAATCCGGCGCCATCCGGAGTCGAAGGATGAAGTCACGGTCGAGGCGCTCCCCCGCGTTCAGCCGCAGCCGGCGCACGGCGCTGCCGAAGTCGGAGTCCTCCGAGACCAGGTGCAGGCTGGAGCCGATGCCGGTCAGAGGCAGTCCTGCCGGGTCGATTTCCACCGACAGTCCCAACCGCACCGGGGATCGGAAGCCGGGGAGCAGCACGGGCGGCGTGATGCGGGAGGCGTCCGGGACGGCGTCGGTGTCGGGCGAGGTCCCGTCCCCCGCCCAGCGGCCGGGCAGCGGCGCGCCGGGGATGAACCTGGGCGCCACGACCAGCGGGAAGCGGAAGGTCGCCTCGCCGTCCTGGAAGGGGAGGGGACCCGTCAGCTCCAGGTGCACGGATGCCGTTTCTCCCGGCGGCAGGTTCCCCACGCGCATCGTGAAGACGCCCGGCCTGTCCTCTTCGGCGATGGCTGCGCGGTGGCCGCGGGTCAGCGCCTGATCGTAGGTATCGCGCGCGGCGCCGCGCTCCATCAGCTTGCCCTCGACGGTGCGGCCGGCGACCACCAGCTGGAAGCGCGTCACGGCGGCCCGGTCTGGCAGAGGGAAAATGTAGGTGGCCTCCAGGGGCATCGCGTGCACGTTGACGAATGTCTGGCGCACGGAGACCTCGGCGTAGAGGCCCGTGAGGCGCGCCCGGACGTCCATCGCGGCCAGCGGCAAAAGGCCGGCCTGCGTGTGAAGGGCACCGAACCCGTCGTTCGTCACGTCCTGGCTGACCGGGTCGTCCGTAATCACGGTGAGAGGTGCGTGCATCTGGGGGCTCCTTCCGGCCTACGGCCGGCACGTCCAAAGGGACTTCAATCGTCTTTCGAGTCGAAATCGTCTGCCAGGGTTCCCACAAGCTCGATCAATGGGGCCGCCGCGGCGCGAAGCCGCGCCAGGCTTGCCGGGTCCAGCCGGCCGGCCGGCAGCTCCAGCAACAGGGTCAACCGCTCGGAGACCGCGACTGCCGTGAGGGGCCGCGCGTCGGGCGCGAGGGCCGTCGGGCGCGGTGCCGACTGCGGCTGGGACCAGAATCGCCTCGCTGGCGCCGGCGGGGAGATTGGAGTCGCGTCGTCCGGAGCGAGGTTCGCTTCCCGGCGAGGCGCGACGGCGCCTGCTCCAAGAAGGGGGGCGGTTTCAGGACGGCGCTTGGGCGCGGCGTCGCCCGTTCCCTCGGCGCTGGCGTCCGCGAGCAGGCCCGCCGGAACCTGAGCCAGCGACTCGAGCTCGGTTTGCGGCAGACCGGCGAGCCTCCGCTGAACCTCCTCCAGACTCGCCCCCGAGGCCTGCAAGCGCTTGATCGCCACGAGCTGCAGTAGATGGCGCAGGCCGTACAGCGCCGTGCGTCCCTCGAAGCCGGCCGGGCGATCTAGCAGCCCAACGGTCGTGTAGTAGCGCGCTGTGCGGCCATCCGGCATCCAGCGAACTCGGCGCGAGTCTCCCGCCAGCCCTTCGTGCTCGAGTACCCGCGTCGTCACGCGGGTCAGCTGCTCCAGTCTCCAGCGAATCGACATCTGGTCCACTGCCTCCTGAACTAATTATAACACTGTCAGATAACAGTGTCAACATTGGTCGTTGTCCCGATCAGTCGCGGTAAAGTGACCTCGACCTGTGGCAGGCGTCGTCGAACAAAATCGTCCATCGGGGACAAAAAAAGGGAGCCCCGGGGGGGGCTCCGACTGCGGGTTTGGGATTGGGGTGACCGGTGGAACTACCGAGATTCGGGGGTATCGCTGCTGGCGATGATGATGGAGCGGACGGGTTGGGGCGGCTCTTCAGGCGACTCGAGGTAGATCGCCACGGCGGCGAGGAGGAAGATGAGCATCAACCCGAGCTGGGCGATTCCCATCAAGATGACGCCGGCCGAGCTGTCGTCTGGGGTTCTGGGCTTCTTCATAGGTGTTCCTCCTGGCGGCATCCTGTATGCACGGGAGATGCCATCTCGGTAGCGCCTCATGTATGCTGGCCGCATGACTCTCGAGAATCGTGTGGCCATCATCACGGGGGCAAGTCGCGGGGTCGGTCGGGCCGTGGCGCTGACGCTGGCAAAGGCCGGTTGCGACGTCGTTTTGGCCTCCAAGACGGTGGAGCCCGATCCCAGGCTTCCGGGAACGCTCGGTGAGGTCCGCTCCGAGGTCGAGGCGCTGGGGAGACGAGCCCTCGTGGTGCAGACCGACGTGCGTCACGAGGAGCAGATTCAGAACATGGTGGCGGAGGCGGCCCGCGAGTTCGGCCGAATCGACATCCTGGTGAACAACGCAGGTGCGCTGTTCCTGGCGCCGGTTTCCGAGACTCCGACCAAACGGTTCGACCTGGTGATGGGCGTCAATGCGCGAGCCGCCTTCATCGCCGCGCGCGAATGTCTACCTCACATGGCGAAGAACCGCTGGGGCCAGATCGTGAACATGTCGCCTCCGATCGAGCCCGGCCACGCCTTCGGCAAGGTGGCTTACTTGACCAGCAAGTACGGCATGACACTGCTCACTTACGGCCTGGCCGAGGAGGTCCGTCCGGACAACGTGGCCGTGCACTCGCTCTGGCCTGCCTGCGTCGTGGAGACCATGGCGACCATCCGATTCGGCCTGGGCAGCCACGAGGTCTGGCGCACCCCCGAGATCCTGGCCGACGCGACCCTTGCTCTGGTCGACAAGGCGCCCTCGCTGCGCACCGGCCGCGCCTGGATCGACGAGGAGGTGTTGCGCGAGGAAGGGCTCACCGACTTCGCGAAGTACTCCTGCGTGCAAGGCGCCGAGCCGATGAGGCTGCCATTCTAGTAGTGAGTAGTGAGTAGTGAGTAGTGACTAGAGATTGGCGTCCGATCCCAAGTCGTTGGCGCAGCTGACTCCGAAACGGGCGCTCTGGATGCGGCACTGGAAGATGCGTCGCACTCCGGGTACGCCTGGAGCGACGGGAAGCTTCGTGTCTTCGTCCCTCCTGGCATTGGAGGGAGTGTTCGCGTGGGGGCCGTGCCTTCGACTTGTGAGCCGGCGGGGCCGAGGGTGGTTCCCGGTCCCAGCCGGTCTGCCTACCGCGCCATCTCCCGGAAGAGATGGATGATTCCGGCGATCGACTTCTTCCAGTCGCCCAGGTGGAGGCTCTCGTTCTCCGAGTGCGCGTTGGTGTAGGGGTCCTCGATGCCGACCAGCAGCGCGGGCACTCCGCCCAGCTCGCGGGAGAATGGCTCCACGAACGGGATGGAGCCGCCGCAGCCGGTGAAAACGGCGGGGCGGCCGTAGCCCTTTTCCAGCGCTCGCCGCGCGGCGGCAAACGCCGGGTGCGAGGTGTCCGTCGTCCACCAGTTGCCTGCCGGCTCGCGCTTGACCGCGACCTCGACGCCCCACGGCGCGTTCTTCCGGAGGTGGTTCTCCAGCAGGTCCAGCGTCTCCTCCCGATCCATGTCGGGGACGATGCGGATGCCCACGCGCGCGGCAGCTCGGTCGACGATGACGTTGCGGCGCTCGCGGATGTTGGCCGCTTCCATCGCGTTGATCGAGATCGCCGGCAGACGCCAGAGCTTCTTCAAGATGTCCTTGGCGCCCCCCTTGCCCATCACGCGAGAGCCGGGGACGATTCCGGCCTGCCTGCGAAACTCCTTCTCCGAGGGTGTGAGCTCGTCCAGCATCTTCTTCTCGGCGCGGCCCGGCGCGCGCACCTTGTCATACATGTGCGGGATCGCGATGTCGCCGTCCTTGTCGGTCAGCGTGGCCAGCATCTTCACCAGCGCCATCGCTGCGTCCGGGGACGCGCCGCCCCAGCCGCCCGAGTGCAGCGACTGGCGCAGGCCGCGGACCTCCACGTCGACGGCCACCAGCCCGCGCAAGGACGTGGTGATCGACGGAATTCCTGTGTCGAAGTTCGACGTGTCGGTCAGCACCATCGCATCTGCGGCCAGCTTGCGTCGGTACTTCTTCAGGAACGCGGTCAGGTGCGAGGAGCCGATCTCTTCCTCGCCCTCGATGATGAGCTTCACGTTCACGGGCAGCGTCTTCACCGTGCCGATATAGGCGTCAATCGCTGAAGTGAGTGCGACAACGCCCGCCTTGTCGTCCGCCGCGCCGCGGGCGTAGAGCCGCCCGTCCTTGCCCAGCGTCGGCACGAACGGCTTCGATTTCCAGAGCCGCTCCTCGCCCGTCGGCTGCACGTCGTGGTGGGCGTAGCAGAGCAGCGTCGGCTGGCCCTTGGCGTGGCACCAGTCGCCGTAGACGTACGGGTGCGCCCCCTTGAGGTCGATCACCTCGACGTTCTCCAGGCCGCGCCGCTTCATGATCTCGGCCGTCTTCTCGGCTGATTCGCGCAGATGTCCCACGCAAGCCTTGTCGGCGCTGATGCTCGGAATCCGCACCAGCTCGATCAGATCGTCCAGGTACTGCTTCTCGAGTGACTTGAAGCGCGAAAGCGCCAGCTCGGTGTCGTTCATGCGCCCGACTCTGCCATGGCCGGCGCGCGCGAGTCACCAGGATTTCGGCCCGGCCCCTACCTGAGCGCTGCCGCCAGGAGAAGCGCTGCCGCCATCGCCAGCCCCGCTGCGTACCAGTAGCGGTCCGTCCAGAGTAGCGGTACCCAGTAGAGCTTGCAGCGAGTCGCCCCGTAGACGTTCTGCCCGTCGGCCAGCCCCTCGACCAGCGTCGCCAGTTCCCCGGAGACCAGCGCCATCAGCCCCTCACCCAGCTTCGCGTTTCCGGCGGAAGGGGCTCCCAGGTACCCAAGCCCCGGCCCTTCCCTCAGTGCCGTACTCGGCCGGATGTCGAGCAGCTTCACCGAGAAGGGTTCCAGGCGCCGGTACTCCTCCGTGACCAGGTGCGGGTTGAGGTAGAGCATCAGCGAGGTCTCGAAGGCGCCCGCGTGGTAGTCCATGTTGAGCGGCAGCGGCAACTCGGTGATGCCGGCCGCGGCCATGACGGGCGCGATCCGGTCGTTGTACTCGCCCAGGAAAAGCCGCTCCACGACTGCTCCAAACGGGGCGATCGCCCGCACTCCGCAGCGCCTCAATCGCACGCAGGCCTCCTCGAGCGCCACGTTGTGGGCCGGCCCCCCGTGACCGTTGAAGAAGACGACGTGGTTGAACCCCTCGCGGGAGAGCGACTTCCCGATGTCGACCGCCAGGTCGCGCACCACGCGCTGCCGGATCTCGATGCTCCCCAGGTACGCGAACGTGTCGGTGCCGAGCGGGACCCTCGGGTACATCACGACCGTCCACTCTCCCGGCCGGCGCCTCTGGAGCTCCTCGGAGGTGCGCATGGCGAACGCCTCCGCGTCGAAGAGATCGCACCCGAGGGGCAGGTGAGGTCCGTGCTCCTCGATCGGCGAGATCGGCACGAAGACAATCGTCTGGTCCCGCGGCAAGTCGAGCAGCGCTCGCCACGTCAACTCCTCCAAGCGCAGCAGATTGGCCATCAGGGCGCCCATGCTACCACCCCAGGGTCTCGGCAAGGTCCCGAGCCCGGAGGCGGAAAACGGGGACTGGCTCCGGAAGCGAGGTTGAAGTCTGGCAGTCGTCCGGTCGGGTGGCCGGCTTCCGATGCTTGTACCCGCTTTCCGCCGACTTTGTCCGTGGCCCGGGCCACCACCCTGCGCCCCGTTGACGCCGGGCCGACGGGCCGTCATGATGATCGGCGTTCCGACGAACCGGCACCTGACGGAGGCGATTTGCGTGCGCTCGACCCCTCGACTTCTGGCTCTCCTGGCCCTGTCCCTGATGCTCCCGGCGTCTGCGGCGTCTGCCCAGGCCGTCAAGGATTGGACGGTCATCGGCTACTTCGTCGGCGATGACAACAAGACCACCAGCCTCGAGGAGAGCCAGCTCCGCAACCTGGACGAGCTCTCCGAGCGTGGCTCAGGCGCTGCCTACGACGTCGTCGTCCAGGCCGACCGCAGCAACAAGATCAACGACTACCTCCGCAGCCGCTACAGCGATCCCGACTACTCGGGCGCCAAGCGCTACCACGTCCAGCGCGACCGCTGGTCGGTCGAGGCCAAGCTCGGCGAGGTCAACATGGGCGATCCGGCCGCGCTTCTCGACTGCCTGAAGTGGGCTGCCAAGACCCACCCGGCCCGCCATTACCTCCTGGTCATCAATAGCCACGGCAGCGGCATGCTGAGCTGGAGAGGACCCGGAAGCACTTCCGACTCCCAGCCCGGCCGCGTCAACCTCCCCATCTCGAGCTACGTCGCCTACGACGACACCGACAACGACTGCCTGACCATCTTCGAGCTCGCGCGGGTGCTGGAGGCCTTCGCCGCAAGCAACGGCGGCAGGAAGCTCGACATCGTCGCGATGGACGCCTGCTACGCCGCTTCGGTCGAGGCGCTCTTCCAGGTCCGGGACGGCACCGACGTCCTCATCGCCAGCGAGAGCACCATCCCGGGCAACGGCTTCGCCTACTCCGCCATCGTCGACGCCATCGCCGCCAACCCGGCCATCTCGGCCGACGATCTGTCTGGCGTCGTCACCAAGTCCTTCATTCACAAGGCCGATAACAACAACGTCCTGGGCGCCTATCGCACCGCCGGCGCCGAGGATGTGCGGTCGGCCTGCGACAGCCTGGTCCGCGAGTTCCGCACAGCTGCCAAGGAGATCGGCAAGCCGACCGCCCAGGGCCTGACGGCCTTCGCCGACGAGAAGTACTGGGACCTGGAGCGGATCGCCGACGCCATCATCGCTGGCCGAACCAACACCGCGAGCGCTTCGAACGCCGCGCAGGTCCTGGGCGCCGCCCAGAAGCTCAAAGGCGCCATCAAGTCCTGCCGCGCGAGCCTCTGGTACAGCGGCACCTACGCCGACCAGAAGGTCGGAGGACTCACCATCTTCTGGCCCAGCAAGGACGACTACCGGACCTACCGCAACTTCTACAAAGCCACGACCTTCTCAGCTGCCGGGCTCTGGGACGAGTTCCTCGACTGGTACGCGCTGGGGATGGAGTAACGGGCGCCGACGCCTTCGACCCGGACGGCCTCAGGTCGCCGTCCGGACTGGGGCTAGCGCGCCGCGCCGCCCGGAGGACCCACCCGATGACCCTCGAGGAGATGCAGAAGAAGGTGGACGAGGCTGTCGCCAGCTTCGGCGGCTACTGGGGCCCATTCGAAATGCTGGCCCGGATGACCGAGGAGCTCGGCGAGATCGCCAGCGACCTGCAGCGAAACCACGGGCTGCGCCCTCGCAAGACCCACACGGACATCGAGGAAGAGGTCGGCGACCTACTCTTCACGCTGGCCGCTTTCGCCAACATCCACAAGCTCGACCTTGCCCGCGCCTTCGAGCGCGTCGTCGAGAAGTACGCCGAACGCGACCTGCGCGCGTGGAAGGCGAAGGGGGAGAAGATAGAAGGTGGAAGGTAGAAAGTGGAAGACGGGAGGGAGTAGTCAGTAGGGCGGAGCCGACACGACCGCAGACACGCGCCAAACTCTGGTGGCCGTTCTCCGCTCCCTGACGCCTGAGGCCTGAGGCCTGATCCCTGACTCCTCAAGCCTCAGTTCTCGAGCCTCGAGCTTGCCCTAGTGTCCCGCACTCGCGGGGGTGGGGGCACCGGCTTGTGCCTTCATGGCGACGATCATCAGGGCGCCTCCGATGATACCGAAACCGGCGAGGCTGTAGAGCCACGCGTTCCAGCCGAACTTGTCCAGAAGCCAGCCGAGGAAGAATCCGGCGAGGCCGCCACCAAAGTACTGGAAGGAGTCGATGACTCCGGATGCGAAGCCGGCCATCTTCCGGCCTCCGATGTCCATCGCGGCCGCGGTCCCCAGGATCGAGTGGGTCGAGTTGACCGCAAACGAGATGAGCACCAGGAAGAAGCACATCGCGTAGAGGCCCGTGAACTGCGCCGCCATCAGCATCACGGCCGTCTGGCCGAAGTAGAGAATCGCCGCCACCGGCGCCCTGCGGCCGCCGAAAAAGACGTCGGAGATGTAGCCCGACAGAAACGACCCGATCACGGCAACCGTCGGCAACGCGGTCAGGATCAGCGCGAAGGTCCCCGAAGTCTTCGAGACCTTGTGGACCTCCTCCAGGTACGCCGGGAACCACTGGTCGATGCCTTGCCGCACGGCACCCGTGCAGAAGTAGGCGCTGGCCACCAGCCAGACCATCCGGTTGCCCAGGATCTTCTTCAGCACGTCCCTGATCGGCGGGACGGCTTCGGCGTCACCTGTGGCTGCTGCGACCTCGTCGTGAATGACGCCCTTGTAGCCGCACTCTTCAGGGGTGTTGCTGACGAAGAGGGCCACGAGGGTTGCGGCCACGGTGCAGCAGGCGGCCGGCACGAAGAACACCCAGCGCCAGTGCAGCGGCGGCACCGTCAGGAACAGGAGCGTGAAGCCCGAGAGCAACAGCGGCGCCAGCCATCCGATCGTGATCTGGCCGAGCTGGATCATGAACCCGAAAATGCCCGCGAAGCGGCCGCGCTCGTTCTTGTTGAACCAGGCCGAGTTGATCTTGATCATGCCCGGTGCGCCGAACGACTGGGCCCAGCCGTCGACCATCCGGATCATCACGAACATGTAGAGGATCGGGATGACCGGATTGGCGCTGTTCATGCTCGCCAATCCAAAGAGGATGTTGAGCAGTACGGTGCCGCTGGCGCCGATCAGCATCGCTTTCCTGCCGCCCAGGTGGTCCGTGAAAAGGCCGTTGCAGAACTGGCCGACCGCGTAGGTCCAGAAGAACCCCGTCAGGATCAGGCCGAAGTCCGCGTTGCTGAACTGGAACTCCTGGCAGATCTGCGTCTTCGTCATCCGCAGGTTGTATCTGCAGAGATAAAAGGATGCGTACGTGAGACCGATGCAGAGCCAGTTGAGTCCCCGGCGGGGGCGGAAACCCTGAGGAAAGGCCGGATGCGGCGAGAGGGTGTCTAGCGTGCTCATGCGGAGTGCGGTCCCCGCCGAGCTTCGCAGGGCCGTCTGGCCCCGCCTGGCGCGACTGCCGGGACAGTGGCTGGTACTTAGCACACCCGGCCCGCGCCATGCCAGCCTCGCCGAGCGTTCCACCCGGGAAGCATGTCGGAAGGCTGGCAAGTGGAAATGAATCCTGCTGGGGTCCTGCCTCAGACCCCGGCAAGGGGCCATCGGCCCTCTTTCGACAAGCTCGGGACAGGCTCTGCACTCCCGGTTCCTCGCAGTAGCCTTCGATGGGTCCTGGCAGCCTTCGCGAGCAAGAGAGAGTCTCTCAGCCAAAGGGGTTCCAAGGGGCACTGCCCTTTGGCGGGGGCTCGGGGGCAGAGCCCTCGATGGGTAGACTCCAGTACAGATCGACACCGCCGGGAGCGACGCAGGAAAGTGGTAGGCCGCTCTGGCGTGAGGTTTTCGAGGGGATTGCCGAGTGTCGACCCTCTTTCTTGCTGAGCCAAGGGGGTTCCGGGGGACGAGTCCCCCGGAT
>JACPRK010000209.1 GCA_016190005.1 Candidatus Wallbacteria bacterium | reverse complement strand
TCGCCATAGGCAGGATGCTGAACACGCTTCCTGCCATCAGGAGGTCCCAGCGTTGCCCGTACTGGCCCCGGAAGAGCGCCAACCCCACGGGCAGCGTCCGCAGGGTGCTGTCCGGTGTGTTGACGATGAGCTGCCAGAGGAAGTTCGACCACTGCGAGAGGAACGTCAGCAGGAAGAGCGTGGCGGCAATCGGCAGCGTCAGCGGCATCACCACGCGCGTGAAAATCTGCACCTCGGAGGCGCCGTCGATCTGCGCCGCTTCGATGAGGGACGAGGGGATGGTCTCGATGTACTGGCGCAGAAGGAACAGGCCGAAGACGCTGGCCAGGTGCGGCACGATCATCCCCTGCCAGGTGTTGATCCACCCCAACCGGCTCACCAGCGCGAACTGAGGCACCATGTAGATCATGCCCGGCACCAGCATCGACGAGAGCAGCATCAGAAAAAGCGCGTTTTTGCCGGCGAACTGCTTCTTGGCGAAGGCGTAGCCTCCGAGCGTGCAGACCAGCACGGTCAGCGCCGCCGACGACGCGCTCACCACCAGGCTGTTGGAGAAGAACTGCCGGAATGGGAAGTCGGGGTCGCCCGCCACCTTGCGGAAGTTATCGAGCGAGAGCTCCCCCCACGGGATCGTGAACTGCAGTGCCTCGGATTGAGGCTTGAGCGCGGTGATCACCATCCAGAGGAACGGCATCAGCACGACGAACGCGCCCACCGACAGCACCAGCAGGATCAGGAGCGTGGCCAGCGGTCCGGGGCGGCGCATCAGTCCTCGGCCTTCAGCAGCTTCATCTGCATGGTCGTGAAGATCAGGGCCAGCGCCAGCAGCACGAAGCTGATGGCCGACGCGTAGCCGTAGTTGCCTCGTTGGAAGTGCGTGAAGAGGAAGAACCCCACGAGGTTGCCCGCGCGGACGGTGCTGTCCAGGAAGGTCGTGCTCGGGCCGCCGATGCCGCCGGTCATGGCGTAGATCTCCGTGAAGGCGTTCAGGGCGCCCATGAGCCCCGTCACCGTCATGAAGAAGAAGATCGGCTTGAGCAAGGGCAGCGTCACGAATCGGAGCTGCTGCCAGCGCGTGCAGCCGTCGATCTCCGCGGCCTCGTAGAGCGACTCCGGGATGTTCTGCAGTGCCGTGAGCAACAACACCATGCCGAAACCCGCCCCCTTCAAGACCATGGCGACCGCGATGGCGGGGAGCAACGAGTAGGGGTTCCCGAGCAACCCTTCGCGCGGCAGGAGCTGCATGCCGGCCCAGTTCGACACCTGGTCGAGCAATCCGTAGGTGGGCGAGTAGATGAGCACCCAGATCATGCCGACGACCAGCGCATCCAGCACGTTCGGCAGGAAAAAAGCCGATCGGAAGAGCGACACGGCGGGCAGCTGGTTGTTCATCAGCAGCGCCAGTGCCAGCGAGACCGCGATCCCGGTCGGAATGCAGAGCGCCGCGTAGATGCCGGTGGAGACCAGCGAGTGCCAGAACTCCACGTCCTGGGTCAGGAGCTTCTTGTAGTTCTCCAGCCCGCAGTAGCGCATGTCGCCGAAGACGTCGTACCAGTTCGTCGTCAGCGTCGTCTTGTGGAGCGACAGCGAGAACGAGTAGAGCACCGGGTATCCCAGGAACAGCAGAAAGACGACCAGGAACGGCGCCAGGAATGCGTAGGCGACCAGAGTCTCGCGCAGGGATTTGGACATGACCGGGAGCAGCCTCGCTTGCTCGATCAGGCTAGTCGCTTCCCCCGCCCGCGAGCAAGCTAATTGAAGCTGTGGCACTCCGGCAAAGTCGGCTGAAATCAGGTAAAGGCACCGAAACCTCAGGCTACCGGTTCGGCTTGGGTCAGATTTCATGCGGGGTTTCGGAGCCAGTCCCCGATTTCCACCTCCGCGACTCCGACTTTGGACGGGGAGCTGATTGAAGCTGTCTGGGCCGTTTCCTTTCGGCGCGATCTGTGGTAAGATTCCAGCTCCACGAAGCTTCGAGGCGGGGGCCGGTGTCGAGAGCACGTGGACGTCTGGCGTTCGAGGTCCGGGTCCCATGCGGCGGGAGCCTCCGAACCGGGTCAGGTCCGGAAGGAAGCAGCCCTAAGGAATGTCTCCCGGGTGTTGTGGGCTAGCCTGGGCCGAGCCGGATGTCCGCGGGCAGCAGACGGCGGCCTCCTCTTCGGAGCTTCGTCATTACGGGCCTGTCTTCGGCACCCGCGGCCCGCACGCAACAAAACGCCCGGCCCCTTGCGGGACCGGGCGTTCGTTCAGATACTTCCCGTTTCCAGGGCCCTACATCAGATCATCGAAGAGACCGCTGGCCAGCAATCGCTTGGCAATCTCGTCGGCGTCCGTCTTGTAGGTTCCGTTGTCGATCATGGCCTTCAGCTCCGCGATCCGCGCCTCTTTCTCAGGCCGGATGTCGGGCGTCTTGGCCACAGCGGCGGCAGCTACCTCGTACTTGTGCTCTTCGAGGCCAAGGCGGGCTTCGTTGATCCCGACGCCTGCCTTGCCTGCCGGTGCCCCGGCCTTGCCCACCTTACCGTCATCGCCATCGCCTGCGCCGCCCGTGGCCTTTTCGAGACCCAGATCTTCGTCGATCTTACGGCCGGCTCCGGCGTGCTTGCGGTAGAGGTGGCTGACAGCCTTCCTATTGGAGTCACCGATCCTCAATCGCTTCACCTCCTCGCTGGGAGCACCACGCTCCTCAGCACACCCTCACGAGCATCCTATCGGGAGCCCCTCAGAGGGAGTTGATCCGGCCGAAAAGGCCGCTTCCAATGGGCCGGAACGACTCCGGCGAACATTTGAATCATACGCCGGTAGTGAAACTGTTTGCAAAAAAAGAAGCCTTCTTTCGCGTCTCCTCCAGCATAAGCCAGAAGCGCCCCACGCGCAAGGGAAATTGGGCTTCGCCTGCCTCAGCCCCCCCGGCGTGAGGCCTGCCAGCTCCCCGTCCGGGCCACAACAAAGGCCGACACTTCCAGCGCCCCGCAGCCGCGCAAGAGCCGCGCTGCCGCGGCCAGGGTCGCTCCTGTCGTCGCCACGTCGTCCACCAGAGCCACCCGGCGGCTCCGTACGGCCCCGGCCGAGCGCAGCCCGAAGACGCCCCGAACGTTGGCCGCCCGCCGCTCGAGCGGCAAGGAACGCTGAGTCCGCCCTCCGCCCCGCCGCGTCAGCAGCCGGCACGCGACCTCGCCACCCAGCTCCTCCCCCATGCCCAGCGCCAGCTCCTCGGCCTGGTCGAATCCGCGGGCCCTGCGGGCAGGTTCGCTGCACGGTACCGGCACGACCAGGTCCGGTCTCGGCACGTGCACAGGCATCCGCCGCGCCAGCATCCAGCCCAGATGGCGTGCCAGCTCCCGCTGCCGCCCGAACTTCATCGCATGGACAGCAGCCCTCGTCGCCCCGTCGTAGGGCCCCAGCCACCCCATCCAGCTCACGAATGGGATCACGTCGCACTGCCCGTACCGCTCTCCAGGCCGCCAGAGCTCCGCCGCGCACTCCGCACACAGGTATCCATCCCATTCGGCTGCCATCCCCTCGCACAACCGGCAAACCGGCGGATAGACCAGCCGCACCCAACCCGAAAGCCATCCCATGACCCCAGAATGACTCGCCTCGGCCTCCAATGGCGCTCAAATCACCTCAAACGAGAGCTCGAGCGCCCGAGAGATCTCCGCGGCTGGCGCGGCTAGTCCTCCGGATCGGCGTTCTTGCAGATGCCGCGCGTGGCGCGCGAGAGGAAGTCCAGGAGGTGCAGGACCTCGGCGGTCGGCTCGACCTCCTTGCGGATGACCTCCACAGCCTGGCTCACGTTGAGCTCCGAGCGGAAAAGGAAGTTGTAGGCCTTGCGCAACGCCCGGCGGGTCTCGGCCGTCACGCCGCGCCGCTCCAGGCCGACCGAGTTCAAGCCGTACACCTTCAACGGGCTGCCCTCGACCTTGACGTAGGGAGGCACGTCCTTGACCACCTTCGACCAGCCGCCGACGAACGCCATCGACCCGATCTTCACGAACTGGTGCACCCCGACGTAGCCCCCCAGTCCCGCGTGGTCCTCGACCTCGCAATGGCCGGCCAGCGTCGAGACGTTGCTGATCGTGATGTGGCTACCCAGGATGCAATCGTGGGCGATGTGGCAGTAGGCCAGGATGGCATTGCCGTTGCCAAGCCGAGTGACCGCCTCGGGGACGGTTGCCCGGTTGATGGTGACGTACTCGCGGATGATGTTGTCGTCGCCAATCACCAGGTAGCTTCTGTCGCCTTTGAACTTGAGGTCCTGGCTGGTACCGCCGATCACGGCGCCCGAGTGAATCTTGTTGCGCTTGCCGAGCGTCGTGTAGCGGTCCACGACCACGTGCGGCCCGATCTCCGTGGCATCGCCGATGACGACGTCCTCGGCGATGACCGAGTACGGTCCGATGCTCACGTCTTCGCCCAGCTCGGCCTTCGCCGAGACGACCGCGGTCGGGTGGATCACACGCGCCATTGAGCTGTCCTTCCCGGCGGCCCTCAGAGCAACGTGAACTTCAGGATGCCTTCAGCCACCATCTTCCCATCGACGAGCGCTTTTCCTCGGAATTTGCCCATGTTGCCGCGCAACCGCTCCACGTCGATCTCCAGTCGGAGCTGATCGCCCGGCAAAACGGGCCGCCTGAAGTGTACAGCGTCCATGCCCGTGAAGTAAGGCGTACGCCCCACGACCTCCGGCAGAGACAGGATGCAGACGCCCGCCACCTGGGCCAGCGCCTCGAGCACCAGCACGCCAGGCATCACGGGTTGCTCGGGAAAGTGGCCCTGGAAGAACGGCTCGTTGATCGTCACGTTCTTGATACCGACCGCTCGAACGCCGGTTTGGAGCTCGATCATCCGGTCCACCAGCAAGAAGGGGAACCGGTGCGGGATTGTCGCCCAGATCCGGCGGATGTCGAAGAGCCGCTCCGAGGGCTCCGAGGTCTCGAGCTCCAGCGCCTTGAGCTGAAACAACTTCTTGACCAGCGCCACGTTGTGCTTGTGGCCGCTGCGATGAGCGATGAAGTGGCCGAGGATCGGCTTGCCGGCGATGTAGAGATCGCCCACCAGGTCGAGCATCTTGTGGCGCACGAACTCGTCGGGGTACCTCAGCCCATCCGCGTTGAGGATCTTGTCCTTGTCGACGACGACGGCGTTCTCGAGCGTGCCGCCCAGCGCCAGGTTCTTCTGCCGGAGGAACTCGACCTCCTCGAGCAGACAGAAGGTTCGGGCGCCCATCAGCTCGGAGGCGAATGTCTCCGGCGTCAGGATCATGTCCTTGAACTGGCAACCGATGAGCGGGTTCTCGTACTGCAGCGTGTAGGAGATTCGAGTGGTTTCGTGCGGCACCGCCGTGACCGACCCGTGCCCCTCGGTGTACTCTACCGAGCGCCGGAGCCGGTAGTAGCGCCTTGGCGCGTTCTGTGGCGTGAGCCCCGCTTCCTTGAGCCGCGCGACGAACTCCGCGCTGGAGCCGTCGCAGACCGGGGGCTCGGAGGCGTCCAGGTCGATGATGAGGTTGTCGACGCCGACACCGTGGCAGGCCGCCAGGACGTGCTCGATCGTGTAGATCGTCTGGCCGTGCATCTCCAGGTTTGTGCCTCGGATGCCGCCGTCCGTCACGTTCTGCCAGTTGACCGGGAAGACCGGCTTGTCGGGCAGGTCGACCCGGCGAAACGCGATGCCGAACTCCGGCGGAGCCGAGCGGAAACGGAGTGTGGCTTTTTGGCCTTTGTGGAGGCCGATGCCTTCGACGGCGATTTCCTGCGCCAGAGTGGTCTGGCGGTCGTTGGGTTGCATCAGAACTGGTCCTGGAAGCTGATTCCGATCATGTTGGAGGAGGCGGGTCCGGACCCGAAGGCGTCCAGGATATAGTCGTAGGCCACTAGATTTCCACCGATTCGAACTTCGATCCCCGCGCTGCCGCTCTTCCCGCCCCAGTCATACTCGGCCTTGGCCTTGAACGTGGGTGTCATCGGCACCTCGACCCCTCCGAACCAGTCGGTGGCCCCGCTGAAGGGGCCGTCGCCTCGCCGCATGCCGCCGTGCACCGCCAGTTCCCCGCCCGGCGTGGCTTTCGAAAACGCCCAAAACCAGGAACGCTTGCCGAAACTCTCGTGCAGGTCGCGGACGCCCAGCGCCACCGCGGGCAACAGCGACTCGCTGGAGCCGAAGACCTGAGCTTTTGCGTGAATTCCGAATTCGCCGCGCTCGCGCGTCAAGCCGGCTTCCAGCGACGGCATCACTGGGTAGGCGAAGCTGGCCCCGAACTCGGACCCTCGCCTGTAAGTGGCCGTTCCCATCCGCACGAACGCCGTTGGCATGCGGATCAGCCCTGAAAGCCCATCCGGCGTCGGCGCGGCCGGGGCCTCGCCTGGCAACAGGAGCGCCACGGTCAAGTTCGCTGCCAGCCAGACCAGCGACCGTCTCCAGGCTGCCCGATTCACAGAGTTCATCCTCATCCAGGTCAACTCCGTGTCTTGCCGATTCGTTCGCGTGTCGTGGAGGCAGACCCCGGTCGGGGGTGCCCCGTCACTTCTCTTCCAGCTTGGCCAGCGTGCGCTCCAGGGTGAAGACCCGCCGCACCAGCTCGGGCAACTTCCTGAGCGCCGCCATGATCTTGAGCTCCTCGCGGTGGGGTTTGGCCGGGAAGCCCGAGACGAACGACCCGTCCGGCAGGTCCTTGAACACCACGCCTCGCGCCGCGATCGTGCACCCCGCGCCGACCGTCAGATGGCCAACGGTCCCCGACTGCCCCGCGAACCGGCAGTTCTCGCCGATCTTGGTGCTCCCCGAGATTCCGACTTGAGCCACCAGCAGCGAGTTCTCGCCGATCTCGACGTTGTGCCCGATCTGCACCAAGTTGTCGATCTTGGTGCCCGAGCCGATGATCGTCTTTCCGATCGTGGCCCGGTCGATCGTCACGTTGGCGCCGATCTCGACGTTGTCGCCGACGATGACGTTTCCGATCTGCGGGATCTTGTAGTACTCGTCGTTCTTGCGAACGAAGCCATAGCCGTCCGACCCGATCACCGAGCCTGCCTGCACGATCACGTTGTCGCCGATGTGGCAGCGTTCCCGGATCGTCACGTTGGGATGGATCGTGCATTTGCGGCCGATCCTCGCGTTGATGCCGATATGGACGCCCGTGTCGATGAACGTTTCGTCGCCGATGACCGCCCCGTCCTCGATGACCGAGAACGGCCGGATGATGACGTCCTCCCCGATCGTGGCGCGGGGGCTGACGTAGGCGAGCGGGTGGAGCGGATGCTCCGGCCGCGGCGCTTGCGGGCTGAACACCTCGAGGATCTTGGCGAAGGACCAGTAGGGGTTCTTCGCCCGGATCATCGGGCGATCCAGCTTCGTGACGTCCATCGGCACGACGA
The DNA here is from genome assembly GCA_016190005.1 of Candidatus Wallbacteria bacterium. Taxonomy (GTDB): domain Bacteria; phylum Muiribacteriota; class UBA6191; order JACPRK01; family JACPRK01; genus JACPRK01. Next base: position 4,081 of record JACPRK010000209.1, on the reverse strand, counting down.
CCGCTGACGCCCTCGACTTGTGGAGCCCGTCGAGGTAGTGGCGATTGACGGCGTAGGTAATGTCACCCGCCTGGGCCTTGTCGATTTCCGACACGCCCGTGATGACCGTACCGTGGTCGCCGACGAGCTCGCCTTCCGCAATCTCGGCGAGCTTGCCGAGGGGCATCACGACCCGAGCATGAGACTTGTCAGCCATAGGCAAGCATGACCGAAGGCGGCCCTGCGGCCGCCCTCGGGGAAAACCCGCTTATTCCTCTGCCGGGGCCTTGGTCGCCGGCTTCTTGCCGCCGCGCCCGCCAGCCGGAGCCCCGCCGCCGAGCGCGGAAAGCAGCTCGTCGGTCAGGTCCGTTGCGGCCCCGTAGTAGAGCCACTGCTTCTCGATGACCAGCTCCACGCCCTTCGAGGCGGCGAGCTTGTCGACCGTGACCCGGATGCGGTCCTTGATCTGGTCGAACTCCTCGGCCTCCAGCTTGTCGAGCTTGTCGCGAAGCCCCTGGTACTTCTGCTGGAGATCGTAGATCTTCTTGCGCTTTGCGGCTTCCTTTTCCTTGGTGTCCTTGCCCTTTTCCTTGTCCTGCTGGATCTCGTTGTTGATCGTCTTGATCTCGTCCTGCAGGCCGTCGATGACCTTCTGGTACTCGTCCTTCTTCTCCTTGATGACGCCGACGGCCTTGCGCACTTCGCCGTAGCTGCGGAGCACCCGGGCCATATCGATCGTCGCGACGTTCGACGCTGCGAAAAGATCGATGCTGGCGATGGCCGGCAGAAGGAGGAACGTGCCCGTTCCGGTCAGAATCCACTTGCGAATCGACATTTTGGATACCTCTTCGTGTATTCGGAGCTTCTCAACAATGAAGCCCTGGAGCCTGGGCCCGCCGGGGCGCGGCTCGGTTGGCGACTATATCACCGGACTGCCGCTTTGTCAACATTTGAACCCAGCACTGGTGCGCCTTGTCGGGCTTCTCGACCCCTATGCCCGCGACTTCCCGAGGTACTTCATCGGGTTCACCGGCGTCTCGTTGCGGCGGATCTCGAAATGCAGGTGCGGACCCGTCGCGGAGCCCGTCGCACCCACGCGCGCCAGCATCGCACCCGCCTTTACACGATTGCCGGTCTTGGCGATCAGCCGGCTGCAGTGCGCATACCAGCTCTGGCTGCCGTCGGAGTGGCGTACGACCACGAGCTTGCCGTAACCGGGCTTCCATCCCACGAACTGCACCGTCCCCGGCCGCGAGCACCGGATCGGGGCCCCGTGAGGAGCCGCGATGTCGACGCCCGAGTGGAAGTTCTCGTCGCCCTGGATCGGGTGGATGCGGTAGCCGTAGCGATCCGTGATTCGCCCGGCAAGAGGAAAGACGAACCGGTTCGTTTCGGCCTTCTTCGCCTCCGGATGCCGCTCGCGCCACACGCGGTCCAGCAACGCCGGATCGCCAATCGGGACCTGGATGACCTGGCCGGGCTTCAGGTCCGCCAGGGCCAAGTTGTTCAGCTCCACCAGCGTCCCGAGCGCCACCTGGTACGTCTTGGAGACCTTCCAGAGACTCTCGCCCTCGCTCACCCGGTACTCGATGATCGGCGGGATGCGCACGCGCAGCGTCTTGCCGACGGCCGGCTCCTTGCCGCTGAAAATCTTGTTCTCCGTGAGCAAATCGGAGAGCCCCATGTGGAAGCGGCCGGCTATGTTGGCCAGGGTATCCCCCGGGCGCACCTTGTAGGTCATCACCAGCTCCGCGGGTCCGGGCTCCTCCTCTGTGACGGCCAGCTGCGGGCGCTGGCGCGGAATCCGCAGCACGGTGCCCGTCGGCGCCCATGGTCGGGCCAGGCCATTGGCGCTCGCCAGGTCCCGGGCCGACATCCCGAACTGCGTCGCCACCGCGTAGAAGGTGTCACCCTTCTGCAGCGTATAGGTAAGGTCCTCCACGGGCGGAGCCGGGGCGGGCTCGACGAAGAGCCCCTGCGAGGCTATCGCCTGCGAGACGGCCAGCTCCTGCGAGCTCGTCTGCGCCGCGGGCGCTGACGCCACCGCCGGCGGCTCGGGCGAGGGGCCCGCGGGTGCTGCCTCCATTGGCATCAGGATCGTGAGCGCCGGCCGCTCCAGCCGACTCGTGTCATGCCCGATCGCCAGGGACTGGAAAAGAATGAGAAGACCAAGGGAGAAGATGAGAACACCATAGTGACGCTCCGTCATCGTCCCCAATTGCCTCCTCTCCTGTCCGCTGTCCCCGATCCTTATCGGGTCCGGGCGCGCGATCTCTTAGGCGTCATCGCTTCAGCCGCCGCTTGGCTCGACCGGCGATGCCGTGTTAACGTGGCGGCTCCGATGAAGGTGTTGGCCGTCATTCCCGCCAGGCTCGCGTCCACGCGGCTGCCCCGGAAGCCGCTGGCCCGGATCGGCGGCCGGCCGATGATCGAGTGGGTCTACCGGGCGGCCGCGGGCGCGCGCTCGGTCGACCGCGTCGTCGTGGCCACCGACTCCGAGGAGGTCCACGCTGCCGTCGAAGCCTTCGGTGGCCAGGCGCTCCTCACCCGGCCTGACCACGCCAGCGGAACGGATCGCATGGCCGAAGTCGCCGAGGCCCTACCTGAGTATCCCGTCCTCCTGAATGTCCAGGGCGATGAGCCGCTCTTGCGGCCGGAGCCGCTCGAAGCCCTGGTGGCGGGCTTCCTCGCCAGCTCCGACCCTGCCGCCACGCTGGTGCGTCGCGCGGTCTCGCAGGCAGAGATCGACTCCCCCCAGACCGCAAAGGTGCTCCGCGCTTCCGACGGTGCGGCCCTCTACTTCTCTCGTGCAGCCGTACCCTTCGTAAGGTCCGGTGGCGCCGTCCCCGAGTATTTCATTCATATAGGCGTCTACATCTACCGCCGTGAGTTCCTGCTCGCGTACACTCGCATGAGCCAGGGCCCGCTGGAACGGGCGGAGATGCTCGAACAGCTTCGTGTGCTGGAGCACGGTCACCGCATGCTGACCGTCGAAACCGATGCCGTCTTCCACGGTGTCGACACCCCGGAAGACCTCGAGCGCGTCTGCGCCACGGTCGCCGCCAGGAGGTTGGAACCCGTATGTCCCAGGTGAGAGAAGTCGTTGTCGGCGATGTGCGAATCGGCGGCAACAACCCCTTGGTGCTGATCGCCGGCCCCTGCGTCATCGAGGGTCGCCAGGCCGCCCTCGAGGCCGCCGCTCGGCTGCGAGAGCTGGTCGACGAGCTGAAGATCCCCTGGATCTTCAAGTCCTCCTACGACAAGGCGAACCGCGGCGAATCTGCCAGCTACCGGGGTCCCGAAGTCGGCGAGGGGCTCGACATCCTGGCCGAGATCCGGGAGACCTATCGAGTGCCCGTGCTGACCGATGCGCACGACCCGCAGGAGGCCGAGACGGTCGGCAAGGTCGTCGACGTCGTCCAGATCCCCGCTTACCTCTCGATGCAAACCCCGCTGGCCATCGCGGCCGGCAAGACCGGCAAGGCGATCAACGTCAAGAAGGGCCAGTTCCTCCACCCCGAGGCCATGACCGGCATCGCCCGCAAGATCGAGTCGACCGGCAACCCACGCGTCCTGCTCACCGAGCGCGGCACCACCTTCGGTTACAACGACCTCGTCGCCGACTACCGCGCGCTGCCGCGAATGCGCCGCCTAGGCTACCCCGTGGTGCTCGATCCCACTCACATCATCCGCAAACCCGGCATTCCCTCGAGTGACCCGCGCGGCGGCGATCCCGAGTACGTGCCGCACCTGGCGCGCGCCGGCGTCGCCGCCGGAATCGACGCGCTTTTCATCGAGACCCACCTCGCCCCCGAAAAGGCCCGCTGCGATGCCTGCAGCATGCTCCGCTTCGACTACCTCAAGGAGATGCTCCAGCAGTGCATCGAGCTCGACCGTATCGTGAAGCGCTGGGACCTTTCCATCCGCCCCCGCCGCCAGGACGGATTCGTGTGAGGAGGGAAGAGAGAAGGCAGAAGGTAGAAGGTGGAAGGCAGAAGATGGAAGGTGGAAGGTGGAAGGTGGAAGGGAGTAGTCAGTAGCCAGTAGTCAGTAGGTGTTTTGGCTACGCGACTTCGGACTGGCCCCAGCCCCTGCCCCAGCC